>NZ_JAUORS010000001.1:0-352500 GCF_030548165.1 Oceanobacter sp. 5_MG-2023 | reverse complement strand
GCGGCCAGCGCGTTGCGCTTTCACCTCAAATCGGAGGGCGTATTCTATATTGCTTAGCTAGAATGTCAACCCTTTATTTCTCTTCCGCTTCGATCCATAAGATCTATTGCTTGGAGAGGAGCGCGCATTCTAGAGATATTCTTTAGAGTGTCAACCCCTTTCTTTCAACTGCAACACCTGGTGGCGTTGTTGTCTCGAGAGCGGCGCATTATAAAGATACCACCCAAGAGGTCAACATTTTTCCACACTTATTTTTGTTCAAACAGGTGGTATTTCTTTTTCCCCAGTTTCACCAGGAAGAAACGCCCATAAAGTGCTTTATCGGCCGCAAAGCACTCCGCTGTTTTCATATTGTCTGCCGCCCCCTTCGCTTCACCATTAACAAGCACAGCCTGGCGTCCAAGAGCATCTTTGACTTCCCGCCCGGCACTGGCCATCCCGCAGTCTGTCAGCAGGGTTGTTAGTGGGGTTTCTGTAATTGCTGCCAGATCAAGGTCGCTGGCAGGCAAGCCATCCAGTTTGATTTGCTCCAGCTCCGCTTCAGACAACAGCGAAACGTCACCAGCAAACAGGGCTTCGGTAATACGTTTGGCTGAAGCCAGCTCCGCATCACCGTGAACCAGGCGGGTCACTTCATCGGCCAGAATCGGCTGCGCTGTTTTACGTCCCTGGATCTCAGCATCCGCAGCCTCAATCTCCGCTATTTGTGCAACCGGGAGAAAGGTGAAGTAACGCAGGAATTTATAGGCGTCGGCGTCGGCGGTATTAAGCCAGAACTGATAAAAGGCGTAAGGAGAGGTTTTACTGGCATCCAGCCAGATCGTGCCGCTTTCTGTCTTGCCGAACTTGGTACCGTCCGACTTAGTTACCAATGGCATGGTCAGGCCGAAGACCGATTTGCCAAACATACGGCGGGCAAGATCAACACCACCAACGATGTTACCCCACTGATCTGAACCACCGATCTGCAGCGTGCAGTTCCCACGGTTGGCCAACTCGGCAAAATCGAAGGACTGTAGCAACATATAGGTGAATTCAGTGAAAGAGATACCAGCCCCTTCGCGATCAAGGCGCTGCTTGACGGACTCTTTCTGAATCATGTTGTTGACGGAGAAGTGCTTCCCCACATCCCGCAAGAAGTCGAGTATTGTCATATCCCCGACCCAATCGAGGTTATTCACAACATCGGCACTGTTGTCGCCGCAGTCAAAATCGATAAACTGACTGACTTGGGCTTTCAGTTTTTCTACCCAGCCAGCAACGACGTCAGGTCCGTTCAATTTGCGTTCTTGCGCTTTGAAACTGGGATCACCGATCAGGCCGGTAGCCCCACCAACCAACGCAAATGGGCGATGCCCCGCAAGTTGGAAACGTTTCAGCATCAACAGAGGAACCAAGCTACCAATATGCAGACTATCTGCTGTTGGATCGAATCCACAATAAAGTGTACGCATGCCAGATTCGAGATGTTGAATCAGTTCTTCATCTGCGGTCGCTTGGTTTAGCAATCCACGGGCTTTCAAATCTTCGATCAATGCAGCTGTCATGACATACTCTAGAGGTGTCTGATAAATAGGGAAAATGAAAATACCTGATCGATGTGCAAAATCAAGCACACTGGTTAAAATGCCCTCAGTCGCTAATATGCAGATATTCGCTCGTTTTCTCGTTTCAGGAACTATTTACCCGTTATGGCTGAGCCAAGCAGATTCCAATATTTTCCAGCCACTCACCTGGCCGGCGTCATTATCGCATCCATCCTTATTCTCTTAATTCTGCTTTGGCCTTCGGGTAATGCTCGTCAAGTTACCAGTCTTAAAGTTGCTCTCCCCGAAGCCACCATTCAAGCAGCGGAACCGGAGGTAAAGTGGGAACAGGACAAGGTAAAGTCCGGCGATAGCCTGTCCACACTGTTCAGCCGCAACAATCTGAGCGCTGCCGATGTGGTTACGATTGCCAGCAAGGTGCCGAAAGAGGCGATTCAGCTTTACCCCGGGCAAGAAGTACGCTGGGAGAGAAATTGGGACGGCCGTGTCAAGGCACTGGAAATTCCATTATCGCCACTGGCCCGCCACCGTATCGACCGGGCTGATGATGGTGCGGTCAATTATCAGCTGATCGAGCGCGATGCCGAGTACATTCCCCATTTTGCCAGCGCAACCATTAATAATTCGTTGTTCCTCGACGGTGAACGGGCTGGCGTACCGGAAAAAATCCTGATCGAACTGGCCGGTATTTTTGGCTGGGATATCGACTTTGCACTGGATATCCGCACCGGGGACCACTTCAGCCTGATTTACGAAGATGTCTTTCTCGATGGCAAGCAGATTGGCAATGGCGATATTCTGGCAGCCCGCTTTGTTAACCAGGGCAGAGAGATCACCGCCATACGCTACGAAGACAAGGACGGCAACGCCAACTACTACACCCCGGAAGGGCTCAGCATGAGAAAGGAGTTCTTGCGCAACCCTATCGACTTCGCCCGTATCAGCTCACGCTTTAATCTTGGCCGCAGACACCCGGTTCTGAACACCATTCGGGCCCATAAAGGCACCGATTATGCCGCCGCAACAGGTACGCCGATCAAGGCTGCCGGTGATGGCAAAATCATTTTTGCCGGACGCAAGGGAGGCTATGGCAACGTGGTTATTTTGCAACATGGCACACGCTACCAGACACTCTACGCCCACATGAACAGTTTTCACCGCAGTGTGCGCCGGGGCCGATCCGTCAAACAAGGGCAAATCATCGGTTACGTCGGCAGCACTGGTCTCGCCACCGGGCCGCATCTTCATTATGAGTTCCGGGTCGATGGGGTGCATCGGGATTCGTTACGCGTCAAACTGCCCAAAGCCCAATCCATTGCCGCGGCAGACAAGCCGGCATTTCTCAAAAAAGCCCACGCCATGCTGACCTGGCTGGATGGCTATCGCGTCAGTATGATTCAATGATGCCGTCTACTCTGGAGCGGATCTTTATCGGCTTAATGTCAGGCACCAGCGCTGACAGTATGGACGCTGTGCTGACTCGCAGTGATCACAACGGTTTTTCTACCCTGGGGTTTGCGTCTCTGCCTTATCCTGCGGACAAACAGCAATGGCTCAGGCACTCGGCATTGGCAGACCAGCTGCCAGTTAATGAAATCATGCACCTTGATCGCTTTATTGCGACAGCCAGTGTTGCCGTTATCCAACAGTTGCTGAAACAGTACGATGTCGCAGCGGCTGATGTTTGTGCAATTGGCAGCCATGGTCACACACTCAGACATCAAAGCCAGCCGGATGGTTTTACCTGGCAAATTGGCGATCCTTCCTGGATTGCCGAGCATAGCGGTATCTGCTGTGTTGCTGACTTCCGTCGCCGGGATGTCGCCGCTGGCGGGCACGGTGCGCCACTGGTGCCAGCGTTCCATCAACTGGTCTTCGAACAACCAGACCAACAACGCATGGTGCTGAATATCGGCGGTATCGCCAACCTGACCATACTCAAGGGTGCTCACACCCTCGGCTTTGATACCGGCCCAGGCAATGCCCTGATGGATGAATACTGCCAGCGCTACTTGAACCTACCCTGCGACCACAATGGCGAGATCGCCGCCAGTGGCCAGGCAGACCAGGCCCTGGTTGACGACTGGCTGGCGGCTGCGTTTTTTACAGCTCCTCCGCCCAAAAGTACAGGTCGAGAGCAGTTTTCACTACCACGGCTGGAAATACCGCTGCGAACCATGAAAGCGGCGGATGCACTGGCCACACTGACTGAATGGACGGCCCGCAGCATCGCGCTCGCAGTACAACAGTTTGGTCACGCTCAAGGGGAATTATTGATATGCGGTGGTGGTTTGCATAATCGCAGCCTGATCGATCGACTCGCCGCTCATTTACCCAACCACCAGCTGCGCAGTACTGCAACGGCAGGGATTCACCCGGGGTGGATAGAAGCCGCGGCCTTTGCCTGGCTGGCAAAGCAGACGCTGGACTCGTTGCCGGGCAACCTGCCGGGGGTCACAGGAGCCAGAGGCCCACGCATACTGGGCGCGATTTACCCAGCCTGAAACAGCCACTATCCCGTGTGGGTGTGGCGACAATGGGTCTAGACAGAAAAGGACGAACCACAGCCACAGGTTGCCGTGGCAGCGGGATTGTTAACCACAAAGCGAGAGCCTTCCAGGCCTTCCTGATAGTCGATCACCGATCCCGTCAAATAACCGTAACTCAGAGAGTCCACCAGCACACGCATGTTCTCACGCTCGATGAAGAAATCATCTTCTGCCCGCTCATCATCAAACGTGAAGCCATACTGAAACCCGGAACAGCCACCACCGGTAACAAACACTCTCAGACACAGCTGGTCGTCAGCCTCATCAATCAGCAGCTCTCTCACCTTGGCTTCAGCAGCCGGGGTCAATTCGATAGGGTCAGCGGATACGACAGCATTCATGGCGGGACTCTGGCTCAGTCTGGAAATAACATCATTATGCGATTACCTGACTATTTTAGTCAACTTTAACCGCTGTCGCCGCGGTGGCTTTGCCTTTTTTGGCCGGCGCATCGGCAGTCTGGTGCTTCAGCTGGCCATTGACCGATGCCCCCAACACCATTTCCATCATCTGGTAGTACACATCCCCAGTGACTTGCGCGTCTTTCGCCAGCTCGATGTATTCCCCAGCGTGTATATCGCCAACAACAGGGCCATTGATAATGATATTCGGTGCATGTATCTGCCCTTCTACCCGGCCCTTGTTACTGACCCGGACCACCGCACTGCTACCGGCTTCTGCAATCAGATTACCTTTGATAACACCATCCACATGCAAACCACCGGAGAAATGGATATCACCGGTAATGGCCGTTTTGGAAGAAATCAGCGTGTCGTACTGAACGTTGGAGCTGTTGCCACTTTTGTCTTTTGAATTAAACATGCAGGGGTTCCTTTATAGAGTCCAATCATAGGTTTGTTCAACACGACGGGATTTTTTACCCGTTGGCTGGGCGACAACATTCACGGTTTGGGGGACAAAGCCGTCCGGTAATACCAGCTCACCGGACAATTCCTGGAAGTAGCGGAAACGGAAACGCCCCGTAAACCCAGAATCCAGTTGATTCAATGACACTGTTTGCCTGCCACCCTGGCTGTTTTTACCAACCACATTGACGGTTGCTGTTCCGGCAACCGGATTGCCGTTGTCAGCCACCTGGGTCAGCATCAGCTGATAGCGGTACCGGCTTTCTCCCAGACTGTCGAAAACCAGACCATGAATCTTCAAGCCTTTTTCAACGGCATCCGGGTCCATAATGCTCTTGTAGAAAGCCACATCCCGTTCCAGATCATCGACCTGCTGCTCCAGACTGCGGATTGAGCCACGCACCGAGTCAGCGGCATAGCGATCAACTTCCCCGCCTTTTTCGAGAATACCCACATGCTGGGTCAACTCAGTAATCGTTTGCTCATTACGCGACAGGTCACGCAACAACTGATCCCGCTCGGTCTGCAACGAGTCCAGCAAACGATAACTGCCCACCCAGCCCGCGGCAAAACCACCTGCAGCGACGAATACCAACAGGATCAGTATCCAGAATCGAGGACGGGGAGCACGTCCTGGGTGCTCAAGGGATAAAATAACCAGCTCATCTTGCGAGCTGCCCTTTACGGCAGCTCCTGGTTTCAAAGGCATGATGAATCCTCGCTAATCGCCATGGAATCAATCACGGCATCAATGCAACGTGATTCAGACCGGCCGCTTCGTCCAGACCAAACATCAGGTTCATATTTTGTACCGCCTGCCCAGAGGCACCCTTGACCAGATTATCGATCACCGACAGCACCACGATTTGGCCAGTATCGGCATGACGGTGGATCGCAATACGACAGACGTTGCTGCCCTTCACGCTACGTGTCGCCGGATGGCTGCCTGCTGGCATCACATCCACAAATGGCTCATTGGCATAACGGGCTTCATACAGTGCTTGCAGATCCACACTGGCATCCAGATCGGGAGCAAAAGCGTATAACGTCGAATGAATTCCCCGCACCATCGGCATCAGGTGTGGCACAAAGGTCAGTGCCACCGGCTTGCCAGCAAACCAGGACAAGCCCTGACGGATTTCCGGCAAATGACGATGCCCGGCAACCCCATAAGCCATGACCGACTCACTGGTTTCGCATAACAGCGACCCGACCTTGGCCCCACGACCGGCACCGGACACCCCTGACTTGCAATCGGCAATCAGTGTTTGTTCCGGCAGCAGGTTGTTTTCCAGCAGCGGTAAATATCCCAGTTGCACCGCGGTCGGGTAGCAGCCTGGCACGGCAATCAGTCGCGCGTTACGAATCTCATCACGTTTGACTTCTGGCAAGCCATATACGGCTTCCGGCAATAACTCACGAGCGCCGTGGGGCTGGCCATACCATGCCTCCCATTCGTCGGCATCCTGAATACGAAAATCAGCCGACAAGTCGATAACGCGCGTTCCGGTGGCCAGAATCTCTGCCGCCAATGAATGGGCAACTCCATGCGGAGTGGCAAAAAAGACCACATCGCAGGCTCCCAGCGTTGCGGTATCCGGCACGCTGAACGTCAGATCGGTATGGCCGCGCAGGTTGGGATACATATCGGCAACCGGAGTACCGTCTTCACTTCGGGATGTAATTACGCGCAACTCAACGTCCGGATGGTTGACCAGAATGCGTAGCAATTCCACACCTGTATAGCCGGTGCCACCAACAATACCTACTTTGATCACGCGATTACCTCTGTTTAAACCATTTCCTGCCATAAGCGGGGGCAGTTCATCCCGAAGCCGCTTATAATACCGCTTCTTGATACTCCTTCCAGTCACGTTGCACATTCCTTGCAAACACAGAGGTTTGGTTTGCTACTGAAAACTCGCAGCCAGCAATGGCTACAACACCTGACGTTATCCGATAATCCGCTGGGTCTCGCGCTGTTGGCGCTGCTGGCAGGCATCGCTGCAGCACTGGTCATTACCCTGTTTCGCCTTGCCATTGCCTGGCCGCTGGAAATATTCCTACCGATGGCCAGCGAAGATGACTACGAGGCACTCAGTGCCATCACCCGGGTTGCCTTGTTGCTTGGCGGCGGCCTGCTGCTGATCCTGCTGTTCCAACCCCTCTCCCCGGCACAACGCAGCGTTGGCGTCACCCATGTCTTGATGCGTATGGAACGCCATCAGGGTTATATGCCCGCCGCCAATCTGGTACTGCAATGGCTGGCTGCCGCCATTGCGCTGCTCAGTGGTCACAGCGTCGGTCGTGAAGGCCCGGCGATTCATATGGGCGCCGGAACCGCCAGTCAGTTAGGGCAAGCTGCCGGGGTTGCCCACCATCGTCTCAGGATTCTGGCCGGAGCAGGTGTGGCCAGTGCCATTGCGGCGTCTTTTAATACGCCAATGGCCGGGGTGATTTTTGCCATGGAAGTGGTGTTGCTGGAATACAACCTGCGCGGCTTTATTCCTATTATTCTGGCGTCGGTTGCCGGGGCGGTAATCAGTCAGGTCGTGTTTGGCAGTGCCACCGCCTTTGATGTTCCACCACTGGCCATGCACTCCCTGATTGAACTGCCTTATGTGGTCGCCCTCGGTCTGACTTGTGGCTTGCTGGCCACCGGGTTTATTACCCTGACCCAACGCTTTCAGGCACTGGCACCCAGCCCGCTCTGGGTTCGCTGGGGGGGCCTGACCCTCACCACTGCCGCCATTGCCTGGTGGCTGCCGGGCATTCTGGGGATCGGCTACGACACCGTGAATGCCGCTCTGGCGGGTAATGTCGCGATCGGGCTGTGCCTCGGCTTATTGGCTGGCAAGCTGGTATTGGCTGCGTGGGCCTCGGCAGTCGGATTTCCTGCCGGTCTGATTGGTCCAACGATGTTTATGGGAGCCTTGGCCGGAGGTATTTTGGGCAAGCTGTCCTTGTTCTGGATGCCGGACTATCCGGTCGAAATCGGTTTTTACGTCATGCTGGGCATGGGTGCCATGATGGGTGCGGTACTGCGAGCCCCGCTGGCGGCGTTAATTGCGTTGCTGGAGCTGACCGCCAATCCACACATTATCATGCCTGGCATGCTGGCCATTGTGATTGCCACTCTGGTCGCCGGTGAAGTATTCCGGCTGCCTTCCATTTTCCAGGTCCAGCTGGGCAATAATAATAATGGCCTGTATCAGCCACCGCATCCGGTCCAGATGATGTTGCGCAGTACCTGGGTAGCAGAAGCCTTGAGCCGATCCCTTGCAATCAGCGCTCGTCATATCAGCCTGCAGGCCGCTCGACATCTGATCGACCAACAGACCGATTGGCTTTATATTGAAGACGAGCAGACCATTTTGCCGCCCGCTGAGCTGGCCGAATTTATCGATAGCCAGGAAAGCAGTATTGCCGAGGAGTCCTCATTGCCAGCCGATATCGACCTGCTTGGCATACCTGCCGAGCGTTTCAGCGTTGGCCGGATTGCCCTTAAAGCCAATCTGCAGGATGCTCTCGATCATATGCAGACTCATGACTTACACTGGCTGGCGGTGTATCGTCGCGATCCGGATTCACGTAAAGGCCCTGGGCCTTGTGTTGGTCTGGTATCGCGAGCCATGATCGAACGCCACTATCGTTACCGGCCACAAATTATCCGCTAGCAGTGCCGCGACAGCGGTGCTGCAACGTCATTCAAAACACCATTCAGGATGTTATTTATGCTTTGGGTCAAGGCTTTCCATATTATCGCCGTGATCACCTGGTTCGCCGGTATTTTCTATTTGCCGCGCCTGTACGTCTACCATGCGGCGGCGGAAGACACAGCCTCCCGCGAGCGCTTCAAGATCATGGAACGCAAACTCTATCGTGGCATCATGTGGCCTTCGATGGTGGTAGTCATCGCCCTGGGCACCTGGCTGATCAGCTTTAATCCTGCTTACTACCTGCAAAGTGGCTGGTTACACGCCAAGCTGGCGCTGGTTGTCCTGCTGGTCGGCTATCACCTGTATTGCGGCAAGCTGAACCAGATGTTCAAACAGGATCAAAACCATCGCAGCCATGTATGGTACCGCTGGTTTAACGAACTGCCCGTCTTTGTATTGATCGCGATCGTCATTCTGGTGGTGGTCAGGCCGTTTTAACAGGCTGTTTAAATAGTCTGTCCAGGCGCTGATCAGGGCCTGGACGCACAGTAACGATACCGGCCATTGCGGTGCCCCGTACCGAAACAAACAGATTCAAGAGAGAACTCCATGAGCTATAGCACGACCAAATCACAGGCCCTGTTTGCATCCGCCCAGCAGCATATCCCCGGTGGCGTCAATTCCCCGGTACGCGCCTTCAAGGGTGTCGGTGGCACGCCAATTTTTTTCGATCACGCCAAGGGCGCGTATGTCTACGATGCCGACGACAACCGCTACGTCGACTATGTTGGCTCTTGGGGGCCGATGATTCTGGGCCACAGTGCGCCGCAGATTCTTGAGGCAATCACTGCCCGCATGGGAATGGGGCTGAGTTTTGGTGCTCCAACCGCGATTGAAAACGATATGGCCAGCGAAGTGTGCAAACTGATTCCATCAATGGACATGGTGCGCATGGTCAATTCCGGCACCGAAGCCACCATGAGTGCCATTCGCCTCGCCCGTGGCTACACCGGCCGCGACAAGCTGGTGAAGTTCGAAGGTTGCTATCACGGCCACTCAGACTCGCTGCTGGTCAAGGCCGGTTCCGGCATGATGACGCTGGGCGTGCCCACGTCCCCAGGCGTCCCGGCTTCCGTGGCAGAACATACCATCACACTGGACTACAACAATCTCGACAGCGTGCGTGAGTGCTTCTCCCGTATGGGTGATCAGATCGCTTGTGTCATTATCGAACCCGTCGCAGGCAACATGAACTGCATCCCACCGGCCAAATCCTTTTTGCAAGGGCTGCGAGAGCTGTGTGATGTGCACGGTATCGTGCTGATCTTTGACGAAGTCATGAGTGGTTTCCGGGTCGCCCTTGGCGGCGCACAAGCCTATTACGACATCGTTCCGGACATGACCTGCCTGGGTAAAGTGATCGGCGGCGGTTTACCCGTCGGTGCCTTTGGTGGCAAGCGCGCCATTATGGAATGCCTGGCTCCACTGGGGCCTGTCTATCAGGCCGGAACACTGTCTGGTAACCCTCTGGCCATGGCCGCCGGTCTGGCGATGCTGAAAGAAATCCAGCATGACGGCGTCTATGAGCAACTGACCGCCCGCGTCGACCAGATGCTGGACGGCTTCAAGGCCGCGGCAATCAAGCACCAGATTCCATTCACCTTTAACAAGGCCGGCTCCATGTTTGGCCTGTTCTTTACGGAACTGGACAAGGTCGAGAACTTCCGTCAGGTCGCCGACCAGTGTGATGCCGACCGCTTCGGCAAATTCTTCCATGGCATGCTGGAGCAAGGAGTGTATCTCGCGCCATCGGCGTTCGAAGCAGGCTTTATGTCACTGGCTCACACTGAAGCCGACATCGAGTACACCATTGCTGCCGCCGACAAGGTTATGGCTGCACTGTGATGATCCTGGCCGCTCTCTGTCTGCTGGCTGCCGCGCTGGTATCAAGCTGGCAGAACCGTCCGGCAACGTCGCGCCAATGGCCAGGCTCGGCGGCTGGGCGTTTTACCGCCGGATTGATTTTGGTGGGTTATGGTATCACCTCGTTACTGACCGCCTGGCTAACCAGCGACGGGGTGCAACATACCGCCTTGCTGATGCAGCAGCTGAGCTTGTACGCCGCGTTGCCGATGCTGGTATCCAGTCATCTGGCCGAACGCCTGGGTTATAACTGGAACCGCCAGATCTGGGGCCGGATTTTCTTGGGCTGGTGTGTGGTGTTCGAGCTGACGCGCCGCAGCAACGTCCTTGAATGGGTACTGATTGCGACACTGATTATCGGCCTGGTCACGCTGCTATTGCCCTGGATACTCTCGGCATTACGCCAGACCGACCTGACGGATGGCGGCAAACGCAGCTGGCAACGGGCGTACTTTCCGGTGATTGCCTGGCTGCTGCTGTGCTCAGGACAGGCCACCCAGTCCACCACCGATCCTGTGGTTCAAATGGCTGGACTGACGCTGGCATTGATCGCGCTGCATAACGCTCAGCCGTTGTCTTATCAGATGGCCAAGCGCGGATCAGACAACAAGGCCACACCGTCCTAGGCACACCGTCAAACACATGCCCCGCCATGGAATAAACAGAGCGCCGCCCCGCTGCGCTCTGTTTATTCCGTTTATCCTTGCATCAAATCCGCCCTTAATTGTGCCGCTTCAGCCTGCTTGCCCTGATCTTCCAGTACATCCACCAGCAACCACCGGATACGCTGGCTCAATCCCTTGTCACGACTGAACAACAACCCACGCCGCAATAATTGCTCTGCTTCTTCCGGCCGATGCATTTGCCAGCTCACCCAGCCCTGACGATAAAAAATAGCCGCATTCCGTGGCTGGATCTGGCGCGCCTGATCCAGATAACTCATGGTCTTCGGCCAGTTACCGGCCTGCCGTGCCTGCTCTGCCTGTTTTAATAGCGCACTCACTGCCGGATGATGCTGGCCCTGATCCAGTGTCGCCAGGCCACCGGCTTGCCAAACCATCTCCTCATCAGCCGCGGGTGCGGTGGTGGTATCCGGTGCCATCACCTGTGTACTGCTACAACCAGCCAAGCCTGCGAGCAGTAGTACTACCGCCAGCCACTCGATGCGCTGCTTTACATTCAAAACAACCAATCCAACCATCCTTTCCGCTCTCCTTCTGTGGGTTTACTCACCGTTTGGCAAGGTTTTGGTACCTGTTTGATGGCACTGATCGGCATCGGCATGGAACGCCCGTCACAACCGTCTTCCAGAATCTGTCCATCCGCATCCACTACCACCGATGGCAAACCAGTGGGTAACAGTGGCTCAACACCAGCCTGAGCAAAGGTTTGCTGCCAGATAGGTAATGCCGCTGAGCTGCCCGCCAGCGGCATCGGTTGGTTGTCGTCCCGACCAACCCAGACGACGCCCAGATGACGGTTATCAAAACCGGCAAACCAGGCATCCCGTTGCTGATCACTGGTGCCGGTTTTACCCGCCAGCGGGCCAGCAAACCGGGTTAATAATTTTTTCGCCGTGCCATCGTTCACCACTTGCTCAAGCCCGTAGCGCAACCAGTCGACCTGTTCTGCTGCGACGCCCTGATGCCCATGTATCGCGTACGACGACAAGGTCTTGCCACTGGCCGTTGCTACCGCCTCTACCGCCCGCAATGGCATCACAAACCCTCGCGCAGCCAGCGTTTGATAAACCCCGGCCACTTCCAGTGGTGATAATTCCTGCGACCCCAACAGCACCGATGGATACGGCGGCACCTCTTGTTGCAGGCCAAGATCATTAAACGTCCGGGCCACCTGCTCCAGACCCACTCGCATACCAATACGCGCTGTGGCCTGGTTATAGGAATGGCTCAGGGCATCCACCATCGGCACCAAACCATGGCTTTTGCCATCGTAGTTTTGCGGCTGCCAGAGTTGGCCATCCTGCCCCGTCACCTGTACCGGGCTGTCATCCACCAAAGTGCCCCAGTGGTAACGGCCACTGCGCAACGCCGCCAGATAGACCACCGGTTTGGCCAGCGAACCGATCGATCGACGTGCATCCAGCGCCCGGTTGAAACCAAAATAACCCGCTTGCCGCCCGCCGATCATGGCACGAATCTCGGCCCCATCCACACTGGTAATCACGGCCGCCGTTTCCAGCTTGCCTGCCAGCGCCGGATAACGGGCTTCAAGCCGGTCGAGCTGGGTCGTGGCCGACACTTCCAGTGCATGCTGAATCCAGGGGTCCAGCGTCGTGAAGATATTCAGCCCTTCGGTTTCCAAATCCTCGCGGCGGTAATCTTCTTGTAGCTGTTTGCGCACTCGCTCCAAAAATGCAGGATACTCACGCTGACTGACCCGCTGGCTGTCGGCGGTACGCAGCGGCTGACGGCTGACTTCCAGGTAACGGTCCTGCCCAATCAGCCCTTGTTTGGCCATTAACCCCAACACCAGGTTACGACGTTCTAACGCCCGTTGTGGATGTCGCCGCGGATTATAATAAGACGCTCCTTTCACCAGTCCAACCAGGGTGGCGATTTCTGCCAGCTCCAGCTCTTGTACCGGTTTACCAAAATAAAAGCGGGAGGCCAGACCAATACCATGAATGGCCCGGCGACCCGCTTGCCCCAGATACACTTCATTCAGGTAGGCTTGCAGAATCTCGGCCTTGCTGTGATGCAGCTCCAGCAGAATCGCCATCAAGGCTTCCTGCGCCTTGCGCATCAAGGTGCGCTCACTGGTTAAAAAAAAGTTTTTGACCAGCTGTTGTGTCAGTGTCGAGCCACCCTGCACAACACCACCGGCTTGAATATTGGCCACCAGCGCCCGGCTAATGCCTCGTAATGAAATACCATGATGTTCAAAAAAGTGGTTGTCTTCCGTTACCACCAGCGCAGCCAACAGATCGCTGGGCACCTGATCCAGTGTCACCAGTTCACGATCTTCGTTATGGGACGGGAAGATACCGCCAACGTATTGCGGCTCCAGCCGGACCAGCGGCACCGCCTTGCCATTTACCGACAACTGTTCGACCCGCTGATCCACCAGCGTCAGCTCAATCACCGCCTGCGGTTGCGGCCCGTCCCAGAAATTCACCTGGCGACGATGAATTCGCCAGCGGGATCCTTGCTGCTGATAGCGGCCCGGGCGAGACACGGCCCCGGACTGATAATCCGTCCACTCCAGTTCCGCCTGTAACTGTGCCGGCGGCAACAAGCGACCGGGGTATAACAGCAGTGGCCGGGCATATACCCGGGCAGGCAAGGTCCATTTTTTGCCATCAAACTGTTGCTGTACCCGAGCATCCAGAAACACCATCCAGACGCCCAGTACCAGCACACCAACCAGCCCCAGCTGCCAGCTGATGCGCCAGGCAGTATGCCAGCGTGACGATTTACCGGCCCCCGACGTTGAGGCTTTCTTGGCCGTTGGCGCTTTTTTAGCCGAGGTGTGTTTTTTCGGCGCTTGGGCACGCTTGGGAGACGGCTTGGCAGTTTTGGTCGTTGCAGCGGCTTTGGGTTTTGAGCCCGCCCTGGCACTGTTATCCACGGCCCTGGTCCGTGATGCTGGCTTTTTTGGGGCAGGCTTTTTTGGAGCAGGCTTTGAAGACGCTGAAGTGGCTTTGGAAGTCGGTTTGGCGGCTTTCGAGGCAGGCTTGGCAGGCGTTGCTTTCGAACTGCCGTCTGTTTTGCCCCGCGCAGGCTTGTTGGGAGTTTTACCAGTCATAACAATGACAATCATCCGGTCTGTAAATACAAAAATTGACCACGCGCTGGCATGGCCCAAACACTATGACCAGAAGTCTAACAGCCGGTGCCTGCCCTTGGCCGATATATCGGTCGCACAACGTCCGGGCAACACCGGATGTCACGTAATTGACAGCATCTTATTCCCGGTCAAAATTCGCCGTGCCCATGCATCCATTCCACAGAGCGCTTACACTTGGAAAAAACAAACGGATACCTACCATCATGACGGAACGGCTCGAACACCGCTGGCAACAAATCAATCACCAACTGACGGACACCGGTGCCCGCTTCGATTTCGACTGGCCCAGCCTTTGGCAGTCCCTGCCGCCGCAACAGCAACAACAACTGCGCAAGGTCTTGCTGGTCAGCCAGTACGTGGTTGATGCGCTACCAAAAGACAGCGACTACTTTGTCCAGCAACTGCAAAGCAATCAGCTCAGCCAGCCGGTAAGCCGGGCGGACATTGGACAGTGGCTGCACGACCTGAACGAGCACAGCGGGCAAGAAGCCGAACCGGTACCGACAACCGGTATCAGTGAAGAGCAATGGTTACACCGCCTGCGTATATTACGCCGCCGGGTTATGGTGCAAACCATCTGGCGCGATCTGCTGCGCCTCGCCGATACCCTCACCACCACCCGCACGGTATCCGACCTTGCCGATGAAGTGATTTGCCAGAGCATCCGGTATTTTGAGCAGCAATTGCAGCAACGGTACGGCGCTCCCGTGGGTAAGGCATCCGGCCAGCCGCAGTCATTACTGGTACTGGGCATGGGGAAACTCGGTGCCTACGAGCTGAATCTCAGCTCCGATATCGATCTGATTTTCAGTTACCCGGAATCCGGCCAGACCAACGGCAAAAAATCCATCAGCAACCAGGAGTATTTTGTCAAACTGGGCCAAAAGCTGATCGGGGCATTGGATAAACACACCATCGACGGTTTTGTTTTTCGTACCGATATGCGCTTGCGCCCTTATGGCCAGAGCGGCCCTCTGGTGATGAACTTCGACTCCCTCGAAGAGTATTACCAGAACCAGGGTCGTGACTGGGAACGCTACGCCATGGTCAAGGCCCGAATTCTGACCGGTGAAGACACTCCGGCGGCACAGGAGCTGCTGGCCATTCTGCGGCCCTTTACCTATCGGGTGTACATCGATTACAGCGCCTTTGAATCCCTGCGCTCGATGAAAGCCATGATCAACGCCGAAGTGCGTCGTCGTCGCCTCGACGACAACGTCAAGCTTGGGCCGGGTGGCATTCGCGAAGTGGAATTTATCGTCCAGGCATTCCAATTGATTCGTGGCGGCCAGGAAAAACAACTGCAACAACGCGCACTGGTGCCATTGCTCAATATACTGATCGACGATGGCTATCTACCCGCCGATGCCGCCCATGAATTGCGTGATGCCTATCTGTATTTACGCGACGTCGAACACGCCCTGCAAGCCCTCAATGATGAGCAGACCCAGCAACTTCCCACCGAGGCTGAAGCCCAGGACCGCATCGCTCTGGCGCTGGATTGCGACCATTGGGACGCCGTTGAACAACAGCTCAGCCTGCATCGCAGCCATGTCAAACACCACTTTGCCAATATCGTCTGCAATGACGATGACGAACAACCTAACGACAGCAATGACCACGTCTGGGTCGACGTCTGGCACGGTGATCTGGCAGATGAAGCCCATACCCATCTGAGCCACCATTGCCCAGTCATGCTGACTACCGAATTCAGCCAATGTCTGGCCAACTTCCGCCACTCCCGCGCCGTAAGCAGCATGCAGGCCATCGGCCACGACCGGCTGGAAACCCTGATGCCGCAACTGCTGTACGATTTGAGCCAGTGCCCGGAGCCACTGAACACCTTACAGCGACTGATTCCCCTGCTGGAAGCCGTCCTGCGTCGAACCGCTTATCTGGTGCTACTGAAAGAAAACCCCCAGGCCCGTACCCAGCTGGTACAGCTGTGCGGCGCCTCGGAGTGGGTCGCACACTACATCACCCAGATGCCGTTGCTACTGGATGAATTGCTCAACCCCGCCACGCTCTACCACCGTCCGCAACGTCACGAATTACAAGAAGAACTGCAACTGCGACTGTTACGTATCGACCAGGACGACCTCGAACAACAAATGGAAGCCCTGCGCCAGTTTGTGCACGCTCACAAACTCCGGGCCGCGGCAGGTGAAGTGATGAATGCTCTGCCGCTGATGCACATTTCCGACTACCTCACCTGGATAGCCGAAGTCGTACTCGACAATGTCATGCAGCTGGCCTGGCAACAAATGACCAACAAATACGGCTACCCGGCCAACCGCCAGGGCGATGCCGTCACCGAGCCGGAATTTATCATCGTCGGCTACGGCAAGGTCGGTGGTCTGGAAATGAGCTATAGCTCCGACCTCGACCTGGTTTTTCTGCACAACAGCTGGAATATGGGCAGCACCCAGGCCAGCCCGGCAGCGGGGCAACGCAGTATCGACAACAACGTGTTCTACACCCGCATGGGTCAGCGCATGATCCATATTCTCACCACCCAGACCCGCTCCGGTGATCTCTACGAGGTCGATATGCGCCTGCGCCCGTCCGGCAACTCCGGCATGATTGTCGCCTCGCTCAAGGCCTTTGAAGAATACCAGGCCCACCATGCCTGGACCTGGGAACATCAGGCGCTGGTGCGCGCTCGCGTGCTGTGCGGCAACCCGGAACTGGCCGCCGCTTACAATCAGATCCGTCGCCAGACGCTGGCACAACCACGGCCATTGCCTACTCTGAAAGAAGAAGTCCGTTCCATGCGCAAGAAAATGCGCGAGAACTTGGGCATGGCAGAAAAATCTGCCGATAAATTCCACCTCAAACAGGATGCCGGGGGTATTGTTGACATCGAGTTTCTGGTTCAATACGGGGTTCTGGCCTGGTCACACCAATATCCAGATCTGTTAGCGGTAACCGACAACATGCGTTTGTTGGATTCGTTTGAAACAGTCGGCCTGCTCGATTCACAAGATCGTCAGACCCTGCAGGAAACCTACCTGACCTACCGAGCCGAAACCCACCGGCGCGCGCTGCAGAACACAAACCTGATTCTGGACCAAACGCAGAGCCAACAACTTGGCTTCGACGAGCGCCGCGAGGGTGTGACCCGACTGTGGAAACTCTGGATAGAAAACTAATTTACATTTTTTGAGAGGTCCTTATGCAACCTTCCATGTCTGACCGTGATGGTCTGATCTGGCTAGACGGCGAGTTGGTAAACTGGCGTGACGCCAAAGTCCACGTTCTGACTCATACCCTGCACTACGGCATGGGCGTTTTCGAAGGTGTGCGGGCTTATAACACAGACGAGGGTGCGGCGATTTTTCGCCTGAAGGAGCATACCGACCGCCTGTTTAACTCTGCTCACATCCTCGGGCTGAAAATGCCATACAGCAAAGCAGAAGTTAACGAAGCCCAACGCGCCGCCGTACGTGAAAACAACCTCGACAGTGCTTATATTCGCCCGATGGTTTTCCTCGGTTCCGAAGGCATGGGCCTGCGTGCTGACAACCTGCGCGTGCACCTGATGGTCGCAGCCTGGGAATGGCCCGCCTACATGGGCGAAGATGCCAAAACCCAAGGCATCAAAATCCGCACCTCCAGCTACACTCGCCATCACGTCAACATCACCATGTGCAAGGCCAAGGCCAACGGCAATTACATGAACTCGATGCTGGCCCTGCGCGAAGCCCTCGACAGCGGCTGTGAAGAAGCCTTGTTGCTCGACAACGAAGGCTACGTCGCTGAAGGCTCTGGCGAAAACGTCTTCCTGGTCAAAGACAAGGTGATCTATACCCCGGAACTGACTTCCTGCCTGGACGGCATTACCCGCCGCACCATTATGGAATTCGCCCGTAACCTGGGTTACGAGGTGCGTGAAAAACGCATCACCCGCGACGAAGTCTACATTGCCGATGAAGCTTTCTTTACCGGCACCGCCGCCGAAGTACTGCCGATTCAAAGCCTGGATGGCCGGGTTATTGGCGCCGGACATCGTGGCCCGATCACGGAACAGCTGCAAAGCATGTACTTTGAACAGGTGACCGGCAAACGTGATTACAAACCTGAGTGGCAAACAGCGGTAAAATAATCCTCTGTGGCAACCATAAAAAACCCCGCTCAGAGTCATCTGACGGGGTTTTGTTTTTCCCGGATTTCGATCAATATTTATCAGGCTCATATTGTGAGCCACCGGCCAGGCATGGCGAGCCACTCAAATCCGATTCAGCCACTGGCCGACGTATTGGAGCATTAACGAATGTGCGAACTCTTGGGCATGAGCGCCAACACCCCCACCGATTTGTGTTTCAGCTTTACCGGCCTGACCCGCCGTGGCGGTGAAACCGGCCCTCATAAAGATGGCTGGGGCGTAGCCTTTTACGAAGGCAAGGGAGTCAGAAACTTCCATGACCCGGAACCATCCGCCAGCTCGGCCATTGCTGAATTCGTATCGCAGCTGCCGATCAAAAGCAAAACGGCAATTTGTCATATTCGCCAGGCTAACGTCGGCAATATCAATCTATCCAATACCCACCCGTTTACCCGTGAGCTATGGGGTCGCTATTGGGTATTTGCCCACAACGGCCAGATTCCGCACTTTGTGCGCCGGGTCGGAACATATGAAGCTGTCGGCGATACCGACAGCGAAGAAATATTTTGTGACCTGATGAATCAGGTACGACAAAACCTGCCTCGCGATGCCATGCCGGAGCAACTCGCCCGTACACTCGTTAGTCTGGCCGAAGAATACGCCCAACAAGGTGTATTTAACGGCCTGTTGAGCAACGGTGATTGGCTGTTCAGTTTTTGCACCACCAAAATGGCCAGTATTACCCGTCGTGCGCCATTTGGCCCGGCACAACTGGCCGATGCCGACGTCACCGTCGATTTCGCCGCGGAAACCACCCCCAATGATGTCGTCAGTGTGATCGCCACCGAACCACTGACCAGCGATGAAGCCTGGGATCTGTATCAACCGGGGGAATGGAAGCTGTGGCAGCAGGGCGAAGTGATCGCCTGCGGCCAGGTGGATGTGCCGGTGCACAAGACTATCCCTAATCCTGATCAGTAGTACCTACCGGCAGCAGCCCTTGATAAGTCGAAGATCAGCCCAATTTCTCGGCTAACAATCCTTCGAGGGTCCGCTGGTCTTTCTCAAAGCCACGGATGCCTTCGGCCAGTTTCTCTGTGGCCATGGCATCCTGATTCAGAGCCCAGCGGTATTCCGCTTCGGTCATGGCAGCCGGGGGTTCGCTGATATCGCCGTCATAGCAAAGAGCACGATCCAGTTCACCCTCTGTTTCAGACAGTTCTGTCAGCAGGGCCGGGCTGATGGTAAGACGGTCACAACCGGCAAGAGCCAGGATTTCACCACTGTTACGGAAGCTGGCCCCCATCACCACGGTGTTGTATCCGTGTTGTTTGTAATACTGGTAGATACTGGCCACCGACAACACGCCGGGTTCATCGGCTGGAGCGTATTCCGTGCCGGGGTTGGCCTTTTTAAACCAGTCCAGAATGCGCCCGACAAAAGGCGAGATCAAAAAGACACCGGCTTCAGCACAAGCACGGGCCTGAGCAAAACTGAAGATCAATGTCAGGTTGCACTGGATGCCTTCTTGCTCAAGGAGCTCTGCAGCCTTGATACCTTCCCAGGTGGCGGCCAGTTTGATCAGGATACGATCCCGACCGACCCCCTGCTCTTCATACAAGGCCACCAGCCGGCGAGCCTTGTCGATACTGGCATCACGCTGATACGACAGCCGGGCATTCACCTCGGTGGAGATACGCCCGGGAATGTGTTGCAGAATGGCAGCTCCCATGGCAACGGCCAGCCGATCACACGCGTCGTCGATTTTGTCTTCCAGACAGTCACCCGTGGCGGCTTGCAGGGAGGCATCGACAGTGGCGTCGTACTGCCCGGATTGCACTGCTTTTAACACCAGCGAGGGGTTGGTGGTGGCATCTTCCGGTTTCAGAGTCTGAATGGCTGTCAGGTCACCGGTATCGGCAACCAGCGTGCTGTGTTGTTTCAGTTGCTCTAACAGACTGGGCATAACAGGTTCCTTTTATCGTGTTCATGCTGCATTAACAGGGAGAGCTGGAGTAAACGTCACCCTCGCCGTATAGCCAGAGAGGATGACCTTCAAACAAGACAGGACGATAACAACAGTGATTGTTTTCCTATCGCCTGTTCAGGTCGACGTTATAACAACTTGATGCCAATAGCACCCGGATGGCTGTCTTTTTCCGCCCATTGTTTCCGCGCAATGGCATCCGGCATAGATCATGGCTCAGTAATAATGCTTTTTGTTCATTTCCTGTTCTGCAAAACGCTGCCCTGCCTTGAGTGCATCGTCAACGCTGCGTTTACCGGCCAGTGCCGCACTGATTTGTTGACCAACCACAATACCGATTCGCTGGAACTCCGGGATAGCGGCAAACTGAATGCCGCTGTAGGGCGATTCATGCAGGGTGCTGTCTTGCGGGTCGGCACTGCGAATAGCCTGTAATTCGGCGGCCGAGAATGTCGCGGCTTGCTGAAAGCCGTCATGCTCGTAGGTAGAAAAACGGGTACCGGTCGGCACTCTGGCCCAGCCTGCCGTTTGTCCGACCAGCTGAATGTATTCACGCGAGGTGGCCCAGGCAATAAAGCGCAGTGCCTCATCCGGCTGGCGGGACGATGCCGGAATTGCCAGAGCCCAGGCCCATAACCAGTTGGCACCCTTGGTCGTCACCTGGATCGGTGCCTGGGCATAGGCAACCTTGTCTGCCACTTGCGAGATTGCTGGATCGGAGATAAACGAGGCGGCAATGGTAGCATCCACCCACATGCCGCATTTACCCGCATTAAACAGCGTCAATATTTCATTAAAGCTGTTGGCCGAGGTATTGGGTGGGCCATAGCGGGCGACCAGGTCGACATAAAACTGGATTGCATCATGCCAGGGTTGGGTGTCGATCTGGGGTTTCCAGTCCATATCAAACCATTGTCCTCCCCAGGTATTCACCATCGTTGTCAGCAGGGCCATGTTGTCACCCCAGCCAGGCTTGCCACGCAGACAGATGCCATAAACACCGTTTTTTTCGTCATGAATAGCGGCGGCGATGCGGGCAACTTGCGCCCAGCTGGGCTGATCCGGAATTGTGAAACCGGCCTTTTCGACCAGGTCGGTACGATACATCAGCATCGAGCTTTCGCCGTAAATAGGCGCCGCCACCAGCTGCCCCTGATACGACAAACCGCTGCGAATCGCAGGCAGCAAGTCGTCAACGTCATACTGTGGGCCAAACTCCAAGGGTCTTAACCAGCCTCGTTCTCCCCAGATTGGTGCTTCATACGAGCCAATGGTCATCACATCGAATTGGCCATAGCGGGTGGCAATATCGGTGGTAATACGCTGGCGCAGTACACTTTCTTCGAGGGTGACCCATCTGAGTTTGATATCCGGGTTAGCGCGTTCGAACTCGGGGGTCAGCTTTTGCATTTCGATCATATGGCCGTTGTTCACGGTCGCAATAACCAGCTCCGTCACCGCTTTGGCAGACACCGGTAGCGCCATCATGATCGTGAGTACCGCTGTCACTAGCTTGAAGGGCATGTTGGGCTCCTATTGCCTAGAATGTCTGTGTAATCCCGAACTGCAGCGCCAATAAACGGCTGCGAGAGATATTAACGCGTTCGCTCAACAGCTCCAGCTGAACCTTCGGGTGATGCAGCCCCGCCCGAAAGGCATGACCTTGTGAATCCACTGCCAGCATCCAGGCCAGGTCAGCCGCTTGCCAACGGAGACCCAGCTCATGGCCCTGGCGGATCTGGTTCAGGTAACTGCGCAGAGTCACCGCCAGAGTATCGCTGAGGCCATAACGCTGACGAATCGTATGCAATCGTGGCGGTCGCAACACACGGTCTTCATAGAACTCATAACCATACACAAAATAACCGCTGTCAGTAGTCAGGCTGCCATCATCGTATTGCCAGTTTTTATTGGCAATCGTTCCTGGCATGTCCGGCCAATCGATTCGTGCCAGCAGATTGTAACCTTGATAGTCGATTTGATACTGCTGCCAGTGCCAGTGGAAAGCCAGATCCAGACTGTACAGGTCGCCATAGGAACGTTCTGCCAGAGTTCTCTCAAGAGGGATTTTATCTTCGGTATAACCATAATCCACATCCAGATCACCGCCCCAGTGATCCGCATCCAGATAATTCAGGGTGCCGCTCACCTCTCCCCAGATCAGCCGATACAAGCGTAACCAGGTCACCGATGGGGTAATGGACCAACGCCGGTTATCTGCCGCGGCAAATACCCAGGACAGGTTCAGGCCTTCGCCCTGATAGTGGCGGGCATGTACATCGGCTTCCACTTCGTACACCTGATCCAGTGCCACGTCGTTGGCCTGATAATAAAACCCGCGCGCCAGGGCATTGGAGAACTCGTATTCGGCATGATGGCGGCTGATATAAGCCACAGAGAACGCGCCGTAACCCACTGAGGCACTGGTCTGCATCCATAAGAAGCCGTCATCGTCGTCTTTCAAGGTGCCGTTCCAGTCGTTGGTAATTTCTGCAACGGCCATGGCTCCCGACCAGGCATGGATATCTTGCGTATAGCGGATATGCCAGTCTTCCGCTTGCACGAAGCCGGCCATCAGTACCGTCGATGCCAATAGCCAAGACCATGGGGAGCGATAATTCCTTGTCAGCATAATGCCTTATCTCTGGGAGATTGATGACTTTCCGGCAAAAACAAACAGGCAAAAAAACAGGGAGCCGCAGCTCCCTGTTTTATCACCGGCAACGAGTCATTTATTGCGCGGTTGCCAGCTCTACCATAAAGGCCGGTGTGACGACCAGGTTGTATTTACTGCCATCGTCAAAGATAAACACAGGCAAGCCACTGCGAATTTCCAGGGTACCTACCTCATAACCACCTGAGGTGATATTGCCCGCAAACTCCAGATCTTCGTCACAGGCTGCAATGCCCATATCCGTGACGTCACCGCTGGCACAGGTCGCTGCGATCACCATGGTGACATCACCGTTGCTGATCGTCAGATTGGTCACAGAAGTTGTGCTCAGGTATGCCGTATCCAGATTGATGGTAATCGAACGGTCGCCGTACTGCAGACGTAACAGGCCAACACCATCTTCCAGACCGGTACGCTCACCCACCAGTCGAATGCTGGCATCGTCCATTCCCAGGGCGGTTGCATCGGCTTCCAAAGCGACGGAATACTCCAGATAAGTGGAAGTGGTTTCGGCATCCAGAATCTGTTCTTCAACATTGATGTCGTTGAGATAGACATCGTTGATGTCCAGATCCAGGGCTACCTCGTCACCGGCGACCAGATCGGACAGATAAACGTAACGAAAGCCGCCGATCGCTGCCGTTGAACCATTCGCATCGGCAATATTCAAACCGACGGATGCCAATTCGTAATAATCAAGACTGCTGGACACTGCCGTCCACCACGACTGTGCATCCTTGATATCCACACTGCCATCCAGAGAAACATCCTGGATACTTGCACCGTTCATGTAAATCGCACATTCGTAGCCCGATTCCTCATCACCAGAGCAGTCGCTTAACGAGAGTGTTCTCGCCGTTGGCATACTGATATCACCGCTGGTCAGATAGGCTGTCCAGCCATAGTCCGTCATGTTATCCAGCAGGTTGGCAAAGCTATCATCGTAGTCGCTTGCCATCACCACGCCCACGCTGCCATCATCGTTATAGGTTACCGTTGCTCCCGTGAAGGTAATCGTGTCGACGGTCGTACCATAACCGGGATCAAGCGGACCAGCATCGAGGTTCGCCAATGCGGCCACTTCCTGCAGATTATTGGCACCAAGATAGGCGGACAACGACAAACTGGTGGTACCAGAAGTGTTGATTACTTCCAGTTCCCCCGATAACGATGCTTCGCTATACACATATATCGGGAAGCCATAACTGTCTTCGATAATCGAGCCATCAGCCGTCAATAACGCTTCATCACGAACGCCAATCGTGCCGGCAAAGGCGGTAGAATAGCCACTGGCCTTGGCCAGTTTGGTGGCACCATCGAGGTTCAGACTCATACCTGCCTCGTCGCCATCGACCAGTGTTGGTACGATGCCGATACTGCCGTCAAAAGAAAGTACGTTGCCATCGGTATCGGTTGCCTGCAAGACACCGTCAAAATTAACGGAGCCGGTATCGGCCACAAACCAACGTTCAAGATCATTGATGTCTTCCGCAGAACCACCAACCACGGCGGTCAGCGTGCCTTCTATCTTGTCATCGTTACCGGCATCATTTTTCACCAGCACGTCCATCGTCAGTGAACCGTCCAGATCACCGGTGTAATTACCCTCACTATCAGACGCACGACTGGCTTCGATATCGATGATCAGGTCTGTGCTGGCTTGGGCGAAGTGTGTGCTATCAGCCAATTCACTGACGCCATCCAAATGACTGTTGAGCTGAATACTCAGTGTTTTCAGTCCATCAATGGCTTCAGAATCAACATATGCGGTCAGACCATTAAACGAATCAAAGGTCATTTCTATATTGCCAGTTGCGGAGAAAACTTCGCCATCCTCCAGCCCGGTCATATGGAAACCTGTGATCCCGGCCGTCAGACTGCTGAGGCCAACACTGACGGTCATCACCGAATCGGCATCAACACTCGCCCCAACACCTTCACCAGAGAAGCTCAAGCTATCAACATAGGTTTCACCAAATGAAGTTGTGGTGGTGTAGGTCACACTGATGTCTTTGCCATCGTCTGGCTCACCGTCGCCGTCATCATCCAGAAACTCAAGAATCGACAAGCTGACGCCGCTGGCCAACAGCTCGCTGGCGGTAATGGTGAAACTGTCATCACCATGATCGGTACTGTCCAGGCTTGCATGGTTTTGGGCAATATAGGCGCCCAATGCAATGTGCTGCAGCAGGATATCCGTGGCTTCGAACACCAAACCGGGTTCATCGTCGGTATCAACAACCAACTCTGCCAGACCCCGGAAAATATCCGAGTTGTCTTCCATCGCGCCTATCAATGCTTCGGTTTCTTCGGCTTCGGCATCCAGAGCGGTCAGCAGTGTGCCGGTATCGACGCTCTGGATGGCGTCACTCCAGTCGTTCAGATCTTCCAGCAAGCTCACTGCATCATCAACCGCTGCCGCCTTACGCTCTTCTTCGCTGAGATCTTCAGAACCGTCATCTATCGTGGTTGTATCCGCGGTGGCTTCTTCATCTTCAGGGGCAATGCTGGCTTGCTGTTCTTCCAGATGGTATTCGCTGGCAATCAGCGCACCGTCTTCCAGATTACTGCCCGCTTCCTCTGCCGCATCGGCGGCTCCGGCAAAGATGTCCTCCAGGTCGACGGTGTCGTCGTCGCTGGCATTAATCACAATACCGCCATCGCTGTAATCGGTAGCCAGATCATTCACGACATTGGCGATATCGGTATCTTTGTTGGTTGCGATGGTGGCAATGGCGGCAACCATGGTGCCATAACGCTGGCTGTCAATATCGGCGCTGGACGAGCTGGCGGCGGTGATATCGGCAGGAGAAACATTGGTAATATCGACGTTATCCAGACCCAGCAAGGTGGCCGTGGCTTTGTTGACAGCTTCAACTTCGGCAGCGCTGGCGCCGCTGGGGTACGCTGCGGCGGCACGAATCGCGGCCAAATGCGTGATTGGCGTTACCATCAGGTTCTTGGCAGTCTCTGCACCATAGGATGGCAAGATGGCCGACAGAACAAAGTCGCTGTTGTTGTAAAAATAGAATTGGCCAAAGGCATAATTCTGGCCACCCCAGGTGCAGCCACCCGCAGCATCACATTTGACCTGGGTCTGGGCATTGGTGGTCATGGTGACCTTGACGGGCACATCGGATGGAATATCCATCTCATCCAGGCTGTAACGGCCCGTGCTATCGGTGCTGGTGGTACCGTAGCTGGTGGTGCCATCCAGGCTGGTGACGCTAATGTCAGCATCTGTCAGAATCCCTTTGACCGCCAGACCGGTCAGGCTGACCGCTGTAAGAGAGCCAGAGCCAGTACCTGATCCAGAGCCAGTACCGCTGTTGCTACCATCACTATCACCACTATCACTACCACCGCCACATGCAGTCAGAGTCAGTGCAACAGCCAATGCCAATGGCGTCAAAGAAAATCGAGTCATATTCACTGTCCGTGTTGGTTAGATTGCCAGACATCTGAACCGTCGTAACAGAAAATCTGCCAAGCCAGATGCAATTGCGGCAATAATGGCGGAAAAACAACCAAAGGAAAACAGCTCGGCCGCCAAATTCATCATCATTTCATGACAATAAAATACACTTATGGGCAATGAAAAAGGTGATTATTCCCCCGCTACCGCACCCGACACCAACAGTAAAAACTGTTCATGATCTGCCATGGCTGCAAAACTGCTGTCGTCCTTGGCTTGTAAACGTAAAGTCTCTGATTGTTGAATCGCCTGTTCCAGGTCGCGTAATGCTTCTTCAATAAAACCGGATTCAGCATGGGCACAGGCACGCTGATACATGGCGTGGCTGTTTTCCGGGTCAATATCCAACGCCTTGTTGACCAGGCTGCTGGCCCATTGCGCCTGCCCCAGCAGCAGTGCGGCATCGGCCTTGTAGGTCAGCGCTTCAACATCATCCGGGCGCAACAGCAAAATCTGGTCGTAGACATTAATCTTGCCTTGCGGACTGCTTTCCTGCGATGCCTTCAGCCACAGTGAGTGGATTTCGTTGGTCAGCTCAATTTCTTCCTGAGCGGCCGCAATATGGCGTGACTTACTGTGTAAGTCCCGTTCGAGCTTTTCCAGCCGCGACTCATAAGAGTCGGTAATGCGTTTGATTTCATCGTTGGCGTAGGCACCCACCCGCTCTTTGACGTCGCGCAGGGAGTTCCAGCCCACCAACACCAGCAGTGTTGACGATCCGGCAATCAGATAAAAGAAATAGGTAACCGTGTCGGTAGCGTAGGTCAGTGCCCGATCGGCCACCTGAAACTCACGTTCGACGACCTTTTCAGTGAACTCAACCCGTGCATCGGCGAGCATCTGACGCAGGTTTTTCACTTCATCAAGAATGTAGCGCTCGGTGAACGCGGTATACAAGGGGGCTTGTAACTGATTAATGGTGGTTTCGGCTTTTTCGTCGGCCGTGATGGAGGTGCGATCATCCGACGGTTCGGATGCCGCAAAGCAAAACGCAGCAACCAGCCATAAGCCAGTTGCTGCGCCAAGCCGAAGCAGCAGATGCGTGAATTGTGTTATGCCGTTTGCTGCTGTTTCCATATATCTGCCTGCTCTACCAATCGGGAATGAAGTGCCTTGACGGCGGTTGCGTAATCCGCATCGCTGACCAGGAACATCATATCCACCTGGCGCATTGCCTGGTGAACCGAATGGATATTGACACCGGCATCCGACAAAGCCCCAGCGGCGCTCTGCAACAGCCCGGGTATCTTCATATCACTGCCAATAGCACTGACCATCGCCAATTTTTCAACCCGAACATCTGCATCGGTATATACCTGACGCAGACGATCCATCAGCCAGTTAATACGGCGTTTGTTACCTTTCAGGTAAAAGGTCTCGGTGTTGGCATTAAAGTCTTTGGTCAGTACCCGTACGCCGGATTCAAAGACCAGATCGGCCATTTTCTGTCCGTGGGTAGCGTCACCAACCATATCCTGGTCAAACACTTCCAACGCCCAGACGTTGCGCGTTCCGGCAATGATTTCAACTTTTGGGGTACTACTGCAGTAGTCTCGACGAATCTCGGTGCCCTGATGTTCCGGCTCGAAAGTATTGCGCACAATAAGGCGAATATTCTTTTTACGCAAACCGGCAGCTGCCCGTGGGTGAATCGCTTCCATACCCAGGTTGGCCAGCTGGTCAGCAACATCGTAATTGGTCATGCCGATCGGTTTGACATTCTCGGCACCCACCAGCAAGGGGTCGGCAGTGCTGAAGTGATATTCCTTGTGAATAACCGCTTCACAGGCATCGGTCATGGTCGCGATCTTACTGAACGTCATCTCGCTATAACCACGATCATAGGTGCGCATCAGGCCTTCCCGACACTGGGTATAGCCGGTCACGATGGGCATTTCCGTTTCCAGGTCAATGCCCTGAAACGCCTTGAGAATATGGTCAGCAAAACTCATCTGGGTATCAGAGCGCCAGTTGGTCAGGTCAACAAAACGGGCATTGACATCATGCTGGCGCAACAACAACACAGAGTTATACGCACTGTGGGCTTCTCCCATGGCGCTGAGCATTTCGCGCACACGATGCAAATGATCGTCGAGCTGGAAGTGACCAAAGCTGCACACCGCTTCCAGATGCTCCAGACAATCCCGGACATCGTCCATACGATTGGTAATAAACTGGTCAGCCCGTTTGCGCACCATATCGTTGTTCAGACCGGCGGAACCGAACATGCCCATATTGATCGCCAGCATGGCATTCAATACGTCCTGTAAACGCGACTGCCAGGAGCGGGCATCATCCATTTCGGCAAACAGGGCATAAACACCGGCTTCACCGGTTTTTTTATGTTCCAACAAACCATTGGTAATGCCGCTGTAAGCGGATACTACAAAAATCCGGCGATACAGACTGACGTCAGCATTACTGACTGAACGCGGACGCATCCAGATATTCTTCAGCACATGCTGATATTGACTCATCGACGTACCGCCGATTTTTTCGACACTATGTGTCATGTAAACACTCTCTCCTGCGAGGTTCAGACTGAACGAGATGCCCGGTTGCGGTTGCCCGACTTATACCGACAACGGCTCATCGTTCAGCTTGTAAGCACCATCATCATCATGAATTTCTTTGCCGTTCAACGGCGGATTAAAGACGCACGCCATCTCCATATCGGCGGTCGTGGCACGCAACAAATGTTTGTCGTGCTGATCGAGGATATAAAGCGTACCCGCGGTAATGGGGTATATCTTACCATCGGCACAGGTTTCGATCTCGCCTTCACCGCTCATGCAATAGACCGATTCCAAGTGGTTTTTATACCAGATCGGGGTTTCTGTGCCTTTGAATATCGTCGTGATATGGAAGGAAAAGCCCATATTATCGTCGGCCAATAACATGCGCACGCTTTTCCAGGTGCCGCCGTCAATCGAGCGTTCAGAGTTTTCACAGTCTTGCAGAGTACGAACAATCATGGATAGTCCCTTGTAAATTTTTCAAACCAGAATAAACGAGCAACGGGCGACCAGTGTACAGGCCACCCGTCAGTGGGGAGGTCAGGACGCGTCAGCAACCCGGCTGCGTTCAGCCAGCACATCGTTGATACAGGATTCCAGAATATCCAGCCCCTTGTTGAGGTTGGCTTCTTCAATCGTCAGCGGCGTCAGGATTTTTACCACCTGTCCATCGGAACCACTGGTTTCGATAATCAACCCACGTGTGAACGCCTGTGCGGTAATGTCACCGGCCACGTCACCGGACGCAAACTCCAGCCCTTGCATAATGCCGCGACCCTTGTGTTTGCAGTCTCCGGCGTGCTGCGCCTGAATGCTCTTCAGACGGTTTTTCAGTACAAAAGCCTTGTGCTTGACCTCTGTCGAGAAGCTGTCATCAGCCCAGTAGGTCTCCAGCGCCCGGCGGGCGGTAACAAAGGCGTGGTTGTTACCCCGGAAGGTACCGTTGTGCTCGCCTGGCTTCCAGGTGTCGTACTTGTCTTTCAGCAACACCACGGCCATCGGCAAACCATAACCGCCCAGTGATTTGGACAAGGTGATGATGTCCGGCTGGATATCAAACTCTTCAAAACTGAAAAACGTACCGCTACGGCCACAACCGGCCTGGATATCATCCACAATCAGCAACATGTCATAACGACGGCACAGCGCCTGCAGACCACGCATCCATTCGGCGCTGGCGACATTCAGGCCACCTTCACCCTGGATGCACTCAACGATGACTGCAGCGGGATGACCCAGACCTGAAGAACCGTCTTTTAATGCTTTTTCGAAGTACTTCAGCGTATCAAAATCACCGAGGTAGCCATCAAACGGCATAAACTGCACACCGGTTGTCGGCATGCCGATGGATTTTTTGTAATAGCCGTTGGCAGTGACCGCCGCTGCGCCCTGGGTGACACCGTGGAAACCATTGGTAAACGACACAATGGTTTGTCGGCCGGTATTCATTCGCGCCACTTTCAGGGCCGCTTCAACCGCATTGGTACCGGTTGGGCCAGTAAACTGGACTTTGTAGTTCATGCCGCGGGGCTTGAGAATATGGCTCTGGAAGGTTTCCAGAAAATCCCGCTTCGCCTCAGTATGCATATCGAGGCCATGTGTCACACCATCAGCCTCAATGTATTCAATCAGTGCCTGTTTGAATGCCGGGTTGTTATGGCCGTAGTTCAAGGTTCCTGCGCCGCCAAGAAAGTCGACATATTCCTTGCCCTGGTCATCAACCAGAGTGGCATTCAATGCCTTTTGAAACACAACCGGAAAAGCACGGCAGTAACCACGAACGTTCGACTCTATCTCTTTGAAAATACCCATAATCCAGTGCTCCTTATTGATTAACCAGTGGTTCAGCAACTGCCGGGTCAGACACAACAAAAGGTCCGATCGAGACGCGGGTCTCGGTAGCGTGCTCACCGCCAAAATGCTGTTGTTGATCGAACATCACATCTGTTTCCAACGCTGCACCCAGGTCCCGCGCCAGACGGCGGAAGGTATTCCAGGAAGCAGTGTTGTCAGCGGTGATGCTGGTGTGGACATAACGAATGTGAGGCCCTTGCTGTTCGATCAGTCGTGACAGCATTTGGCTGGCCAGTCCCTGACCACGGGCATGAGGGGCAACCGCCACCTGCCAGACAAACAGCACATCCGGCTGTTCCGGCACCCGATAGCCCGAAATAAATCCGGCCAGCTGGTTGGAGGATTCCGCCAGAATCGAGGTATCCCGAAAGTGCGTGCATTGCAGCAAATTGCAATACATTGAATTGACATCTAAGGGCTTACATTCATTGATCAGCTTGAAAACTGAATTCCCATCAGTGGAATTTGGTTTCCGGAAGAGAATATTACTTTGATCTGTATTGGTAATTTCGGACATTTCCGACAATGCATCAGTCACACATTTTATAGAGCCGCCTACTGAAGCCACATACAGCCTCATTACGCCTCAACCATTTATTTAGTACACGAAGCATTTTAGTCGCTCACCTAAATACTTACAACCCTAAACAAAATTAAGATCAAAATTTAACCAAAAACCAGAACCTGTACCGTTTTTGCCCCAAAACGCCGGATTCAGTCCCATCCAGACAATCACCATTTTCTTCGTATTCTAATGATCACTGACAAGGTAGAATCTGCTCTCTATCTACCCGACAGTTGTGCCTCTCATGAAACGTTATGATGAAGTCCTGGTCGCCCTGCGACGTATAATCCGTGCCACCGATTTACACTCCAAACAACTCAGTAAAACGTCTGGCCTGACCGCTCCCCAGCTACTGATACTGCAAACCTTGCGTCACAACGACGATATGACCGTTGGCGAAGTGGCGCGCAAGGTCAGCTTGTCGCAGGCCACCGTCACCACCATTATTGATCGGCTGGAGAAACGGGGTTACGTTGTACGGGAGCGCGGCAGCCAGGATAAACGCAAGGTGTATGTTCATCTGACGGAAGACGCACAAAAAGCCTTGCTGCATGCACCTCGTCCGTTACAGGAAAGTTTTATTCGCCAGTTCCAGGATCTGCAGGAATGGGAACAGACCATGATTCTCAGTTCACTGGAACGCGTGGCCTATATGATGGATGCGCAACATATTGACGCATCCCCGGTGCTGGATGTTGGTGCTCTTGATCGTATCGGCAATAATGCCTCGACGGACCTTGCGCCCGGGAACTCCTGATTTACTGCCGCATCTCAGGACAACGCTGTATTAATTGTCTTGACCTGACGCCAGTCACACACTTGTCACGCTGGCTGTGGTACTCAATACATAGCCTTATCAACCCAGGAAGGAGAGAAATCCATGACAGACGTAGTAATCGTTGCAGCAACCCGTACCGCCATCGGCAGTTTTGGCGGCTCACTGGCCAGTATGTCGGCTATCGATCTCGGCACCCAAATCATCAAATCACTCATGAGCAAAACGGGTGTTGCGAATGACCAGGTTGACGAAGTCATCATGGGGCATGTACTGACCGCAGGATGCGGGCAAAACCCTGCACGTCAAAGTATGATCAAGGCAGGTCTGGCCGAAACCACTTCCGCCATGACCATCAACAAGGTGTGTGGCTCTGGCCTCAAGGCACTGCACCTGGCAGCACAATCCATTGCCTGTGGTGATGCTGACCTGATTATCGCCGGTGGACAAGAATCCATGTCCAACGCACCTCACGCATTACCCAACTCCCGTAATGGCCAGCGCATGGGCAACTGGAATATGGTCGACACCATGATTTCCGACGGCCTGTGGGATGCCTTTAACGACTATCACATGGGTATTACCGCCGAAAATATCGCCGATGAATACGGCATTACCCGTGAAGAGCAGGATGCCTTCGCCGCGGCTTCCCAGGCCAAGGCGATTGCAGCCATTGCCGCTGGCAAGTTCAAAGATGAAATTACTGCCATCGAAATTCCACAACGGAAAGGCGATCCGATCATCGTCGATACCGACGAAGGCCCGCGTGCCGGTGTAACCGTCGAGAAACTCGCCGGTATGCGTTCTGCCTTCAAGCGTGATGGTTCTGTCACCGCCGGTAATGCTTCGTCCCTCAATGACGGCGCCGCAGCCGTTATGTTGGCCAGCAAAGAAAAAGCCGAAGCCCTGGGGCTGCCGATTCTGGCTACCATCAAGGGTTATTCCAGCGCCGGGGTAAGCCCAAAAATCATGGGAACCGGTCCGATTCCGGCCACCAGGAAGTGCCTGGAAAAAGCCGGTTGGGATATATCAGATCTGGATCTGGTTGAAGCCAACGAAGCCTTCGCTGTGCAATCGCTCTCTGTTAATAAGGGGCTGGGCTGGGATGTCGAGAAGATTAACGTCAACGGCGGTGCCATTGCACTGGGCCACCCGATTGGTGCTTCCGGCTGTCGTATCCTGGTCACCCTGTTGCATGAAATGATCCGTCAGGATGCCAAAAAAGGTCTGGCGACCTTGTGTATCGGTGGCGGTATGGGTGTTGCCTTGGCGATCGAACGCTAAACACCCGGTCTGTGCGAATGGCAAAGTGATATCGCCAAATCATTTGCACGGATAAAAATCACAAAAAAAGCCAGAGGCTACATCGTAGTCACTGGCTTTTTTTATGGCCCGGCCTGGCGGCTGGGCTACGTATATCTATTTATTATCTATCGCCGTTTATTCTGACGATTCAGGCTTTGGTTTGCTTGTTACCGGTTTGCTTGCCGCTGGCTTGTTTTCTGCCGATTTGCCTGAAGCCGGCTTTCTCAACGTACGAGGTTTACGATCCGATACCCGTGCCAATGCACTGGCAGGTTCCGGAGCGCTTGGAGCCGCGGGTTTGACAACGTCCGTCACCCCAGCCTTTGACTCGGCAGCGGCAACGTCCTGGCTCTCTCTTATGGGCTGCTCGGCAATAAACGCCTTGATTTTGGGTGCAATCAATTCCCGAAACCGACGACCATTAAAGATGCCATAGTGGCCTACACCTTCAGCTTCCATATGCTGCTTGCGATCCGCCGGGATACCGGAGCACAGCTCCAGCGCGCACGAGGTCTGGCCACGACCGGTAATATCGTCCAGCTCGCCCTCGACAGTCATCATCGCCATATCGGTAATTGCCGTCAGGTCAATGCGACGCCCCCGATAATCCATTTCGCCCTTCGGTAATGCCTGATCCAGAAATACCCGTCGAATCGTATCCAGATAGTAGTGCGCAGGCATATCCATCACGGCCAGGTATTCGTTATAGAACACCCGATGTCCTTCTGCGCTTTCACCATCGCCCTTGACCAGATCGGTGAAGAACTTGAAGTGCTTGCTGACGTGCGAGTCCATGTTCATGGACATAAACCCTGACAGCTGGATAAACCCTGGGTACACCAGTTGCCCGCGCCCCTTGAAGTCACGGGGCACCCGGCAAATAACGTTATCTTCAAACCATTCCAGATCCTTGCCGGAGGCGTAGTCATTCACTCCGGTCGGGTTGATACGCACATCAATCGGCCCTCCCATCAGCGTCATACTGCTTGGCAGATTGGGGTCACCATCCATCGACATCAGACTGGCCGCGACCAGCGCAGGCACGCAAGGCTGACACACCGCAATCGCATGAATATTCGGCCCCAAGACCCGACAGAAGTCGATCAGGTACTCAACGTAGTCGTCGAAGTGAAAGGCACCATCGGCCATCGGTACATCCCGCGCATTTTTCCATTCGGTGATGTACACCTCGTGATCAGGCAAGAACTCCCGCACGGTATTGCGCAGCAAGGTCGCATAGTGCCCGGACAGAGGAGCTAGCAACAATACGGTGGGCTGGCCTTCCGGTGCCTCTTCGCGACGAAAATGCAGCAGGTTGCAGTAAGGTCGATCCACAATTACATCGTAGTGAACCACCACTTCACGACCATCAATTTCGGTCGTGTCCAACCCCCATACTGGGGTTTCATAACAGTCGGTCAAACGCTCAACCGTTTCGAGCCCCGCTCGCATGCTACGGAAAGTCCAGCTGCTATTCAGGGGATTCAACGGCTGGTACAGGCTCTGTCGAGTCATCCGGGACCAAACGTGAACGGGGCGCATGGCGTCCATTATTTTCGCATTCAGTTTATAGAGCATAATCTGTTTCCTTCGCTTTGCCTGACACGCAGGCCTGGTAAGTAATTAAAATCCTAACAGAAATAGAGCGATTCATCGGAGGAAGGGTTAGGTCGAAATCATCTATAAACCAGACAGCCAATAACCACTGCCAAGATTCCTGAGAATTAACCTGTATCACCCGGCTTTTTTATCGAATAAAGCAACACACGCAACAGTCCATACAATCGTGATGCACGCATTGGCAGACCGAGACCGTTTATAATGGCCCAGTGCATCAACCAATACGCAAGCCATATCAGAGTTTGCCTCAGCACCATACACCCATCGCCTGCGCCAGATTCCAGACTGCGGCACCGGTCTCTCTGGCCCCAACCTCGGAAAAATCATGCATTTCAAGCTTAGACTGATACACAGCACCTTAATGTCCGGCGTCCTGAGTTTTCTGATGAGTGGCTGGATCGTCTTTATCAATCTTGGTTACTCCAGTCATTTTTTATCATTCTGGATGAAAGCCTGGGGATTGGCGTGGCCAGCCGCGATGGTTATTTCATTTATTGCCGGACCCGCCATACTGAAACTGGCACAAAAACTGGCGAAATAAGCCTGAACGTCTACGATATAGAGCCATTATCTTCACCCTTACGGTCGTCAGAGCTGGCTGTTCTGCTGCGTCAATAAACCTGACGTTGCGTGACCATACACACGCAATTTATAAGGTTGAATTGTCAAACAGGCATCGTTACTCTGCCGCACTAAATGCAACACCTCTTACGGAGACACTCATGTCCAAACAGGCCCTTGCTCTGACCCTATTGGCTATCGCCGCTCACACCCAGGCAGCCGACACCGAAAAAATGCCACCTTTTTGGGGAGGATCTGCGGAGCTGGGTAGCATCATAACCTCGGGTAATACCGAGACCAGTAGCCTGAACGGCAAGTTCGGACTGTCGCGCAAAGGCATCAACTGGGACTCTCACTACCGTCTTGAAGCCTTGACCAGCAAAGAAGATGACACCGTTTCGAAAGAAACCTATTACGGTGCCATACAATTGGACCGCAATTTCAGTGAGCATTCCTATCTGGCGCTGCATGCAGATCAGGAACGTGCCCGCTTTTCTGGCTTCACCTATCAAAGCACCATTTCGGTTGGCTACGGCTACCGGGCAATCGACTCAGACACCACCAACCTGGATCTCGAGGCTGGCCCTGGTTATAACCGCGACAAGCTGGAAAACAGCGATGAAATTGAAGAACAGGGCATGCTGCGTCTGGCGATGAAATACGGCTGGAAAATCAGCAAGACTACCCACTTTACTCAAATTGCCAGCGCTGAAATGGGCGATGACAACAGTACCTACAAAAGTGAAACCGGCCTCAAAAGTCAGATCAATGGCTCTTTGGCTACCAAGTTGACCTATAAAATCAAATACGTTGAAGAAGTACCGGATGCCAACAAGAACATGGACAAGGAATTTGGCGTCACACTCGTCTACAGCTTCTGATCATAGAACCTGCACGCCGGGCCGCATTCAGAGCCGCCCGGCGGTTGGTCTTTAATGGCGGTTATGGTTTCGCCTGTCGCCGGGTTTCTATTCGTGCATGAAAGGTAAGTCGTCAGGATGAGGGGGCGCATCAAAAGGCGGCCGAGGTCTGTTATCTCGCCTCTCCCGGTCGTCCCTGAAATCTTCTGGTTTTGGCCAGCGTTTATTATTGTTCTGACGCCGCTGTTGCGCGACCTCCAGCTGCTCTGGTGTCAAATACTCACTTAACAGCTTTTCGACTCCAATGCGGGTCAGCTCCATCTGGCGATGATCAATCGGCCAGTGGAAATCTGCTGCAATCGAGGCCTGGGCTTTTTTCAGACGATGACGCTGATCGGAAGTCAAATCCAGTTCTTGGGTGATTCGCTCCAACATGCCAGCCGCCGCTTTAGTGTGAAAACGTTGCACAATGGTATCGGCCTTCAGACGTTGCGATTCATTCAGTACCTGCCGTAATTGCTGTCTTATGCCAGCCTCCAGCTCCCGCTCCCTGGCTCGCTGCTCCAACCACCGCTGCTCATCAAACCCTTGTCCCCACCGGGGGATGGCGTCATCACGCAACTGCTGAAAATGTTGCAGGAAGCTGGCTTCTATACCTTTAATGTCAGCTTGCTGCTGGCTGCTCAAATCGAGTAGCTGCGCCCAATCCATCACCCGATGGGAGCCCTCGAAGGCATTGGCAACAACGCCAATGCCGAGCATCGCCAATGCACTTGACAGCAATAATAATCGTCGAAATATTGTCATGACTCGCCTTCAGCGATCCTGTTCATTAAACACCCAACGATATACCACATTAAGATCACTGACCGTCCCCAGTCTGTGATTCTGAGCAAAGATTTGTCACCACATGGCCCAATGCCCTCGGTTCAAGGGTCGTCAATTTTACCGCATCTCAGTAATACTGGTTATTATAGACAGGAACACTGGCAAGGGCGCCCCCTCATGACTGATCACGACGATACGTTTTCCCAGCACATGCAAGACGTCAAACCCCTGCAAACCCGGGACAGAGTCGCCATCAAAAAAGGTGATATTACCCGCGCCTCGCAACAAGCCCGCCGTATTGCCGCGGTGGATAGCAGCCCGAAACGCGACCCGAATCACTTGCAAACGACCGGCGTCCAGCGTGTCGGCCCCCACGACGTCGTGGGGTTCAAGCGCCCCGGTATCCAGGATGGTGTTTTTCGCAAATTGCGCCTGGGCAAGTACGAAAGCGAAGCCCGCCTTGATCTGCATCGACGTACCGTCGAAGAAGCCCGCCGCCAACTGTTTCATTTTTTGCAGGACTGCATGGCACATGACATTCGCAGTGTGGTGATATTGCCCGGCAAAGGAGACCGCAGCGAAGGTGATCCGGCCATTCTGAAAAGCTATCTGGTGTATTGGCTGGAACAGATCGATGACGTTCAGGCTTATCACACTGCCCAGCCTCAACATGGCGGCACCGGAGTCTTGTATGTTTTGTTGCGAAAAAGCGAGAAAAAGAAACAGGAAGCGCGTGAGCGCTACAGCAAGGGCCGACTGTAACGGCCAATGCCAGGTGCCTCTGCCATGTAGTAACCCGCTGTTACCCACCGCCACTCACCAGCCCTTAGAGTAAAAGCCCATTGTCGTTACAGCGGCGATTCAGATAACAATAAAGGAACTGACTCATGGCTAAAGTACTGTTTATTGCTGGTGATTTTGTTGAAGACTACGAGTTGATGGTGCCTTTCCAGGCGTTGCAGATGGTTGGTCACGAGGTGCATGTAGTCTGCCCGGACAAAGCTGCAGGGGATATCGTCAAAACCGCGATCCACGACTTTGAAGGCGACCAGACCTACACCGAAAAGCCGGGCCACAACTTCGCCCTGAATGCCGATTTTGCCGGTCTGGACCCTGCCGATTATGATGCCTTGCTGCTTCCCGGTGGTCGCGCGCCAGAGTACTTGCGTCTGAACAGTGACGTTATCGCACTGGTCAAATACTTTGCAGACAACAACAAACCCATTGCCGCTGTCTGCCATGGTGCCCAGATCCTGACCGCCGCCGATGTCATTCGTGAGCGTACCATTTCCGCATACCCGGCCTGCGCTCCGGAAGTTGCCATGGCCGGTGGTATTTATGCCGACCTCGCGGTAACGGATGCCATCACGGATGGTAATCTGGTCACCGCACCCGCGTGGCCTGCCCACCCGGCCTGGTTGGCTCAATTTAACCAACTGCTGATGGCATTGTAAGTTTCCCTTCCTGCCAAACCCGCTAGAATCATCCAGACATGCCCTGCCATACCGCAGGGCATACTGACCTTGGCCAGGGCCAGGAGAGGGTGTTATGTGTGAGATTTATTCTGCTGCCGAACCGGAGCTGTTTGAACTGAAAACCCGCTCCATCCGACTCGATGGTGTGGTCACCAGTATTCGGCTGGAAGCGGTCTTCTGGCATCTGCTGGAAGACATTGCCAGCGATGCCGACTTGTCTTTGGGGACCTTCTTGAGCCGTATTCACCGAGAAGTGATTGAACGGCGCGGCGAAGTCGGTAACTTTGCCTCTTTGCTGCGGGTGGCCTGTACCACCCATCTGAATCAGGGCCAGCGCCTGACGGTGCCAGCTGCCCGAACCCGGTTAAGCCCGGACATTTCGCACTGACGGCAGCAGCATCAGCCCTAGCGCAAAAACAACTGGTACGCCATGTTGTCGCTTTCGTCCCAGTAGGGATAACCCAGCTCATCCAGATAACCATGCAGTTGCGCCAGTTTTTCGGCCGGTACCTGTAAGCCCACCAATGTACGAGCACTGGCCGCACCGTGGTTACGGTAGTGGAACAGCGAGATATTAAAGCGCTTGCCCAGTGTTTTCAGAAACAGCAACAAGGCTCCCGGACGCTCCGGAAATTCAAAGCGGTACAAACGCTCATCCTGAACAGATGCCGGTGCGTGCCCACCGACCATATGGCGAATATGATATTTGGCCATTTCATCATCGGTCAGATCCAGCACCGGATAATTATCCGCGCGTAATTCCGCCAGCAACGCATCCCGTGCCCCCGGTTCCGGCCCGACCTTGACGCCGACATAAATCCTCGCCATATCGTCATCACCATAACGATAGTTGAACTCAGTAATCGGACGCTTGCCCAGCAACGCACAAAAACGCTGGAAGCTGCCCGGCTGTTCCGCAATGCTTACTGCCAGAATAATTTCGCGGCCTTCACCAATTTCCGCCACTTCCGAGATATACCGCAGGCGGTCGAAGTTAACGTTGGCGCCACTCAAGACCGTGACCAGATTCTGGTTCTCACAACCTTCGCGCTCAACGTATTTTTTGACCCCGGCAATGGCCAGCGCACCGGCCGGCTCACAGACCGCCCGGGTGTCATCAAAAACATCCTTGATGGCAGCACAAATTTCATCCGGCGTACAGGTAATGACTTCATCCACACAGTCTTTGGCGATTGCCCAGGTGTGTTCACCAACGGTCGCTACCGCCACCCCATCGGCAAAAATGCCCACCGATGGCAAGGTAACGCGCTCACCCGCTGCCAACGCCGCTGCCAGACTGGCTGACTCCGTGCTTTCAACACCAACCACCCGGATTTCCGGGCGGAGGGCCTTGATATACGCCGCCACTCCAGCCACCAGACCACCACCACCAACCGGAACAAAAATGGCATCAATCGGCTGCGGCATCTGACGCAGGATTTCCATACCAATCGTTCCCTGACCGGCAATCACCTCAGGATCATCATACGGGTGGATATAGGTCATGCCTTTTTCAGCCACCAGCTTTTGCGAGTAGGCAAAGGCATCATCAAAGGCATCACCATGTAACACCACTTTGGCCCCACGGGCCTTGACCGAACGCACCTTGATTTCCGGTGTCGTACGCGGCATCACAATAACGGCTTTCAACCCCAGCTTGCTGGCAGCCAGAGCCAGCCCCTGGGCGTGATTACCAGCAGAAGCGGTGACAACACCACGTGCTTTTTCCTGAGCCGTCAACTGAGCGGCTTTGTTGTAAGCACCTCGAATTTTGAAGGAGTACACATCTTGCTGATCTTCACGTTTAATCCAGATCTGATTGCCCAGTCGCTCAGACAAAAACGGGGCAATATGTAACGCCGTCTCGGTAGCGACATCGTAAACCCGAGAAGTAAGGATTTTTTTCAGATACTCGTTCAACATGGTGAAGTGGCCAATCCAGAAACAAGGCCAGGCCGGATTGCCTGGCGGGGGAAGAATAAGAATGAAGCCAGACATTGTAACGCACAGCGCTCTATAATGGGCACCGTTTAAGCGCCAGTATCATTTGCACATACGGAATCAACATGACTCAAGATGAACTCAAACAAGCCGTCGGTGCCGCCGCGGTGCAATATATTCTGCCTCACCTCGAAGACAGCAGCATTGTCGGCGTAGGCACCGGCTCCACCGCCAACTGCTTTATTGACGCCCTCGCCCAACACAAGGATCTGTTTGATGGCGCTGTCGCCAGCTCCGATGCTTCAGCCCAACGACTGCGAGATCATGGTATTCCGGTGTATGACCTGAACTCCGCCAATGTCATCGACTACTACATCGATGGTGCCGACGAGATCAATCACCATCTGGAAATGATCAAGGGGGGCGGGGCCGCGCTGACGCGCGAAAAAATCGTTGCCGCCGTTGCCCGTCATTTCATTTGTATTGCCGACCAAAGCAAACTGGTCACCACCCTGGGCGAATTCCCGCTGCCCGTGGAAGTGATTCCCATGGCCCGCTCTTACGTAGCCCGCGAAATCGTCAAACTGGGTGGAGACCCGGTCTACCGGGAAGGCGTGATCACCGACAATGGCGGCCAGATCCTCGACGTCTATAACCTGCGTATCGATGCTGCCATCACTCTGGAAAAACAGCTGAACCAGATCACCGGTGTTATCACCAACGGCCTGTTTGCCATGCGCCCGGCCAATACCCTGCTACTGGGCACCGACAAGGGCGTCCAGACCCTGACTGCGCAGTAATGAGCGCCCAGCACCCGACCGGCTGGCGGACCCTGGGCGCGTGGCTGTGCCGCGGCTTGGCGGCCGTCGGGTTATTGGTTATCTGCCTGCTGATTCTGGTGCTGGTGTCATTACCGGCCTTGGTCAAATCGGCTGCCAACCAGTGGCTGCCCGGCCTGGTGCAGCAAGTGACCAGTATTGAAGTCAGCTGGCATATCAAGACCCTGCAGCTGGATCGGCTCGAACTGGATTACCTGTCAGCCCGGCTCACCGATGGCACCACTCTGGCTTTGCAGGACGCACGCCTGCAATACGACTCCATCGGACTACTGGGCGGCCAGCTGGAGCAACTGCAGATTCACGAATTGAATATTGTACTCGGCAGTACCAGCACCCAACTGGCGACAGCGCACGCAGACAGCACTGAAGCCGCTGCCCGCGCACAGCTGGAAAGTGAGTGGATCGAGTTACCAGAATTAAGTCAGCTACTGACCACTCTGCCGATCAACGATATAGCCATTGATACTCTGCGCATCGAACACCCCCAATTACACGCCCGACTCAGTGCCCACCTGAACTCACAACGCTGGCAACTGCTCGGACAATTAACCCCTTTTCCTGCCGAGGCAAGCGCAAGCACAAGCAGCGCCGCACCGTGGAACCTGAACCTGCAGTTACTGGCTGACGGCCAGATTCTGGCGCAAATCTCCGACCAGTCGACCCTGCTGGCACACTGGTTTGTCCAGCTGCAACAGGATGACACCACCACCCAGGCTAACGTTCGTCAGGTACTGGTACTGCCGGAGTTATCCCGCCAGGCCTATCGACTCCCCCACGACCTGCGCCAGCTATTCAGCTCCCACCCCGTGTTGTCAGCACTCGAAACACTGGAATCCACTGCCACCCTGTCGGTAAACAACCGGTTTCGTTTTCCTCAAGACCTGCAGGTGGAGTCGACCACCCTTTTAACCATGCGCCCCGGCCAACACCAGCTCAGTCGCGAGCTCCCCGATACAACGATTGAAGCCCTGACTGACACCGGTCACCGCCTCGGCCAATGGCAATTCAGTCTGCAACACCAACAGGATACCTGGCACAGCCAGCTCAGTGGCCCAGCCATCCGTCTGCGCCAACCAGGCCAGAGCGTTCACATATCACCATGGCAGGCGACGATGCAATGCGACCGGTTGCTGACGGACTGCCAGGCCAAGACCCAGCCCGGTATACACTTCCAGTGGCAAGACCAGGACCAGACCCGCATTGACAGCCAGATCACGGTACCGATGCAGCTGCAGTGGCACAGCCTCAGCACCGCCAGCCACCCCATGCTCTCGGCCCAGATACAACTGGCCGCCACCGGCACGCTGAACAGCACCGGCCTGACCAGCGCCTGGGACCTCACCAGTCATCTACAGCTCACCCTCAACCCGACCGGCCCGATTACACTGCAACTGGACAACACCCGGATCAACGCCCAGCCACAGCCGATTGAACAGTGGCAACTGTCTGACCTGCAGCTGCGCCAAAGCGAGCACTTGCTGGCGACCTGGGACACGGAGAACAGCACCGCCCCCTTTGCCGCCCTGACGGAGCTGGCGTTCGACCTGTCACCGCTGACGGCCCGACAAGAAGATCGGGTAATCCGTACCGGTGCATCACAGCTCGGCTGCATGCTCGATCTGGCAAAACCACGCTGTCAGTTACGGCTGCTGTTGCGACCATCCCAATGGCAACAGTGGCCCTTGCCTGATGCTCGCCTGACGGCCAACCTTCGCTACCATGTTGCAACCACCCGACTGACCGCCAACCCCGAGCTGCGCCTGGGCAACGGCGAGTTACAATTACGTAGCCAGCTGCAGCACCAGCTCGATTCCGGTATTGGCTCCTGGCAATTCCAGCTACTGGACAGCAGCATCGTCTGGAGCCAGCTGGGGCTGAACAGCATGCCCAATCTGACCGGTGTCGAGATTCTCAGTGGTGAACTGTCTGGCCAGGGCTGGGTCGACTGGGATCTGGAACAACAGCGCATCCAGCCCGATATCATGTTACGCGGTGACAATATCAGCCTGGTCTACGACAACCGCATCACCCTGGATCGCTGGCAATTCCTGATGGCCATGCGCTCCGACGCAGACCAGCACTATCAGATCAACAGCCAGATCAGTGGCAGCACCCTGAACACTGGCGTCGAGCTGTCCGAACTGCTGGCCCGGGCCGACATCACCCTGCCCCAGGACTTCAGCTGGGCAACGGCCAATGTCCACGAACTGCATACCCGGTTACTGGGTGGCCGGATTTATATTCCAGCCGTGCAATACGACAGCCGCAAAGAGATCAACTCCTTCGGTATTGCCATTGAACAACTGCAGCTGGGCAGTCTGGCCAGGCTGGAACCCAGTGCCGAACTGGATGCCGACGGTCTGCTCGACGGTGCCTTGCCGATTGTCCTGACCCCGCAAGGCCCCAGCATTCCTGCCGGTAATCTGTTTGCCCGCGCTCCCGGTGGCACCATTCGTTATCAGACTGACGCCAGCGAAGCCCTCAAACAAAGCGACCCCAGCGTCGCCCTGGCCATGCAGTTACTGGAAAACTTCCACTTCAAGGAACTCAAATCCGGGGTACGCTACCAACCCGATGGCGCGCTTAACCTCAGTTTGCAGTTTGAAGGCAACAACCCCGATTTTTTTGACGGCCAGGCCACCCACCTCAACGTCAATCTGGAATACAACCTGCTCGATTTGCTCTCGAGCCTGCGGGTCGCCGACGACGTGATCAACCGGCTGGAACAGAAATACCAATAGCTGTTGGTCCGGCCACGGTTCCGCCCTGGGCACCGGATCAAACCCGACAGGGCGGCGGCGGATATTTTGCCGTAAAACCGTCATGTTCTTGCTCTAGGCTGCTGCTCCTTTGATTCAGGTTCAGAATTCCGCGTTGTCCTGCCGGATAATGTCCCCAGCCTTGGCCAAAGCGGGCTACAATCGGACTGATTTTTCACGGGTAACTCAGGAGTACATCATGGCCTTTAACGATTCACAGCGAATGTTCCCAGAAACCCGCATGCGCCGCATGCGTCGGGATGATTTTTCACGCCGCCTGATGCGCGAAACACAGCTGACGACGGATAGCCTGATTTACCCGATGTTTGTTCTCGAAGGTCATCAGGAACGTGAGCCTATTGCTTCCATGCCGGGTATCGAACGCCTGTCCATTGATGAGTTGGTAAAAGAAGTCAAATACCTCTATGACCTGGGCATTCCCTGCATCGACCTGTTTCCCTATACCCCGGCAGATGCCAAGTCTGAACGGGCGGAAGAATCGTTTAACCCCAATGGTCTGATCCAGCGGGCAATCCGTGCCATCAAGGACGCCGTACCAGACATGGGCGTCATGACCGATGTCGCACTCGACCCTTTTACCACCCACGGTCAGGATGGCATTATTGATGGCGATGGTTATGTGCTTAACGACATCACCGTTGAAACCCTGGTGAAACAGGCGCTGTCCCATGCCGAAGCCGGTGCCGATGTTATTTCGCCGTCCGATATGATGGATGGCCGGATTGGTGATATCCGCGCAGCATTGGAAGAAGAGAGCTTTGTGAACACCCGTATCATGGCCTATTCCGCCAAATACGCTTCCGCTTTCTATGGCCCGTTCCGGGACGCCATCGGTTCTTCCGGCAACATAGGCACAGGCAACAAATACACCTATCAGATGGACCCGGCCAACAGCAATGAAGCCCTTCATGAAGTGGCGCTGGATCTGGCAGAAGGGGCCGACATGGTGATGGTCAAACCGGGCATGCCCTATCTTGATATCGTGCGTCGGGTAAAAGATGAATTCCAGGTGCCAACCTTTGTCTATCAGGTCAGTGGTGAATATGCCATGCAGAAAGCAGCGGCTCTTAATGGCTGGCTGGACGATGAAGCCATCATGCTGGAATCACTGACCTGTATCAAACGAGCCGGTGCCGATGGCATCCTCACCTACTATGCCAAGCAATACGCCGAGTGGATCAACGCTTAAGGAAGCCGAATGAGCGACGTACAGACAACCGAAGCACCTATCGATCTGAGCAGCAGCGAATACTACTTCAATCGTGAATTGAGCCATTTGCAGTTCAATATCCGGGTACTGGAGCAAGCACTGGATGAAAGCCATCCACTGCTTGATCGCCTGTTTTTCCTGTGCATTTTCAGCCGCAACCTGGATGAGTTCTACGAAGTCCGGGTCGCCAACCTGACACAGCAACTCACCTTCGCCCGTGAACAGGCCGGTGCCGATGGCATGCATCCACAGCAGGTTCTGAGTGCGATTCATACCCTGTGCAGCGAAACCGTCGAGCGTCAGTATCGTATTCTCAATGAAACCATTCTGCCGGCGCTGGAGCAGGAAAATGTTCACTTCCAGCGACGCCGGGACTGGACCGAAGAGCAGCGGCTCTGGGTGGAGGAATATTTTCGCGACAGCATTCAGCCACTGGTCAGTCCGATTGGTCTGGATCCTTCCCATCCGTTCCCACGACTGGTCAACAAGAGCCTGAATTTTATTGTGGAGCTGGACGGCAAGGATGCCTTTGGCCGTGAAACCGGCCTGGCGATTATTCCGGCACCACGTTCCCTGCCGCGCATCATCCGGATTCCGGATCATCTCACCAGCGGTGGCGACCACTTTATTTTCCTGTCCTCCATGATTCACGAGCATGCCGCTGAGCTGTTCCCAGGCATGAAGGTCAAAGGCTGTTACCAGTTCCGGGTAACCCGTAACGCGGATCTGGAGATCGACGAAGACGGCACCAACGATCTGGCCTCCGCGCTTGAGGATGAGTTGCACTCCCGTAACTTCGGTGAAGAGATGCGGCTGGAAGTGGCCGACAACTGCCCGTCCGAGCTGGTGAACTTCTTGCTGCACAAGTTCAACCTGGCGGCCAACGATCTGTATATGGTGAATGGTCCGGTGAATCTGGGCCGCATGATGGAAGTGATTGGCCAGATCAATCGCCCCGACTTGCAATACACGCCATTCACTCCTGGCCTACCCAAGAACATCAAGTTCAAAAAGAGCATTTTTGAAAGCATGCGCGAACGCGACACGCTGCTCTTACACCCGTTCGAATCCTTTACTCCTGTCGTCGACCTGCTGCGGGAAGCCGCCAAAGATCCTGCGGTACGCGCCATCAAACAGACGCTGTACCGTACCGGTGCCAAGTCTGAAATTGTTAACGCCCTGGTCGACGCCGCCCGCAGTGGCAAGGAAGTCACGGTTGTAATCGAGCTGCGCGCGCGATTCGACGAAGAAGAAAATCTCTACCTTGCCAACCGCCTGCAAGAAGCCGGAGCGGTGGTGGTGTACGGTGTAGTTGGGTATAAGACCCACGCCAAGATGATGCTGATCGTGCGCAAGGAAGAAGATCGCTACAAACGCTACGTGCATCTGGGAACGGGCAACTATCACGCTGGTAATGCCCGTGCTTACACCGATTACAGCTTCCTCACCAGTAACGATGTGATTGGTGAAGATGTCGCCGCGGTGTTCCAGCAACTGACGGGCATGGGCGCAGCACTGAAAATCAAGAAGCTGTTTCACGCTCCCTTTACCTTGCACAAGAAACTGATCGAACTGGTTGATCGCGAACGCAGCCATGCTGAAGCAGGTCTGCCAGCACTGATTCGCCTGAAAGCCAATGGCTTGACGGAACCCAAGCTGATCCGGGCGCTGTACAAGGCGTCTCAGGCAGGGGTGAAGGTGGAACTGATTATCCGTGGCATGTGCTGCCTGAGACCGGGAGTACCAGGTGTTTCCGAAAACATTGAAGTGCGCTCCATTATTGGCCGCTTTCTTGAACACACCCGGGTGTATTACTTCCTCAATAATGGCAAGGACGAAGTCTACGCTGCCAGTGCAGACCTGATGGAGCGTAACCTGCTCAACCGGGTTGAAACGGCCTTTCCGATCGAAAGCAACAAACTGAAAGAGCGCGTCAAGTCTGAGCTTGAAGCCTATATGCTCGACAACAGCCAGGCCTGGATCTTACAGTCGGATGGCCGTTACCTGCGCAGCGAGCCAGCAGAGGGCGAAGAAGTTATCCGCGCGCAAAATATCCTGTTGGCGACACTCGCCACAACCTCAAGCTAGCCTTTCAAGCCCGCCTCGGCCGCCAGGCCGAGGCGACTGGTCACCCGTCGCCGATGCTGGCACCGGTTACTCAACCGTCAGTGTCATACCCGCCGCTTTCTGGTAATCCACTTCCGCCATCAAGTCACCCGCCGTCAACGAATGCCCTGCCAGCCAGCCAGCCGGCAGTGTCAGGCTTAGCGAGTCATGGTCACCGGCAATAACCTTCAGTTCCGGCACCGGTACCGGATGTGCTCCCCGACCATGATTCAGAATCACCGCAATACGTAACAAGCGCGTCAGCTGGATAACAAAAGCCCGGCTTTCCGGAGACAGGGTTGCAAATTCACCCAGATTGAATTTACGTCGGTGACAACGTACCAGGGCCGCCAGTTTGGCTTGCCCTTGGCGGGTAAAGCCCAGCATATCGGCATGCTGCAGCAGATAAGCACCATGTTTATGGAATCCGCTATGCGACAGGCTCAGTCCAATTTCATGCAACTCGGCCCCCCACAACAGCCAGCGCACCTGGCTCTCCTCCAGACCAAGATCCTGGTACACCTGCAGAAACAATGCACGGGCCATATCACTGACTCTGGCGGACTGGGCCTCATCGATATAGAAACGCTCCTGCAAGGAACGCACAGTGCGCTGACGCACATCTTCATGGCTTGAGCGTCCAAACAGATCCCATAGTGCGCCTTCACGCAAGGCGCCGTCGGAATACACCATGTGTTCGATATCGAAGGTATCAAAAACAGCGGTCAAGATAGCAAGGCCACCAATAAAGACCTGCCGACGCTCAACCTTTACACCAGGCAAAACCACATCATCCAGCGTCTCGAACTGCAGCGTTTGTTTGCGCAGCTTTTTTAACGCCTGGCGGGTAATGCCTTCGGTTGACCAGCCAAATTCCACCACGGATTGCTCTACTGCGCGGATCGTACCGGATGAGCCGACAACGTTTTGCCAACCAAGATGCTTGTAGTCGGTTTCAATATGCAGCAATTCCTGACGAGCCGCCGCCACCGCCCGCTCAAACGCGGCTTCGGTAATCTGGCCATCAGCAAAAAAGCGCCGGGTAAACGACACACACCCCATATGCAGGCTTTCCAGCGCCTTGGGTTCGAAGCGTTCACCAATAATAAATTCGGTACTGCCGCCACCAATATCCACCACCAGCCGGTTACCGACATCGTCGGCCAGCGTATGCGCCACACCCAGGTAAATCAGGCGGGCTTCTTCGCGCCCGGCAATCACCTCAATGGGGTAACCCAGCACCGCTTCGGCACGATCGATAAAGTCTTGCCGGTTGCGAGCGGCCCGTAACGCATTGGTGGCCAGTACGGTTACTCTGGTGGAGTCCATACCTTGCAAGTGTTGGCCAAATTCACGCAAACAATCCAGACCACGCTGCTGGGCCTCTTCAGACAACATGAACTCGTCATCCAGGCCTGCAGCCAGCTGAACTTTTTGTCCGCGCCGCTCCAGAGTACGAAATTCACCATGAAATTCGCGGGCGATGACCATATGAAAACTGTTGGAGCCCAGATCAACCGCTGCAATCAATTCGCCTGGCTGGGCTGAGGAATCTGACATAACTCGAAGTCCTGAAACTGTCTTTTTTGAGGGCAGGCCACGAATATGCAACTCACAGGGGCAGGCGTCCAGTAGATCTTTGCGCTATCTCTGCGATTGATTCCCACAGAAGCCCGCGTACAATGACATAAATTATGACCTCAACACGCAAGGGGAAACCATGAGCGATCTCATCACAATGACGAGTGACGACAGTTTTGAAACAGATGTACTGGCCAGCGACCTGCCTGTACTGGTGGATTTTTGGGCTGAATGGTGTGGTCCATGTAAGATGATCGCCCCGGTATTGGAAGAAATTGCTGAAGAGTTCAAAGGCCAGTTAAAAATAGCCAAACTGAATATCGATCAGAATGAAGCCACTGCACCCAAATACGGCATCCGTAGCATCCCGACCCTGATTCTGTTCAAAGGCGGCAACGTCGAAGCCACCAAAATTGGCGCCATGAGTAAATCGGAACTGACAGCATTTATCCAGCAAGCCCTGTAAATGCGACTTGCTTGACACGTCCAACCAACCCAAAAATGGTTCAACATTTTTGGGTTGGTTGGACTGGACACCCCCGGACATTGGGTCTATAGTTTCTGTACGCCTTGGGTTCTCCAAAGTTTTTCTCCTCTTGATATCATTCAAGCTCCGCCCCAACACCCACTAAATTGCATCTATCTGTCCCTATGAATCTTTCCGACCTTAAATTGAAAGCCGTTCCTGAGCTCTTGGCTATCGCCAAGGAAATGAGTCTCGAGAACGTTAGCCGTACCCGCAAACAAGATATTATCTTTGCCATTCTCAAGCATCATGCCAAGGGCGGAGAAGATATTTATGGTGATGGGGTGCTGGAAATCCTGCAAGACGGGTTTGGTTTTTTAAGAAGCTCCAACAGTTCTTATCTTGCCGGCCCTGATGATATCTATGTTTCACCCAGCCAGATTCGACGCTTCAATCTGCGCAAGGGTGACAAGATAGCAGGCAAGATCCGGCCTCCCAAGGATGGCGAACGTTATTTTGCGATGTTGAAAGTCGCTGAGATTAACGACGACAAACCTGAAAACGCCAAATCCAAAATCCTGTTTGAAAACCTCACCCCCCTCTTCCCCGATCATCGTTTCTTCCTTGAACAAGGTAATGGTTCAACCGAAGACCTCTCTTCCCGAGTACTCGATCTGGTAGCACCCATTGGTAAAGGCCAGCGTGGTTTGATTGTCGCGCCACCCAAAGCCGGTAAAACCATGCTGCTGCAAACCATCGCCCAATCCATCACCCGTAACAATCCGGAATGTGATGTGATTGTGCTGCTGATTGATGAGCGTCCGGAAGAAGTAACCGAAATGAAACGTTCGGTACGTGGTGAAGTGGTTGCCTCCACCTTTGATGAGCCACCTGCGCGCCATGTTCAGGTGGCTGAAATGGTGATTGAAAAAGCCAAGCGCCTGGTTGAACACAAACGTGACGTGGTGATCCTGCTGGATTCCATTACCCGTCTGGCACGTGCCTACAACACCGTCGTCCCCAGCTCAGGCAAGGTACTGACCGGTGGTGTCGATGCCAATGCACTGGAAAAACCAAAACGTTTCTTCGGCTCTGCCCGTAACGTGGAAGAAGGTGGTTCCCTGACGATTATCGCCACCGCTCTGGTCGACACCGGCTCCAAAATGGACGAAGTGATCTATGAGGAATTCAAGGGTACCGGTAACCAGGAACTGCACCTCGATCGCAAGATCGCCGAAAAACGCATCTACCCAGCCATCAATATTCGTCGCTCCGGTACACGCCGTGAGGACATCATGTTTGATGAGTCTTCGCTACAGCGTCTGTGGATTTTGCGTAAACTGCTGACCGAAATGGAAGATGTGCAATCGATTGAATTCTTGCTGGGCAAATTGAGCCAAACCAAGACCAACGATGAGTTCTTCGACTCCATGCGTGGCGGCAAATAATTTGTTACGCCCTTGATGCTTTTTGGCCCTGCCGGACAAAACCGGAACAAGGGTTAAAACAGCCATAAAAAAAGCCACCCGAGCGGTGGCTTTTTTTATGGCTTGAATTTATACCTTGATACATGAAACAGACTGACGGACCCGGCTGACCCCAGCCAGCAAAACGCAGATCAGATTGCCGGAATCAGGCTACCGCCCATGGCATTCTTGAGCTTTTTCATGGCGTTCTTTTCCAGCTGACGAATACGCTCAGCGGAAACATTGTAAATCGCCGCCAGCTCATGCAGGGTCGCCTTTTCATCGCTCAGCCAACGCTGCTGCAGAATCGCCCGACTGCGGTCATCCAGATCACTCAACGCCGAGCTTAAACGTTCGCTGGCATCCTGCTCATAATTATCGGCTTCGACGGTCAGTGCCGGATCAGCACTTTTATCTTCCAGATAATACGCAGGGGCCTGATAGGCGGAATCATCATCGTCATCGACACCGGCATCAAACGCCGCATCGTAAGCATTCAGCCGGCCTTCCATCTCGAATACCGTACGGGTTTCAACCCCCAGATCGGCAGCGATGGATTTGGCTTCTGCCTGGCTCAACCAACCCAGACGCTTCTTCTGGCTACGCAGATTAAAAAACAGTTTGCGTTGTGACTTGGTGGTAGCCACTTTGACGATACGCCAGTTACGCAGGATAAATTCGTGAATTTCGGCCTTGATCCAGTGCACCGCAAATGACACCAAACGCACACCCACTTCCGGGTTAAAACGTTTGACGGCCTTCATCAGACCAACATTACCTTCCTGGATCAGATCGGACTGGTTCAGCCCATAGCCGGAATAGCTGCGGGCAATGTGAACAACGAAGCGCAAGTGAGCCATAACCAGTCGACGCGCCGCTTCCAGATCTTCCTGGTAGTGCAGGCGGTTGGCCAGCTCTCGCTCTTCTTCAACACTCAGAATAGGAATCGCATTAACCGTTGAAATGTATGCCTCGAGATTGGCTCCCGGGGACAGTGCATCGACGGCTTGCAAGCCTTTGTTCATTACATACTCCATTAGCGACAAGGTAGCGAATTGCTCCACCGCATAAACTGTGGCGAGGTTCGCTACAGAATCTGAATTTCAGGGTCAGTGTAGCACCCGGTTTCTCCGACATCCAAGGCAGCACTGAGTTCCATTACAGCAACAATAACGGCATAAGTCACACTATCAGGGTTCTATTTCATGCAGATGGCGGCTTACAGACCACCAGGCACCTAACCAACCCAGCAGCATCGCGCCAGACAACAAGACCAGAGCGGCATTGGCGGACAAGGGTTGCAGCTCAAAGGCAGAGCCATACAGGGCGGACAGTTCTGCCACCGGTTGTTTCAGCAACAGCCAGCAACCAATCAACATCAGCCAGGCCAGCAGTCCGCCCACCATGCCGTACCACAAGCCGGTATACAAAAAAGGCCGACGCACATAGGCGTCTGTGCCCCCCACCAGCTTGATCACCCGGATTTCATCCACCCGCGCGGCAATGGACAAGCGAATGGTGTTACCGACCACCAGCAAGATAGCCAAGGCCAGCATCACCCCCAACACCCAGATCAGGCGTTCGCCCAATGCAATGATGGCCCGTAACCGCTCCAGCCAGGCCATATCCAGCTGTGCGCTATCGACGATATGGAAAGAGGTCAGCTGCTGCAGCAACTGTTGCAAGCGCTCCGCAGTCAGCCCCAACGGCGGCTCCACCAGAATCACCGCAGGCAACGGGTTTTCCGCCAACATGGCCAACGCATCCGCCAGGCCGCTGGCGGCACTGAATTGCGCCAGTGCCTGCTCGGCGCTGATGTATTCGGTGTCGACCACATCTTCCAGCCCTTTGATACGTTGCAGTAATGTCTGCCCTGCGGCCACACTGGCTTCTTGCTGTAAATACAGGGTAATACGGCCGGACTGCTGAAAATTTCCACTCAGCTGCTCAATATTGGTCAGAGACATCCACAATGCCCCCGGTAACGTCAAGGCAATGGCAACCACCAGCCAGGTCAACAGGCTCGATGCCGGTCGTGCCAGCAAGGTCAGCAAGGTCTCTACCGCCACAAGCTGGTTATGAGCCAGCCAGGCGGTCGCCCGATGAACAAAACCAATACTTTGTGCCGAGGCTCCTGACGACGCTGAACGCGTGGGCTGAGCCGCAGATGCGGCGGAACGCGACGCCGCAACGGCGCCCCGTTTTTTATCCGGAGTGGTCGACATGCAAATCGCCTCCCATCTGACCATGATCAAGAATCAGGCGACGCTTGCCCATACGTTCAATCAGGGCAATATCGTGGGTGGCGATCAATACGGTGACCCCCACTTGCTGAAAGCGTACAAACAAATCCATGATTTCTGCTGACAGTTCCGGGTCAAGATTACCGGTTGGCTCATCAGCCAACAGCAGAGGGGGTTTGTTGACCACGGCGCGGGCAATACCCACCCGTTGCTGCTCTCCTCCAGACAATTCCACCGGATTGCGGCCTTCCAGATGCAGCAAGCCAACGGAATCCAGCGCTGCCCGTACCCGTCGGGCACAATCCAGTGGTGAATACCCGGCAATCTGCAGCGGCAACGCGACGTTATCGAATACCGGACGATCAAACAGTAATTGGTGATTCTGGAATACCACGCCGACCTTACGGCGGTGATAAGGCACCTGTCCGGCCCGCAAGCGGTTCAGGTTCTGGCCATCCACAAACACCTGTCCCCGGGAGGGCCGCTCCATCAGCATCATCAGCTTCAGCAGTGTGCTTTTACCAGCGCCACTGTGGCCGGTCAGAAAAGCCAGCTCACCCCGTTCCAGCTCAAAGCTGACGCCGCTGAGCGCTTCCTTGCCCCCGGCGTAGCGTTTGCCCACCTGGTCAAAGCGAACCATGCTCATCGCTCAGTCTCCGCTGTTGTCGCGCTGGAACAGAGCATCGATAAATTGACCGGCATGAAACGGACGTAAGTCTTCAATGCCTTCACCGACACCGATAAATCGCACCGGAATACCAAACTGTTTCGCCAGTGCAAAAATCACCCCACCCTTGGCAGTGCCGTCCAGCTTGGTCAGCGTCAGGCCGGTCACGCCGACGGACTGCAGGAATTGCCGGGTCTGGTTGATGGCATTCTGGCCAGTACCGGCATCCAGCACCAGCATGACTTCGTGAGGGGCTGCCGGATCAAGTTTTTTCATCACCCGAACCACTTTTTCCAGCTCTTGCATCAGATTGTCCTTGTTGTGCAGACGTCCGGCAGTATCGGCAATCAGCACATCGACCTTACGGCTTTGCGCCGCCTGCAGTGCATCAAAAATCACTGAGGCGGAATCGGCTCCGGTATGTTGGGCAATCACCGGTACGTCGTTACGTTCACCCCATACCTGCAGTTGCTCAACCGCCGCGGCACGGAAAGTATCGCCTGCAGCCAGCATCACGCTCTTGCCTTCATTCTGGAATTGGCGAGCCAATTTGCCAATCGTGGTGGTTTTACCTACACCATTGATACCCACCATCAGGATGACATAGGGTGCCGCCTGCGCCGTCACCAGCAGTGGTGCTTCCACCGGGGATAGTGCGCTTTTTAATTCATCAATCAGGGCGTCGTACAGCGCGTCGGAATCTTTCAGTTCCTTGCGGCTTACGCGGTCGGTCAGTCGCGACATGATATCTGCGGTGGCCTCTACACCAACATCCGCCATAATCAGCTGGGTTTCCAGCTCTTCCATCAGGTCGTCATCAATGGCTTTTTTGCCCAACAGCAAGTTCGCCAGCCCATCGGTCAGACTGCTGCGGGTGCGGCTGAGGCCAGCCTTGATACGGGCGAAAAAGCCGGGTTTTGAGACTTTTTCTGGTGCTGCCGGTGTGGCTGGGGCGATGGGTTCGGAGTCGGGTTCAGGGGTTATATCCACGACTGGCTCGATGGATGCTTCCACGACCGGCTCAGGTTCAAGAGCATCGTCAACAAGGCCGTCAACCTGGGCATCAACAGGAGTACGAACAGCAGGCTCCTCAGCCGCTGCCAAACCAGAGTCTGAGGCAAGATCGTTTGTTATCGGCGCTGCTTCATCCAGAGTATCTTCCAGCTCGGGAAAGGCAGACATCCCGGATGGGCTGTTATCCTCGACAGCCCAAATCGGTGGATGGTCAAGGTCATCCGATTCAATCGCATCGGTAGCGTCTACCTGTGGGGCATCGACCACACCGGCATCACTCTCTGGTCCGGCCTCTGCCGGGTCGGTTGTTACATCAGCACTGACTACCGCATCGGTCTCTGCCGGTGATTCGGTGGCTGGCTGGTTTTTCTTTTTGCGCTTAAAAAACTTAAACATGGCGTTCACTGTCAGCGTGGCTGGGAGAATATGCCGGAAACGGCTGAAATAGGCGGCTATGCTACCACTATTCCTGTCTTTTGGATGTCCCGGGTTGCAAGTCCGATGTCGACATTCGGGCTGCGCTTGATACCATCCGCCGATACCCATGGTTATTGATGAGATTCTGCGTGAGTAAGTTACCAACCCAACAACTGAGAATTATTGGTGGCGAATGGCGCTCCCGTCGACTGCGCTTTGTTGCGGTTGATGGTTTGCGTCCAACCATGGACCGGGTTCGTGAAACCATTTTTAACTGGCTACAGTTTGATGTCGAAGGCGCGCGGGTGCTGGATGCCTTTGCTGGCAGTGGTGCACTTGGTATCGAGGCGCTGTCTCGCGGGGCACGGGAGGTGGTATTTCTGGAAAAACACCCCAAGGTTGCGCTACAGATAAAGGATAATCTCAGCGTGTTAAACGCCCTGAATGCCCAGGTGTGGGCCGGTGATGCCCTGGCCTGGTTGCAACAAAACCCACAGCCTTTTGATCTGGTTTTCCTTGATCCGCCGTTTGGCAAGCAGCTACTGCAACCAGCGATTGATGCGCTGACGTTATTACCTGGCACCCTGGTCTATATCGAGCATGAAACAGCGCTGCAACCAACCTGGCCCAGCCATTGGCAGGAACGCAAAAGCAAAACCACCAAGGAGTTCTGCTTTCGGTTGTTTATTGTCAGCGACTGATTCGATTACTGACGATTGCTGTCAGTCCTGTGGCGACAGCAGCTCCAGTCGATCAACGTTCTGGAAGCCGCGCGGCAGCTTATTGCCTCGCCGTCCCCGCTCACCGAAATAATGTTCCAGGTCGCTGAATTTCATTTTCAGATGACGCTTGCCGGAGTAAACCAGCAAGGTATCGGTTGTTTGCAATGCCTGAACCGAGACCATCAGCTCCACACCTTCGGCCGCACTGGCAGCGCTGATATTAATCATCCGGTTGCCTTTGCCCTTGCTCAAGCGAGGCAGGTCGGCAGCCGGGAATACCAGCATACGGCCTTCGTTGGTCACCACGGCAATCCAGACCTCATCGCCGGCAGGCAATACACTTGGTGCCAATACCCGGGCATTGGCGGGCAAGGTGATCAGCGCCTTGCCCGCCTTGTTTTTGCTTTGCATATCCGCGAAGCGGGTAATAAAACCATAACCGGCGTCACTACAGAGCAAGTATTCGCTGCTGTCTTGCCCCATGAGCATATGCTCAAACGTCGCCCCCGGGGGAGGATTCAAATGGCCGGTCAGTGGCTCTCCCTGACCGCGGGCACCAGGCAAGGTGTGAGCAATCAGGCTATAACTGCGGCCGGTATCATCCAGGAACACCACCGGCTCATTACTCTTGCCTGGCGTGGCCTGCAAAAAGGCATCCCCAGCCTTGTAGCTCAGCTTTGCCGCATCCACATCATGGCCTTTGGCCGCTCGTATCCAGCCTTTTTGTGACAACACCACGGTGATCGGATCAGCGCTCAGTAATTCGGTCTCGGTCAATGCCCTGGCTTCGGCCCGTACAACCAGTGGTGAACGGCGATCGTCACCGTATCGCTCGGCATCGGCACTGATTTCTTTCTTGATCAGGGTTTTCAGGCGCCGTTCGGAACCCAGGGTTTTTTCCAGATACTGGCGTTCTTTTTCCAGTTCATCTTGCTCTCCCCGAATATTCATTTCTTCGAGTTTGGCCAGATGCCGCAGTTTTAATTCCAGAATGGCTTCGGCCTGCTTGTCGGAAATACCAAAACGCGCCATCAGCGCCGGTTTCGGCTGGTCTTCCTCACGGATAATCTCGATCACTTCGTCGATATTTAAAAAAGCGACCAACAAGCCTTCAAGGATGTGTAAACGGGCCAGCACCTTGTCGAGCCGGAACTGGAGACGGCGGCGCACGGTGTCGGTTCGGTAGGTCAGCCATTCGCTCAACATGGTGATCAGGTTTTTCACCTGCGGCCGTCCATCCAGACCAATCACATTCATATTGACGCGATAGTTACGCTCCAGATCGGTGGTCGCAAACAGGTGAGTCATCAGCGCATCGGCCTCGACCTTGCGGGTGCGCGGTACAATCACCAGCCGGGTCGGGTTTTCATGATCAGACTCATCACGCAAGTCGGCAACCATCGGCAGTTTTTTGGCCTGCATCTGGGCGGCAATCTGTTCCATGATTTTGGAGCCGGATGCCTGGTGTGGCAAAGCGGTAATGACAATATCACCATCTTCACGGGTGTAGACCGCCCGCATCTTGATACTGCCACGCCCACTGTGATAGAGCTTCTGCAGCTCCTCCCGAGGGGTGATGATTTCCGCTTCGGTCGGAAAATCCGGCCCTTGTACCAGCTGACAGATATCGTCACTGGTGGCCCCCGGATGATCCAGCAAATGAATACAGGCACTGGCAACTTCACGAATATTATGTGGCGGAATATCCGTGGCCATCCCCACAGCAATACCGGTGGTGCCATTCAACAAAACATGGGGCAAACGAGCTGGCAAGGTGGTGGGTTCGTCCAGTGTGCCGTCAAAATTGGGTTGCCAGTTGACGGTCCCCTGTCCCAACTCGGACAACAGCACATCGGCAAAGGCCGATAATTTGGCTTCGGTATAACGCATGGCCGCGAAGGATTTGGGGTCGTCCGGAGCTCCCCAGTTGCCCTGGCCATCCACCAGAGGGTAACGATAGGAAAAGGGCTGAGCCATCAGGACCATCGCTTCATAACAAGCGCTGTCACCATGGGGATGGTATTTGCCGAGCACATCCCCCACGGTCCGGGCGGACTTTTTGTACTTGGCCGTGGCTTTCAGGCCCAGTTCGCTCATGGCATAGATAATACGACGCTGTACCGGTTTGAGTCCGTCTCCTACGTGAGGCAAGGCACGATCTAGGATGACGTACATGGAATAATTCAGGTAAGCGTTCTCGGTGTACTGGCGTAGAGACTGGCGTTCTACGCCATCATCGGTATAGCTGATTTGCGTCATTGGTATCGGATACGGCTGGATTCAAGTGGACTGATTGTGACTGAGGCCCATCAGATCAGCAATCATTCTCCGTGGTCATGCTGTCGTTTTCTGCCGCAGCCGGGGTAACACTAGCACCTGTGTTGTCACGGTAGCGAGCCAGAAAGTCGTCCCCGGACAATGGCTGACTAAACAAAAAGCCCTGCACCCAGTCGCAACCCAGGCGCTGCAGTATCGCCGCTTGTGGCTGCGATTCGATGCCTTCAGCCACTACATGCAGGCCCAGGCTTTTGGCCATCAGGATAATCGCCCGAACGATTTCATAATCATTGATATCGTCGTTGATATTACGCACAAAGGATTGGTCGATTTTCAGTACCGTCACAGGCATCGATTTCAGTTTGCTCAGTGAAGAATAACCCGTACCAAAATCATCGATCGAAAACTCGACTCCCTGATTACACAACAGGGTGATTTGGCGGCTGACTTCAGTAATGCTGCTCATGATGGCCGTTTCGGTAATTTCCAGCTCCAGCCAGGCGGGGTTGAATGACATGGCATTCATCGATGCCATTAGCCGGTCGGCAAATCCGCTATTGATCTGAATGGCAGACACATTGATGGCTATCTTTTCCAGCCACAGGCCTTGCTCGCGCCAGTCCAGAAATTGTCGGCAGGCTTGTTCCACCGCCCACTGTCCCATATCGTGAATCTGACCCGTGGTTTCCGCCATCGGGATAAATTCCAGCGGCGAGACACTGCCCAGCCGTGGATGCCGCCACCGCATCAATGCCTCAACCCGTCGTGGCTGTTTGTCCCCAAAACGGAATTGTGGCTGATACATCATCTCCAGCTGACCCAGATCGACAGCCTCACGCAAATCGTGATCCAGCACCGAGCGCTCGTTCAGGGTTTCCAGCATGAATGCTTCATAGAAGCACAATGCCTTGTGTCCTTGGGATTTGGCCTGATGCAAGGCGGCGTCAGCATGGCGAACCAGGGTGTCAAATTCATCGCCATCCTGTGGAAAACAGCTGATACCCACATGGCTGGAAAGTGACAGAGTATGGCCATTAAGTTCATAAGGTTCTGCAATCACAGCCAACAACTGCGTCGCCTTGGCGACCAGGTTATCGTGACCGCCAAACTCTGGCAGTACGAGCAGAAATTCATCTCCGCCCATACGGGCACAAAGATCGGAATCTCTCAGATTGCTGCTAAAACGGCGCGCCACGTCCTGCAACAACAAATTACCGATATTGTAACCAAAGGTGTCATTGATCCCTTTCAAGCGGTCGAGATCAAAAAGCAGCAGCGCCAGGCTCCCTCCCTGACGCCGCGCCAGACGTAAGGCATAGTCAGCTTTTTTCGACAACAGCGTATGGTTAGGGAGGCCGGTAAGCGCATCATGATGCGCAACAAATTCCAGATTATTCTGAATCTTGCGCAGCTCGGTCACATCGCGGCTGACACCAAGCACTCCCAGACAGTGCCCTTGCGCATCAAAGAGCGGTGACTTGCTTATTTCCATCAACACTCGCTCTCCTCTGGATGACGTTACCCATTGCTCTCGGCGGTAGCGACAGCCCTGGTCAGACACTTCATCATCAGCGCACTGGCATTCCCAGGCCGGGTCACCATCAAACAGCTCAATATCTGTTTTGCCTAGCAAGTCGGTCCCGATGGCTCCCATTGCCCGCTCGTTGGCATAACGGTATACGCCATCACGGTCTTTAAAAAAAATACCATCGGGCAGGCCATCAAAGATGGCTTGTAATACGCCACTGTGCTGCTGCAAATGCAACCGGTTAGAGTGCATCATCCAGGCTCGACAAATCGTCAAAACCACCACCACCAACACCCAGAAAACCAGCCAGTAACGAACTTCAGTGCCATCCATAAAAGGCATAAGCAGAAGCGCTGTCACCATCGGCAACAGCATCAGCGAATGATAACTTTTCAGCCAGTCGAAATGACCTGCCCTACGAGATGAGGTGAAATGCATCCATTGTCCCGCTAAAGAAGTCTGTAAAACCGATTCCTGTCGGAACCCTGTGAAGGCATCATATCCTGCATAGTGTTAACTTATGTAACTCTATCTCCCCAATTGACCGGTTAGCGAACTGTGATCAGAATGTCAGCAGTCGCCTGTCAGCTGCCTGAAACATCGAAGTAACCAGAAAAATTCCCTTGATCAAATCGGAATCAATTCACAATCTGTAAATTTTTTTTATCCTGACGGTGGTTACAAACGCCGGGGAAAGTGCGGATAACAGGCAACTTTATTGCTTATATTCAACATGCTTGGTCGATTTGCTAACAATCCAAAGGCACAGTATTAGCAAGAAGCCTCGGTCTGAATAGGGCTCAATGATGATTGAGCCATATCTTCCCTGCAGATGACGCAATACCGCCATTCCTGCGCACAAACAGAGTGGTTATACCTGTTCGCCATGTCGGACAATCACTCAGGCCCCTTCTATTTATTATCGAACTGACATAAAACCGTCCAAATAGACTGTTATTCTCATCGCTTCGTCATAAGCCAGCGATCAGTACCATACCGACGAAGTGCGCAAAAGATGTCGGAATTAACGTGATGTAACATAATTGATACACTGTGTTGACGAGCACTGAGCGGCTAAGCATACTGCCCGCCGTTGTGCCACAGCCACGAATACTGGTAACTCACACAAGGAACTGGTGCCGACATGCAGGCGAATCCGGAAACAAAGCAACGTTCGACAGACTATTTAGTCGGCAGACTGCTCACGCTGATCAAGGCTATGGCACTGAGTGTCGGTCTTGTTTCTGTTGCGACCGCAGCACCCATTCAGCTGCGCATGGGGCCGGCCGATACTTATCCCGTGACGACGGATGTACCGTCGGATACCGCACTGATTCCCCTGAAGCGCCAGCTCAACTGGCTATACGTACAGGCAGGTGAATATCACGGTTGGATCAGTGTTGAATCACTCGACGCATTGCCAGAAAATATCAAACGACTTGAACCACTGCAGTTTCTTGATCACAGTGACGACAACAACCCGCAGTTTGAAGTGGCCGCAACATCTGAAACCGCTCTGACTCTGGGAGCCAACTTCACTCTGTTTGATCAGGCTGCAGCGGTACGTATAACCCGTTCCACCGACACAAATGACGACTGGTACTCAGTGGAAGCAGGCAAGCGCTTCCCTTTTGCAGAGAACGGCCGCTGGTCATGGGATGGGTATTTGGGAGTTGGCATTGGCAAGAGTTCCGGCGGTTCGACCCGCTGGGATGATGATGGGGACGACACAACTGTGCCGGTACTGTCAGCCACGACCGACATCAACTGGAATATAGCTTACAACGTCAGCATCGGCGGCCGGGTTCAGGTCCAGCAAGCCTTGTCTGGCAATAGTGCAAATCACGGAGCGTTGGCCCTAGTATGGAAAATTCGTTTCTGAAAAGATCCAGTCTTGCACTGGGTTTCCTCCTGGCAGCGTCGTCAATTGCAGCTGCCGAGACTTCTCCATCATCTATTGACGACCCCGCTGTATTGCAAAATCTGCTGAGTTTGGTCGCAGATAAAGCCAAGGCTGATGCTGAGCTGGCGCCGGGAAACCCGGATGCTCTGAATGATCCAAGAGTGCTCGAAAAAATGCTGAGGGTGGTCGCTGAAAAGGCCAAAGCCGATGCCGAGCTGGCTCCAGGAAACCCGGATGCTCTGAACGACCCGAGAGTGCTCGAGAAGATGCTCTCCATGGTTCCTCAAAAAGAGCCGACCGAGGTATCCGCGTTTGATAACCCGGCCATGATGGAAACCATCCTGGCTCAGATGGCACAACTGAGTTCAGAGCAGAGCTATATGGCAGATGAAGTGCCGACTGATCCCAGCTCTGTTCTTAATGGGGCCAATATCATGCAAGGCATCTTGCCTCTCGCCGGTGTTGCCGCAACGCCACGAACGGCAGAGATATTTGAACCTATTCCCCGCACCTTCGATTTTTCTGATGGCATACCTGAGCAGACCATGCTGATTGGCATGTCCCTTGGGCAACAAACCTCCGCCGAATACGGTGACAGCCTGCTGTTTGGTGGCTCTATCCGTTACCACCTGACCGATCGCCTGGATGCATTGGGTAATATCGAGCTTGGATTAACATCATTTGGTAATCCAACAATTGAAGATGACGATGGCAATGTTGACCTGAAAGAGCATTCATCTTTCCGCGCCATCACCGCCGGTCTGGGTTATTCCCTCCTCAAAGGTATTACCAGCCTCGATGGCGAAACATTCCTGCCATGGCAGCTGAATGTGGATGGCCTTATTGGTGAACAGTTCACAGGCAGCAGCCATGGTATGTACCTCGGTGTAGGGACATCGCTTCAGGTCATGATGGGCGACTACTGGATTGGTACCGAAACCCGTTACTACCACGTCGATGATGAAGTACTCAACCAAGAAGGTTCGCACCGAGGTCTGCAATGGAGCATAGCAGTCGGTTTTTACTACTAATCCTGACAGCCCTGATCAGCAGTTTTTCGATAGCTGAAGCAGCTCCGAACAAACTGTCGATTGGCGATACGCTGACCGAGCTTGCGCTCCCTCCTGTAAAAGGTGGCTATGCGTTGAGCCTGGAAGAACAGCGCGGCAAGCCAGTCATGCTGATTTGGGTGGGTGCCTGTAAAGACTGCCAGAAAGCACTGGGACACTACGAACGGCTGGCGCGTCAGTACAGCAAAGACGGACTGGTTACCTGGGTGATCTGGGATGCCAATGACCGTTTTGTAAAAGACGCACCCCGTACACGTCTGCCGTTACTGGCATACGACCAGTCGCTCACCAGGGCATGGCAAATCAACCCTTTGCCTGCCGTTATGCTGGTCAGCCCGGACGGAACACTGGATTACCTGTACGCAGGTAACCTTTTCAGAAATATGGAATTCACTCGTCGCGCCCTGAGTCACTGGTTATCTGTGGACGGCGTGGTACGTCAACGTTGATGAGGTGGTTATGAAGTTTTTAGTTGCAGGGATGCTATGGTTCTTCGGTATATTCCAGGCCGTAGCTGCAACCCCGGAAGACATTCAGCTTGAAATCGATTCAGCCAAACGCTCGGTCGTTGAGTTGAGTAGTGAACTGTCAGCCATCGAAAAACAACTGATCAGCCCGATCAGTACCAAGACATCACTCTACCTGGCACTCAGTAACGGTAAATTCTTTACCCCCATGTCCATTACCATATCAGGGCATGGCATCTCGCCAATTAATTACTTGTATACAGAGAAAGAAGTTCAGGCCCTCAAGTTTGGTGCTGTCCAGCCTCTGACCGATCTTGAACTGGCACCAGGTAACCACCTGTTGAAAGTGGTCGTTCGTGGACGTGACGACAACAACCGTGTCCGCGATCTGGTCTATGAAGGCGTTTTTCGTAAAGGTGGCAACCATCTCAAACTATTGCTTTCTATTACGGACGACACCGCCAAACGCAGCGCAGTTGCTACTCTGAAGGCTTGGTAAGTCATGCAAAAGTCAGGATTACTCGCTCTGGCCGTAGCGGCTACCGCTTGGGTAAGCAGTACGGCCTGCGCACAGCCTACGGCGCCAGACAACGGCCTTATATCCACACTGAGTGCCTCTGTTCCGGCACCCAAGACCCCGCTTGAGATATTGAATCATGAGCTGGGCAAACGCGTGTATTTTTTTCATTATCTGACCAGCACACCGCTGGACGCCATAACCGATGATGATGCAGAACCCACGCTCTCAGATATGGATATCATGTACACCCTTCCAGCAGGCTTGTCAGAGTTGGGAATGGACTCTTATGCCAACGTCTTGCTTAACGACCCGGCTCTTGGCCTCTCTCCAGGAATGGGAAATACCTGGTTCATGCTGGCTCGTAACGCCTCCGACAGAAATGACTGGCTACAAGCCGGTCGGCTGATTGGTCGAGCCATGGCCAACGATGCCTTGCTAAACCCGACGGACACATCGGAAGCGGCATTTATTGCTGCCACCTCACACGCCAACCGCGATCAGATAACACAAGCCGAACAAGCGTTTGATTTGATTGACGAGGAGAGTGAATGGTACCGGTTTGCGGGTTACAACCTGATGCTGGCAAAAATGCGACTGGGCATCTCTTCCAAAGACTTACAGCAATGGGTTGGCGAATTTCTTGTTGATGAAGCAGAAGACCAGCAACAATCGGCACTGAATGACCGCTTTCGCCTGACAGCCGGCAAGTATGAATTACGCAACAAGCATTACGATGAGGCGATCAGTTACTTGCGGCTGGTCTCCAAAGACGGTCCTTATACCTCTGATGCGCTACTGCAATATGGCTGGGCACTATCAAAACGCTGGCAATACGACCAGGCCTTACAGCCATGGAGGGTCTTGCAAGAGCACTTTCCTTTACTCAACATTCATACACTCGAATCATTAATGGCGACCTCTTACGTTGCCGAGCTGATGAATGGCGGAGTGCCATCGTTACCGGTTTATGAATACACAGAAAAACGTATGACCGAAGCACTTGAGCAACTTGACCAGCTCAACAATATTGACACACTTTCCCAGTGGGTCAGCCATTGGGAAGAGCGACAGTCCGACGCTTCTGACAACATACTTAGCCCCGACCTCCAGGGGGTTGCCTCATCATCAACCAGTCGTCATCTCGAAGGTTTGCTGAGCACCAGTGCATTCTTGCAAGAACAGCAACGTCTGATCGATATTCGCAGCATGCTTGGGTGGGTTCAGCAACAGCAGCAACACCTGTCAATCGCAAGAGCCGACAAGCTCGCCAATCAGGCAATTTACCTGGAAGTGGTTGAATCTGATCATCTGGCCCAAGTAGCAGACAACACCAAACAGCTACAACAACAAATCATACAGATCAATCATCAGATACAAGCGCACCGCAACCAACCGTTGGGGTTTGCAATACAACCTGAGCGGAACAGGCTGGATCAGTTGGAGGCCATTACCAATGAATCCAAAGATGGCACCTCTATGGAACAGGATGTACAAACACAGGCAAGTATCCTGCAGGGCATCACGCTGTGGCAGCTGACCAAAGCCCAGCCACAGCGGGCCTGGGCACTCCAGAAACAGCAACTTGTTCTGGAACAGCAATATCAGGATCTGAATACTCAACTGACCAATATTAATGAGTTATTGGCACAGGCCGGCGCTTTTCATGCCAGATCAGAAGAGCACCTGGCAACGATCGATGCAGTATCGAACAAGCTCGGCGCACTGGAGCAGACACTAACAGCACTTCACACCAAACAGCAGCAGCAGATTGTCACCGTTGCTCAGAGCCATATCGGCATGTTGAAAGACCGACTCAAGGATTATCTCGCGACTACCCGTTTGTCGATCGCACGACTTTACGATGGCGAGTTACGTCGCAACACCAACAGCGGAGGCCTGGGTGAATATGACTGACCAGCGCTCACTGATATGGTCCTCTGTCGTCTCCTGTCTGCTTGTAACTGCTGGCTGTGCCCAGGTACAACCACACCAGGCTGGCACCATATCGGATCTCACATATTACGGATTGAAAGCACCATCCAATGAGCCACTGATCGTCACCAATGAAGACGTGGTGGCTCGTTATCGGGCTTATATTGAAGTAGCAGATCAACACCAGTACGAAGTGCTGGCTTCTCGACGCATTGCCGCACTGCGCTTGCATGAACAAGAAGCTGCCTGGGCTGGTGATGATCTCCTTTCCGAGGAAGAGAAAGACGTTGATCCTGAAGAACTCGCTGCTTCTATTCAGGAATTTAAAGCCATCCTGGAAGAGCACCCTGATAGTGAAGGCAATGACGAAATTCTCTACCAGCTGGCCAAAGCCTACAGCATAGCCATGCAGCCGGAAGACACAGCCGAGGCCTTCCAGCAATTGGCGGAACAATACCCGGATTCTATCTATTATCTGGATGCCGAATTCCGCCTCGGTGAATTACGCTATGCCATGAAAGACTATGTCGCAGCGGAACAATCATTTCGACGCCTGATTGAGTACGGCCGTACCGGCAACAAATACTACAGTAATGCAGGTTATATGCTGGGCTGGTCGCTGTTCAAACAGAGCCGTTACGATGACAGCCAGATTGCCTTTGCCCGTTTGCTGGATGAAGACTATCCGGACCAGAATAGTATTGATAACGCCACAGGTGCCAGTCTAGAGATCCTGAAAGACAGCATTTACACCATGGCCGTTACCTTCAGCTATGGCGGAGAGTGGGAAGAAATCGGTGAGTTTTTTGATGAGTATGGCCACCGCCATTACGAATACCTGATTTACAACCGCCTGGCGGATTATTACTACGACCAAAAATATTATCAAAGTGGTGCATCTGCTCTGACCGCGTACATCGAACGCTATCCGGACAGCGAGCAGGCGCCACTGTATTTCCAACGCATGATTGAACAATATACCCTCGCGGGTTATCCGGTACTGCAACGGGAACGTGAAGCGGATTATATCGATCGCTTTGGTATCGACAGTGACTACTGGGCCAATCATGACGATGCCGTACGCGACACCATCCGTGAGCCACTTGCTGTCTACATTATGGATCTGGCCAAATTCAACCATGGCTGGGCGCAACAAACCGAGGGTGATGAAGAAAAAGCCGAACGCTACGCTGCAGCCGCCAAATGGTATGACGTTTATTTACGCAGTGTCCCAGACGCAAAAGATGCACCGGAAGCTCACTTCCTGTTGGCAGAAATCGCCTATGAACTGGGTAATTATCAACAGGCTCGCGACCATTACCAGATCGTAGCCTACGATTACCCTGATCATGAGCTGGCACCGGAAGCTGCTTACGCGACCGTTTTGGCATACAACAAATACCAGCCGGATGATGCTGAAGAAGCGACGGCATGGCGGCAGCAAAGTGCAGAAAACTCCATGCGCTTTGTACGCACATTCCCGGATCACGAAGAACGTGGCAAGGTGCTGGTCAGTACCTCTGAACTGTTTCTTGCTGACAAGAATTACGAAGAAGCACTGATTGTATCCCGTACGGCCTGGGATATTCAGGACAGCCTTGCGGACAACTATCGTTATGGTGCAGCACTGGTTCGCGGTCACGCCGCCTTTGAACTGGGCTATTACGAAGAAGCAGAAGAATCGCTTCAGGAAGCGTTGAAATATAGCGATATCGACCCTGATGTCCGCAATGATATTCGTGAAAAAGTCGCCGCCTCGATCTATAAGCAGGGTGAAAAAGCCCGTGAAGAAGGTAACTATGAACTGGCGGCTTCCAGCTGGAACCGTATCAGTGACGTCACGCCAGGCAGCGAAAACTCCATTATTGCAGAATACGATGCCATCACCTTGCTGTTTGAAGTGGAAGATTATGCGGGCGCAGAAGAAGCGCTCAACACATTCCAGAACAAGTATCCGGATCACAAACTCAGCCAGGATATTCCCAAAAAGCTGATTTTCACCTATGAGAAACAGGAGAAATGGTCAGCCGCAGCCAATGCTTTGGCGGATGTGTGGCGCACCAGCGAAGATGAGGAAGAACAGCGTATTGCAGCCTTCCAGGCCGGTGAATATTATGAGAAAGCTGGAGATATTGGCAGCGCCATTGTGATGTTCAAGCGCTATGCCAACAACTATTCCGAGCCTTTTGATCCGGCCATTGAGTCTCGCTACAAACTGGAACAACTGTACGGCATGGAAAGCAGCGAAAAAGACGAAGAAAAACGCCGCTACTGGCTCGACAAGATTATCAGTCTGAATGCTGAAGCGGGTAACAAGCAAACAGAGCGGTCAAAATACCTGGCTGCAGGGGCTTCCTACGAGCTGGCTGAATTCGCACGGGAAAAATACGTGAATCTGCCACTGACCCTGCCGCTGAACGAGAGTATTCCGGCCAAAAACAAGGCCATGCAAGAAGCCCAAGCCCTGTATACCCAGGCCGTGGCAATGGGAGTGCTTGAGTTCACGACCTCTTCGACCTACCGGATCGGTCAGCTGTACACTCAGCTGAGCAAGGCATTGTTAGAGTCTGAGCGACCCAAAGGCCTGGATGAACTGGAGCTGGAAGAGTACCAGTTCTTGCTGGAAGACCAGTCTTACCCCTTCGAGCAGGCTGCGATGGACGTTCATCTCAAGAACATCAACCGTACCTATGATGGTATTTATGATGAGTGGGTTAAAAAGAGCTTCGATGTCATGGCTGACCTGGCACCGACCCAATACCGCAAGAAAGAAAAGGAATTGAGCTATGTTAGTGAGATTCGCTAGTTTTCTCTTGGTGATGACGCTGGCAGGTTGTAGCTCGCTGATGAAGAGTGGCGACGAGGCCACCGAACCAGAACAGGAAACAACAGCAGAAGAAGAGACCGATGCCTCTGGGCAAGAAGACTCTGCAAACGCAGGCCTTGATGCTGAAACCCTTGGTTTCTTCAAGCATGGTTTGTTGCTGCTCAAATCCCAGCGCTATGATCAGGCCCTGAAACACTGGACCATTATGTCGGAACGGACCCCGGACTACCCTGGTGTCTGGGTTAATCTTGGGCTGTCACAATATCAGACCGAGGATTTTGAAGGAGCCAAAGCCAGCATCGAGCAGGCTTTGACTCTGGATAGTGAATTCTGTGCGGCATTTCAGGCCATGGGGCCAGTTGCACGGGAACTAGGTGATTTTACCTTGGCCGAGGAAAGCTACTCCAAAGCCATTCAGTGTTCTGCACCCAATCCCGATTTGCATTACAATCTCGGGATTTTGTATGACCTGTATATGAGGCAGTATGGCAAGGCGCTGCTGCAATACCGGACAGCACAGCAGTTGAATACAGAGGAAGATCCACTGTTAAATATATGGATACAGGATCTTGCCAAACGGGTTCCCAGTACTCCAGCACCTGATACAGATGCGGCAGCCACTGCAACAGAAGACTCGAACCCGCAAGCTGATGAAACATCCGATCAACCAGAAGAGCCGCAACCAACAGAGGCTGCTGTGGATTCGGAAGGAGACTCCTGATGAAAATATGGTTATTCACTTTACTGGCTCTGATTACCCCGACAAGTGTTTTCGCAGCCGACGTCATTCAATTGGAAGGTATATCCATTCTTGGTAATTCTGAAGACGCTGGCATGATGACGATTACTTCGTGGAGAGATACACCCGACGTGGAAATACCGTTCGAACCGCTCACTGGCTATGAAGAAGAACGCTTCGAGCCGTTACAACCGAAGCAGTTTCATCTTGAAGTGGAATATGCCAGGCGTTTCAGAGACGGTTTTGGTGATCAGGCAACGGAAAGGAAAGCGAACTAACTAACACAAGGATCGCGAAGGCTGGAAAAAAATAAGTCATATCGACTGTTTTTATTGGCCGGTTGTCGATTAAATGCAATTTTCTTGCTGTTAAATACCGATAACAGCTTGGAAGATAACAGTAAAATACTATCTACCACGTAATAAATCTGGGGGAAATTCTATGGATTCCATCGTACGTTTTTTTCAAGAAGGCGGCGTATTTATGTACCCGATTGGCTTCATCATGGCAGTAGGTGTTGCCATTGCACTGGAGCGTTTGATCTATTTGACAAGAGAAAAATCAAGTAATCGCAAGACGTTTGATGAAATCCTGCCAATGCTTGAAAGCCGTGATATGCGTGCGGCTCTGAACTATGCCAATGAGTCCAGCACCAAACTGGGCGATATCTTCTCTGCTGCCATTGCTCGTATTCCTGGCAGCCAACGTCGCGAAGAAATCGAATATGCTCTTGAAGAAGGCTTGATGGAAGCTGTTCCACAGCTTGAAAAACGTACTCAATATGTTGCCACCATGGCAAACATTGCCACCTTGATGGGACTGCTGGGTACCATTATGGGTCTGATCGCGGCCTTTACCGCGGTTGCCAACGCAGCTCCGGCAGAAAAAGCCACGCTGCTGTCACAAAGTATCTCGGTTGCGATGAACACCACCGCATTTGGTTTGATGGCTGCTATTCCGCTGCTGTTGCTGCATACCTACCTGCAAACCAAAACCAATGAAATTGTCGACAGCATTGAAATGGCCGGAGTGAAGTTCCTGAACATCATTACCGAGCGCAAGCAAGGTCAATCCACTACCGGCAACAAGTGAGATGTAATTTCCAATGAGACGCCAACGCAATCAAGAACAGGCGGAGCTCAACGTTACATCTTTTATGAACCTGATGATCGTATTGGTACCAGTACTGCTGATGAACATGGTGTTCTCACAACTGGCCGTAATCGATCTCAAGTTGCCGGCGGGCGATCAGCCTACTGTTGTAGACCCAAAAGATGTGACGCTAGAGGTCATCATCCGCTCAGACAGCATACAAGTTTCTCATAGCTATCTGTTGCAGACGGTGGTGCACGCGACATTCCCGAAGGAAGAAGGCGCAAGCTATGACCTGGAAGGACTGTCAACCATCCTGCAAGAGATCAAAAAAGATCCTGTATTTGCTCAAAAAACCGACATCAGCCTGCTTCCTGAAGCAGGAATTGATTATCAGACTCTGGTATCAGTGATGGATGCGGTTCGTATATACCCTGCCGTTGTTGTAACGTCAGTGGTTGATGCAGCCCTGTTCCCTGATATTTCTCTGGGTGCAGCACCTGACCTGGCGACCACAACGGAGGTGACACAATGAAGAAGACGTCCCGCCGCGCCAAGCGCATGGATCGCAACCATAAGCGCAAGAAAGGGGAAGCAACTCTTAATCTGACGTCGCTGATGGATATTTTCACCATTCTGGTATTTTTCCTTATGGTGAACCAGAACGACGTGAAAGTTGAAGATAGTGAACAGATTGAGCTGCCGAACTCCATTGCTGAAAACACGCCAGACGAAAATCTGGTCGTGATGGTGAACAAGCAAGAGATTCTGGTTCAGGGTCGGTCTATTGTTACCATACCTCAGGTTGAAGCGTCTGAAGGTGAAACCATTGATGCACTCCTTACCGAGCTGCAGTATATGGCCGAACGTTCACCTCTCTCACCAGAACTGCTGGAGTTGGGTCGGTATATCACCGTTGTGGGTGACAAAGACACGCCATACGCTTTGCTGAAGAAAGTAATGAACACATGTTCAAAAGCAACTTTCAGTAATATTTCTCTGGCCGTCAATAAGGTCGATGGGGGTGCCCCATGAGTGAAGCCCTCGTTAATCGACACGAGCCGATCTTACCCTGGGTAGATACTGGCGGTAAGCGTTACATCTCGATTCTGGTGATAGCCCTGCTGTTCACAACAGTACTGGGTATTCTGATCCCGATGATGGATGTACCGGAACCGGATCGGAGTGAGTTGGAAAAGATCCCACCTGCACTGGCAAAATTGCTGGAACAGAGGAAACCAACGCCGCCACCGCCACCGCCGCCACCGCCGGAAGAGAAAGTAGAAGAACCAAAACCGGAGGTGCCTAAACCTGAAGTTGCCGACGTACCGAAGCCTAGGCCCAAGCCTGTACCCAAGGTAGAAGCCAAGCCAGAAGAACGTAAAAAAGCTCAGGAGAAGGTAAAAGAAGCACTGGGTAGTGATGCTCTGAACTCGTTGGCTGCTTTGGCAGCTGCCATTCCGAACGTCAAGCTGGATACCAGCAGTGCGGCTTTGAGCAACGTTGGTAGCACCGCAGTCAGTGCTGGTAGTGTTGTTGATCCGAATGCTGTCATTGCCTTAAGCGGTATTGATGAGTCAACCCTGACAGCAGCTACCAGTGGCGAGCAGCTTGGTGAACGTACGACAACGGCTGTTGCAGTTTCCAGCGAAGAAATTCGCAAGACAGAGGAAGCCGGCAGCAATCGGACTCAGGAAGAAATGCGTTTGGTGTTTGAAACCAGCAAACAAAGCTTCTTCAATGCCTATCGCCGAGCTCAGCAGAAAGACCCTACGCTGGCAGGTACCGTGGTATTGGCTCTGAAAATTACCCCTTCGGGTACAGTTCAGTCGTGTGAAATTGGTCGCAGCGAGCTGAACGATGAAGCTCTGCATAAACGTCTGCTGTCACAATGCCGTCGTATGCGATTCAAGGATCGTCCGGAAGTCGAGGTGACCAGTGTTGAGTTCCCCATCAACTTTGTCCCGTAATAACCGGATACTGTACGTTGCATAAGAATAAGGGCTGCATTTGCAGCCCTTATTTGTTTTTGTTGTTTGCTGTATTCAACCCGACCTATCCATACCCGGACTGCCATTTTCCTTCAGAATTGTTATGCCAGCTCAGCCTCGTTACCACGGCGTTCAAGCCAGATCTTGCGATCACCGGCTCGTTTTTTGGCTAGCAGCATATCCATCAATTCCAGTGTCTCGGAGGTTTGCTGTACTTCTTCTTCTGGATCATCTTCTTCCAGCACCAATTGCACCAATCGACGGGTATCCGGATCCATGGTCGTTTCTCGCAGCTGCATCGGATTCATTTCACCCAATCCCTTGAATCGTTGCACGTTGATCTTGCCACGCTTTTTCTCTGCGCCGATACGCTCGAGAATGCCACTGCGCTCGGCCTCATCCAGCGCGTAATAGACATCCTTGCCAATGTCGATCCGATACAGAGGAGGCATTGCCACATACACATGACCTTCGGATACCAGTGCCGGGAAATGGCGTAAAAATAGCGCACACAACAAGGTCGCAATATGCAAACCATCCGAGTCAGCATCAGCCAGTATGCAGACCTTGCCATATCGCAAGCCGGAAAGATCATTCGAGCCAGGGTCAATACCCAAAGCAATGGCAATATGATGGACTTCCTGTGAGGCCAGAATCTGATCCGAATCGACCTCCCAGGTATTAAGAATTTTGCCGCGTAGCGGCATGATCGCCTGAAATTCCCGGTCCCGGGCCTGCTTGGCAGAACCACCGGCGGAGTCACCCTCGACCAGAAACAACTCCGTCCGCTCCCCATCCTGTCCGGTACAGTCCGCCAGCTTGCCAGGAAGTGCAGGGCCTTGGGTAATCTTTTTGCGAGCTACTTTTTTCGATTTGCGTAATCGGCTTTGAGCGCTACTGATCGCCAGCTCTGCCAACTGCTCCGCAGCAGGAATGTGGTCATTCAGCCATAAGGCAAACGCATCTTTCACCACACCAGAAATAAAGGCCGAGGCTTCCCGTGAAGACAGTCGCTCCTTGGTCTGTCCAGCAAACTGGGGATCGGTCAACTTGGCTGAGACAACATAGGAGCAGCGTTCCCACAAATCATCCGGCGTCAGTTTGATGCCTCTTGGCAGCAGATTGCGGTACTCACAAAACTCCCGCAAGGCATCCAACAATCCTGAACGGAAGCCGTTGACGTGTGTGCCACCCTGAGCTGTAGGAATCAGATTGACGTAGCTCTCTTGCAATAACTCACCTCCCTCCGGCAACCAGTGTACCGCCCAATCAACTCCTTCACTGGGGCCTGACATAACACCAGTAAAAGGGGTTGTGGGTAACACCTCATAACCACTGGCGGCACTTACCAGATAATCCTTGAGGCCATCTTCGTAATACCATTCCGCATTATCGGCACTGTCAGGAGCCACAAAGACAATACGCAAGCCCGGGCATAACACCGCTTTCGCCCGTAATACATGCTTCAGCCGTACAATAGAAAAGCGAGGGCTATCAAAATACGATTCATCCGGCATAAAGCGCACGCTGGTACCGGTTTTTTTCTTGCCGCAACGGTCAACCACCTGCAAGTCGGTTACCTTATAACCATCCTTGAAGCCGATGCGGTGCACCTGGCCATCTCGCCAGATTGTCACCTCCAATGCCTTGGACAAGGCATTGACAACCGAAACCCCAACACCGTGCAACCCACCAGAAAACTGGTAACTGTCGTTAGAGAACTTCCCTCCGGCATGCAGCTGGCCAAGGATTAACTCAACACCAGAAACGCCATGTTCCGGATGGATATCTGTTGGCATACCTCGGCCGTCATCCTGTACTGTCATGGAGCCATCAGCATGCAATGTGACATCAATACGCGAGGCATGGCCAGCCAGAGCCTCATCCACCGAATTATCAATCACTTCCTGAGCCAGATGATTAGGACGCGTGGTATCCGTATACATGCCCGGACGTTTGCGCACCGGATCCAGTCCACTCAGAACTTCAATGGATGCGGCGGTGTATTGACCAGATGTTTTGCGGGTGTCAGACATGTTGACCTCTGTTAACGGTACGGCAGGCACGGAGTATACCCAGCCATCGGGTATCATTCACCCGCCGCTCAACGCAACCGGAAACGGTGGCTGACAAATGCCATAATGCGCGGCAAGAACTGTTGATAACTATCAAATCCATGAGAACCACCGGCCTGGTTCCATCCCGGACAAGCCCGATACAAATCAGCCGCGTAGCGATAATCCAGCGTCTCATCGGCCGTTTGCAACAGCAGCAACATATCCTCAGGATAGGCAATCTCAGTTACTTCCAATGCAACCAGCTGCTGGAGATATGACTCTGTCACTTCAAACGTCTCACCACTATGGTAGTGCTGATGAGGGCCAAGATAATGTCGGAACAACTGATGAGGCCTAACAGCAGGGTTAACCAGAATGGCTGGAATTTGATAGTTCTGTGCCAACCAGGTCGCATAGAATCCACCCAGAGAACTGCCAATAACAAACACATGTTCATGGCGCTGCTGCAGTTGCTGCAGTTGATCGGCGGCCTGTGCGATGGCTTCTGCCGGGGCAAAGTGCAATTCAGGTAATCGTAATGATGCTTCCAGGCCTTGCTGCCGAAAATAGGCCAGAGTTTCTTGCGCCTTCAGCGACTGTGGTGAACTAAGAAAACCATGTAAGTACAAGCATCCAATGCTATCGAGGGTAATCACGGTCAAGAACGTTCCTGAACAAGAAGGGGCGTCAGTATCCCTTAACCGAATAATCGACTTCAAACTCTATATGCTCAACCCGCTTGATATCGCTCTCGATACGGCCATCAGGCAACAGATCCAGCCAGCGAAACCCCGGGCTCAATCGATCGATGGTAAATTCATCCGTCCTGGGGGCAAACTGGACACACGTCGAGGGTGTCGATAACAAGCGTAAATCACCCTCTATCTGATCACTTTCCTGATGCACATGCCCCCAGAGCAATCCCCGTACATTGGAGAAACGCGAGACAATCGCCATCAGATCCCCTGCGTTACGCAGACCGATACTGTCAATCCAGCGACAATCCATAAACACAGGGTGATGGTGAAAGCACACCAGCGTATGCAAATCAGGGGATTGCGTCAGGATCGCTTCCAACCGGGCCAACTCGCTGTCAGCCAGCTCACCGTACACCTGCCCGGATACGCTGCTGTCGAGCATAATCACTTGCCAGTGCGGTGTGCGCAGTATGCGATCTTGCAGTGTTGTACCAGCTGTGACAGTCGCCATTGCCGTGAGGTCGTCATGATTGCCGGGAATCCAGAAACTGGGTATTGCCAAAGGCGCGAGTTCAGCCTGTAAGCAGCGATAGGATCCAATGCTGCCATCCTGGGAAATATCCCCTGTGACTAGCATGGCATCAGCGTTCAGGTGTCCAGCACGAATAATGTCCAGAACACAGCGCAAGCTGTCCAGCGTATTCATGCCCAACAAGTGGCCGCTTCTCAGAGCACACAAATGGGTATCTGTAATCTGGATCAACCGGAAAGTTGATGCTCTATCAAAAAAGACCAAACGCCACTCCCATCAAATAACAGGCGATCCAACAACCGAGATTCCCTACACGCCGTCAGCTGGAGAATGACTTCCAGAACTCAAAGCCACTGACTGGTCAATATGTCCGAATTTCATACAATGTTCCAGCCAGTCAGCCAGAAAGCGGTTTAACTGCGTTTTTTCATCAGGCAGCCGCATCTGGTCATTCGGATAATCATATCGCCCTTCACCAACCCGCTCGTTCTGATAACCAATCACTTCCGCCATGCACACATCATGATACATACGAACCGTCATGACTGGCGGAGCAACCCAGCGCTTGGCCTCATCCATCTGAGACACTTTCAACATCGTGGTATAGCGGTGATTTTCCTCGATTTTAACGGATATTCTGCTGGCAGGCTGCGAGCCATTACTCATGCTGTACGCATGTTCCACTCCTACAGTGTGATCTGTCACTAGTTTTTGCAGCCGGGCATAGTTCGCTTGCCCCAAAGAAGACAAGACCGTGAGGTCAGGAATATAACGCTGTCGTATACGGTTGTTCATAATCACAATCAAGGTGATACAGTCGATAAAGCCAATACCCGGTTAGTACTGACTTAGCTCACTGTGATGAATTTTCATCCATTGCAGCGCGATAATAGTGGCCGCGTTGTCAATTTCTCCAGCTTCGAACGCCTGCCAGGCGTCCTCAAAACTCATGGGCCGCAGCCGGATATCTTCATGTTCTTCTGGCAGTCCATGAATCCCTTCAACACCCCGACTGTCCAGTAATCCGCAAAAGAGATGCACCCGCTCACTGGTACCACCAGGAGAAGACCAGTAGCTGCAGATAGGCAACAATCGCTCAAACCGACAGCCGGCCTCTTCCATCGTCTCACGGGCAGCGACATCTTCCACCGACTCACCGGCTTCTACCATGCCCGCCACCAACTCGGTCAGCCAGGGCGTATTATCCGCACCGATGGCCCCTACGCGAAACTGCTCCGTGAAAACCAACACATCCCGTTGCGGGTCATATAACAGCACGCACACCACTTCGCCGCGTTCAAACAACTCCCGACTGAAGGTGTCGGTCCAGCCACCGGCGAATGTTTTGTGCCGCAACCACAACCGCTCAATACGGAAAAAGCCCTGATACGCCACTTCTTTATGCGTTAATTCCCAGTCCTTATGGCCAGGAGTCGATTTGTTATTATCCATGCTTGACCTGACTATATTACTCAACAAGAATACTTAAGCTTCGCGGGAGGCACGCACTGTTCTGAACGCATGCACAATGCCAAGACAGCCCATCAGTTTTTTTCTGATAGACTCAATGGCAGTCTATTTTCCAGGATTCAGCAAAGGTTTTGTCATGAAAAAACTGCTTTCCATCTCAACCCTGGTACTTGTATCCAGTATCGCTACCGCGAGTGACCTTAGCACCATTTACCGCCAAGCGGCCAGCAACGACGCTGAAATCGCCGCTGCCAGAACAGAGCGGGAAGCAAATGGCTACAATGTGACGATTGCTCGTGGTGCCATTTTGCCACAAGCCCAGGCCAGCTATAGCTATACCCATTATGATGTCGAAGCTGAGAGTGCCAGCATCATCAGTATCATTAATAACAATGACTACTCGGTATCAACCAGCACCGCCGATTATGAACTGGGCGCGCTGCAGCTGTCCGCCTCCCAAACCCTGTTCAATCTCAACAGCTGGTACACCTATCAAGCTGCCAAAACCATAGACAGTAGCTACGAATCCCAACTGCAACTGGCGGAACAACAGTTGCTGCTCCGTACGGCACAGGCCTATTTCAATATATTGCGGGCAGCAGATAATCTCGAAACAGCCAAAGCAGAAGAACGTGCCGTCAAACGCTCACTGGAACAAACCCAGCAACGCTTTGATGTTGGCCTGATTGCCATTACCGATGTCCATGAAGCACAGGCGATTTATGACCTCACCTATGTCAACTTGCTGAGCCTGCAAGCCGCCCTGGATATCAGTTATGAGGCATTGGAAGTCCTGACCGGCCAACGCTACGATCAGGTTGCCAGCCTGCAGGATGACATCAGCATGCAAATGCCAGCCCCGGCAGATGTTTCCAGCTGGGTTGAATCCGGCCTGGAAAAATACGCGGGCATCCGTATGGCGATTGCGCAAAAAGAAGGGGTTCGCCTGCAACGTAACGCAACCCGTTCCAACCGTTTGCCAACCGTCGACCTCAGTGCCAGTTACACCATCTCGGACGTGGCACCCACTTACACCACCGATCCAACCGACTCAACCGTTGGCACCATTGGCCTGACCGTATCCATGCCGCTGTTTACCGGTGGTTCTCTGTACGCACAAAGCAAACAGTCGGCCAGCAATCTGGCAACCGCTGATTATCAGCTCGAGCAGCAACGTCGCGGTGTAAAACAGAATATCCGCAGCCTGTTTCGTCAGCTGCAGACCAGCGTGCAAAATATCGATGCCCGCAAACAATCCATTACCTCGGCTGAAAGTGCTCTGAAAGCCACAGAAACTGGCTACCAGGTAGGAACCCGTAATATCGTTGAAGTGCTGGATGCCCAAAAGAACCTGTTCAGCGCCCAACGCGACTACGCCAATGCCCGCTACGACTACATTATCAACCTGCTTAACCTGAAATTTTATGCCGGTACTCTGAGCGAACAGGATATCGATGTATTAAACAGCTGGCTGGAAAGCTAGCTCTGACAGGGCAAACGGGTCATACCGGTTCCTGTCATCCATATCCATAGCAGACAGACAATAAAAAGCCGGAACAACTTTCCGGCTTTTTATTGTCTGTCTTTTTTATCGTCGCACAGTAATCAGGACTTTTTCTGCGGCCGCTGCCAACCATCGATATTGCGCTGCTTGCCCCGTGCAATCGCCAATTGCTGATCAGTCACTTCCCTGACAATCACAGACCCGGCACCAATCGTGGTGTTGGCACCGATCTCGACCGGTGCCACCAGGGCTGAATTGGAACCGATAAAGGCATTATCCCCGATACGCGTCGTTGCCTTGTTCACCCCATCGTAATTACAGGTAATGGTACCAGCACCGATATTCACACCGACGCCAACATCGGCATTACCGATATAACTGAGATGGTTGACCTTGGAGCCGGCTCCGATACGTGATTTTTTTACTTCGCAAAAATTGCCAACCTTGGCACCGTCGGCCAGCTCCGCCCCCGGCCGTAACCGGGCATAAGGACCAATGGTACATGTCTGCGCCACGGCCGCGTCATCGAGATGACAATAGGCCTCAACCTGGGTTGAGGCCGCCAACTGGCTGTTTCGTATCACACAATAAGGACCAATACTGACGCCGTCTCCCAGCACGACATCACCTTCAAAAATACACCCCACATCAATCGACACATCCTGGCCCACCGTCAGTGAACCCCGAATATCCAACCGTGCCGGGTCGGCCAGCGCCACCCCGAGCCGCATCAGCTCATCCGCTTGCTGTCGCTGAAACACCCGTTCGAGACCGGCCAGCTGCAAGCGATCATTCACCCCCTGCACCTCGTGCCCATACTGGGGATGAATCGCCCGTACCGCCGTACCTTCCGCCACCGCCAGCGCAACAATATCCGTTAGATAATACTCACCCTGCACATTGCTATCTGACAAGAGCGGCAACCAACGCTTCAGATGACTGGCTGCCACCGCCAGAATACCGGTATTCACTTCCCGGATAGTCCGTTGCTCTTGCGTCGCATCCTTGTGTTCGACAATCGCCTGAATATTGCCACTGTCATCCCGTACGATACGGCCATAACCCGTCGCATCCGCCAGCTCGATCGTCAGCAATGCCAACCCGCCGGTTTGTTCGGCCGATGCGTGAGTCTCCGCCAACAGAGCAGACAAGGTTGATGTGCTAATCAGCGGCACATCGCCATACAGTACCAGTACGACAGCGTCATCCGGCACTTCGGGCATCGCCTGGGCAACCGCATGGCCGGTACCTTGCTGCTGTGATTGCATGACCCAGCAAACATCTTGTGTCATCGCGGCCTGCACCTGTTCTGCCCCATGACCAATCACCACATACTGACGCGCACCGGCCAGTTGACTGGCACTGTCGAGCACATGCTGCAACATCGGCTTGCCAGCCAGCGGGTGTAACACTTTGGGTAAATCGGATTTCATCCGAGAACCCTTGCCTGCGGCCAGGGTAACAATTGCTAGCGGGAGATCGATCGAAGAAGAGGGCTGAGACATGATGAGTGCTCGCTTACCGGGTGGCTACCTGAATTAAGCATCATTCTAGCAGGTTGTTGCAGCGCGCTTCCAAAACGCAGTTGGCTGAATATCAAACCCGCCGCCTCAAGCAAGGGTCATCCACGCAGGGAATTGCCGGGTCTGCGCCATAAGCCCAAACCCGGGGTAAAACAACGATCAGCCATGATTATTCATGGTGGTGATCGGATTCATGATGATGGTGGTGATCACTCGCTTCGTCTTCCGGATCATCCGGGCCCGGCGACGCTTTGTCGATCTCGGTTTCCCACTCCAGAACACCGGCCTTATCCATTGCGACCGCTTCCAGACAAGTCCTGGCGCGGTGTGCCATATCCATCAAGAGTGCAGGATAGGCATCGCTGGCAATCTCGACTTGCAGTCCCATCGGATCCAGTTCACCACGACCGACCGTAATGCCTTCAACAATACGATCCACCAAGGCCGGTGAGAATTCCGGTTCACTGAAGACGCAGACCACCTCGCCACTCATTAACTGTGAACGCATGGTCTGCAAGGTGCGGATACCCGGCTTCTGTTCCGGGCTAAGGGTGAAATAACCCACCTGGTTCAAGCCCAGTGCCGCGACCCAATGGTCGTAAGCGCGATGAAAAACAAAAAAGCCACGCTGCCGCACAGGGGCCAACAGGGTTCGGCTTTCGGCCACCGCCAGATCGACGGCTGCCGCAAAAGTTGCCGAATCTCGCCCGACCTGCTCTGCCAGCTGCTGCTGCGCCAACTTCATAACGCTGGGCGACAGCCACCAGTGGGGGTCCTGAATCGGGCTGTCTTGCCCCAGTTCCGCCACGTTGATCCATATTTTGTCGGGCCAGCGGTTGGCAAAGCCTTTCAGGTACGGCTCAGTCACCGGCCCGGCCCACAGAATAATGTCAGCATTCTGGATCAGGTCGATATCCGAAGGGCGCAGGGCAAAATCATGGGGTGTCATCCCCGGAGGCACCAGCACATTCAGCCGCTCTGCCGGAACGACAGAAGCCGCGACCAGCGCCAGCGGGTGCACACTGGCCAACACGGATGGCATCCGGCTTTCGGATGTAAGGGCATCGTCCATATCTGCAGCGGCAAACGCTGGTGTGGAGGCGCCAAGAAGTACCAATAACAGTAAAAATATCACTTTGTTCATTGTGTCTCGTTCAGTCTTTCGTAATATTGCAACATTATAACCTAAGGTTGACCTTCCATGAGTCAGAATGTGTACCAACCCCACAATCATTCGCATTGTGTCGCCAATGCGCTGAGCCAGGCCCAATCCTTGTGCCATGACAAGGGAGCACGCCTGACCAAAGTCCGCCAACGGGTGCTGGAACTGATCTGGCAAAGCCATAAGCCGGTTGGTGCCTATGAACTGCTGCCAGCCCTCGCCAATGATGGCTTCAACTCTGCACCTCCGACGGTGTACCGGGCACTGGATTTCTTGCTCGATCTGGGACTGGTACACCGGCTGCATTCATTAAATGCCTATGTAGGCTGTAATCATCCGGGAGCCAATCACCCAGTGTGTTTTTTTATCTGTGAACACTGTGGCCAGGCCCAGGAGCTGCCCAACGACAAGCTGAATGCATTAACCCGACAAGTCGAACAGGTGCTGGGAGTGCAGGTGCACCACCAGTTGACCGAACTGACCGGCTTATGCCCGAGCTGTCAGCCAGCATCTGGGGAAACCACGGCCAATGATCATGCCTGATCGTCCTCTGCTATTAAAAGCGACTGGTTTGAATCTCAAGCGTCGTCATAAACAGGTGCTGACGGATATTTCCCTGGAGCTGCACGCCGGCGAGATTCTGACCCTGATCGGCCCTAATGGCTGTGGTAAATCGACCCTGATCCGTATTTTACTGGGGCTGGAGAAAGTCGACTCCGGCTCCGTTTGGCGTCGCAAGCCGCTGACGATTGGTTATATGCCACAGCATCTGCAACTGGAACCAAGGTTGCCTCTCACCGTACTCGGTTTTCTGCGTCTGGCTCGCAGTGCCCAGGACAGTGCCATTCATGGCTGGCTCAATCGCCTGGGTATTCAGCTCCTGGTCAATCAGGATATCCAGGACTTGTCCGGTGGCGAATGGCAGCGCGTCTTGCTGGCCCGGGCCCTGCTGCTGAAACCCGACCTGTTGGTACTGGATGAGCCTGTGCAAGGGGTAGACGTCCAGGGGCAGCATGAGCTCTACCGGCTGATCCCAACATTGCGTGACGAACTCGGCTGTGGGGTGCTGATGATTTCCCACGATTTGCATCTGGTCATGGCAGCGACGGATGAAGTGATCTGTATGAATGGCCATATTTGTTGTTCCGGCCATCCCGACCTGGTCTCCGTCAGTGATGCTTACCAACAACTGTTTGGCCAACGTACGGCGCCAATCGCTCACTACACCCATCACCATGACCACCAGCATTGCCTCGTTGGCCATACCGATGACGACTCAACAGCGGAAACCCGCCAGCCATGAATGCACTGATGATATCTTACTGGTGGTTAATGCCATTACTCAGCGGCTTGTTGCTCTCCTGCGTCACCGGGCCTCTGGGCAGCTTTGTTGTATGGCGACGCATGGCGTTTTTCGGCGACACCCTGGCCCATGGCGCGCTGCTGGGCATTACCCTGGGTGTGATTTCCGATATCAACCCGACCCTGGCCTTGCTGCTCAGCTCGGTGGTACTGGCCTTGTTACTGTATCCGATGCAACGTATTGCCTCTCTGTCTTCGGATACGTTACTGGGGATTATTTCGCACAGCATGCTGGCCGTTGGACTCGTCGTTCTGAGTCTGGCCCATGATGTGCGAGTGGATCTGATGGGTTATTTGTTTGGTGATCTACTGGCTGTCACCAGCACCGATACACTGATGGTAGCGATAGCGGCTGTAATCTGTATCGGCCTGATTATCTGGCAATGGCGCGGCTTGCTGGCAACGACTGTCAGCCCGGAGCTGGCCGCTATTGATGGCTACCCGGTGGCTCGACTGCAATTATTACTGATTCTGATGCTGGCGCTGGTGATTGCCCTGGCCATGAAAATTGTTGGCATTCTGCTGGTCAGCGCCATGCTGATTATCCCGCCAGCAGCAGCTCGCAGTTTATCCCGCACCCCTGAGCAGATGGCCCTGTTCGCCAGTCTGATCGGGTTGGTATCGGTACTGATGGGCATGTCGGCCTCGTTCTGGTGGGACACCCCCGCTGGCCCCAGTGTTGTCGTCGCGGCCACCCTGCTGTTTGTTGCCAGCACCGCCGTTAACCGGCGGTGAGGTTCTTTTCGTATCGTACTGTAACGTACTGTACCGGGCCAATATCCGCCATTTTGTTATCTATCAACAATAGCCGTCAAAATCGGGATTAAGCGGTCAGGCCGGAATGGCGGTTCGATATAACCACGAAACTGCCAATCCGCATCGACCAGCATCAGGTTGGCCGAATGATCCATCAGATACGGTGCATCACCACGATCAACCCTGGCATAAAATCCGTTGATCTCCTGCGCCAGCAATGACAAGGCCTGGGGATTACCCGTCAGCCCTACAAACGCTGGATTAAAATATTGCAGGTAAGGTGCCAGACTGGCCGGCCGGTCGCGCTGAGGATCTACCGACACAAAGACCACTTCCAGATGCTGAAGCGTCTCGTCAGGCAATGCCTTCCACACCCGATTCAGGTCCGCCAATGTGGTCGGGCAAATATCCGGACAGAACGTATAGCCAAAAAACACCAGCTTCCAGCCAGAGGAGAAACTGCGCTGATCACGCCGCTCACCATGCTGGTCAATAAATTCGAAGTCTGAAACTGGACTGCCGCTCTGAAATAACATCATGCCACTGGTAGAACCCAATCGAGTAGCAGGGTCGGTCAGACGAGCTGCCAATGTGCCCACTACAGCCGATACAGCCAACACCACGAAGAGTAAGATAGCGCCGAGACGAGACGCTGAAGACACCCGGTTGTTCATTGTCATTCTCCTGTTTCTGAGTATTGAGTATATCAGTCATGCCATTGACACCTGCTGCGCCTGCGACTGGCTGGGCCGCGACACAAGGTCGCATTCTGACCATTGCCTGGCCAGTTATGTTAAGCAATATCACCGTCCCGTTACTGGGACTGGTCGACAGTGCCATTCTGGGGCATCTACCTGATGCAGCGTATCTTGGTGCGGTGTCGATTGGCGCTCAACTTTTTACACTGCTGTGCTGGAGCTTCGGTTTTCTGCGCATGGGCACAACAGCCTTGACAGCTCGCAGCCGCTCGGCCACAGAGCAGGTTGATGTGTTGGGGCATGCATTCTGGCTGGCCATCCCTCTGAGTGCCATTATTGGCCTGTGTGGCTGGTTGCTGTTACCTCTGGTGATTCCCTGGATGGGAGCCACTCCTGCCGTATCAGATGGCGCCCAGCTGTACCTCAGTATTCGGGTGATCTCGGTACCGGCTGTTTTTGCCCAATACGCTCTGCTGGGCTGGTTTATTGGTCGAGGCCAGACCCGCGTACCACTGATCATCATGACCATCACCAATCTGGCCAACGGCAGTCTCGACGCCCTGTTTGTCTATGGTATGGATATGACCACCGACGGCGTGGCTCTCGGTAGCGTGATGGCTGATTATATCGGTCTTGCCACCGGTCTCTGGTTTGTTTTGCGACAAACAAACAGTGCCGATCAACCCCTGCTCCTCCGGGCCAAACAGTATTGGCTCCAGCGCCCTTCCTGGCAGCAACTGCAACCCATGATCCGCATCAACCACCAGCTGTTTGTCCGTACCTTGACCCTATTATTGCTGTTTGCATTTTTTAACGCCCAGGGGGCACGTCAGGGAGAGCTGATTCTGGCGGCCAACAGCCTGATCATCACCTTACTGATGCTGATTTCCAATGCCCTGGATGGCATCGCTCACGCCGCGGAAAGCCTGACCGGGCAAACCCTGGCACAAGCGTCTGCCAGTCAAACCACACACAAGTCGCCCCCACCCAATCAGTCGCAGCAGGATCAGTCTGCCAATGTTCGTCGTATCATTCTGATTACTGGCGTCAATTCCGTATTACTCGCCGTATTGCTGAGCCTGCTTTTTGCCGCAGCAGGCAGCTGGTTATGGCCACTGCTCACTGATAACACGGCACTGCTGCCTCTGCTGGACGAGTATCAAATCTGGCTGGTCGGATTACCTCTGGCAGGCTTCTGGAGTTATTGGCTGGATGGTTTGTGTATCGGTGCCGGGGCCACTCATACCATGCGTAATGCCATGTTGGCTGCAGCCTTGCTGGTCTTTATGCCGCTCTGGTGGCTGACCACGGATCTGGGTAATACCGGCTTGTGGCTAAGTTTTTACGCCTTTCTGTTGGCCCGGGCGGTATTTGTGACCCGGTTCGCAATTCAGCTCTATCGCCAACCTGTCTCTTTCGCACCGGCCCACTAATCGACTGGCCAGTTTGCCAATCTTGTCTATACTTTTTTTATCAGCTCAATTTGAAATCAGTAAGTATTTGATTTTATTGATATAAAAAGAATCAGAGGTGAAAATGACACCCATGGCCCACCGCCTGCGAGAACAGCACAACCACCTGCCTGCATCGGAACTGGAAATGCGTATTACTGCCAACCTCAATAATCTGAGCCGTATTGTCCACCTCGCCAGCGAGGCCGCTGTCAGCCAACTATCCCAATACAGTATGGCTTACTGTGTTTACCAGCGCCTGATCCAGGACCAGCTTGAGCAACGGGCGCCACGTCTGTATCAGCGTATCGAACACAACTTGCCCTACCTGGATCGCTCGCTCCCGGCAAACACCTCTGCCAATATGGTCTCACTATGCCACGCCTATTTTACCCTGAGGATGCTGGAAGCCTGCAGCGATGCGTTTATTCATCACCATGGCCGGCCCTTGCTGGATCATGACCCGTCAACCGCCAATATTGTGATTCATACGCTACTGGGGGACGATGCGCTCCGGATTGACGCACAAGTCGATGCATTGACCTACTGCCCGGATCAGTTGGTGCGCCAATATCCCGCGATCGCCACAACCCGCTCAACCATCACCCGCATCTGCCAACCCTGGCCTTGTCTGTCGGCCAAACTAGGTACCCCGAGCCAGTTACTCTAGCGCGGGTGGCTGATCGCACGGGCTGCCATGAGCTGTAATCGCTCAACAATAAATTTCTGTAACGCCTGAATTCTGCCACTCCCACGCATATCCTTGTGGTACACGAACCACATATACGACGGCTCCATTACAACGCCAAAGTCGACCTGCTGCAGTGACGCATCACGACTGCCTATCCGTTGCAGAGCCCCCACCGGGCCAATGCCCATCCCTGCCGACACCGCAGAGTGAATATCGGTAAAGCTGTTGCTCTCAAACACAATTTGCCGGCTATCCAGGGCTGCCAACAATTGCCGAATACCGGGAATATGCCGCTTGTTACCCGATGGCAACACCCATTGATGACGATTCACATCAGCCAGCGAGGCCGGCATGCCATAACGCTGGATATAACGGTCGGCGGCGTAGAATTCCATCTCAACCGGTAACAGTTTCCGTGCAATCAAATCCGGCTCTTGTGGCTGCTGCCCCATCCGGATCGCCACATGCACATCACCACTGGCCAGCGACATCTTATCGTCCGTTGCCACCAGCTGAACCCGGGTTTGTGGATACTGCTCGCGAAAGTCATGCAACAAGGGGGCAAAAAACAACGAAAAATCCGACACCGTTGAAATCCGCAACGTCCCTGGTGGCGATGCATCAAACGCCGTCAGACTCGTCTGCAGTCGCAGCATTTCATCAGCAACCGGTTGCATACGTTCCCGCATCAGTTGCCCGGCATCGGTGAGTCGATAACCTCGCTGATGGCGGATAAACAGCTTTACCCCTAACTGCTGTTCCAGGCGTGAGAGGCGGCGCAGCACGGTCGAGTGATTCACCCCCAGTTGCTCCGCGGTTTGACTCAACGTCCCGATTTCCGCCACTCGATACGCAACGTATAAATCGTCCCAACTGAAGCTATCTTTTTGCACAGCTTATTACTCCCATCCCTTTAGTTCTGTGCATTTTTGCACAATAGTTGTCGAGTAATCGCTCTGTTTGGCGTATTCAATTGTACGTAATGTATAGCGTTATCATTTACCTTGAAAATGGCGACATCAGCACTCCCTGATGCAGTGCCGAATCAACCCGAGCTGAACAGAGAACCTGCCATGATCCTAAATACCCCGAATCGCTACGGACTGGTTGCCATTGCCCTGCACTGGCTGATGGCGCTGGGAGTGATTGGCATGTTCGGGCTTGGCCTTTATATGGTTGAGCTGACCTATTACGACAACTGGTATCACGGCTCGCTGGAATTTCATAAAGCCGTGGGCGTGCTGTTGGCGCTGGTCTTTCTTGCCCGACTGATCTGGCGTCAGCTCAACACCGTCCCCACCGGTCTGGCGGACAAGGCCATTGCAAACAAAGCCGCCCATTGGATGCACTTGGGTTTGTATCTGGTGATGGCGGCGCTGTTTGTCAGCGGCTACCTGATTTCGACCGCCGATGGCCGGGCGGTGGACGTTTTTGGTCTGTTTTCTGTGCCCGCCACCCTCACAGACCGCGGCAGCCAGGAAGAAATTGCCGGACAGATTCATGAGCTGCTGGCGTGGTCACTGGCCGGCATGGTGGCGCTGCATGCCCTTGCAGCCCTGAAACATCATGTCATCAACAAGGACAACACCCTGAAACGCATGCTGCGGCCATAAGACCGACAGCATCCATACACGCGATTGAATACACCATTTAATGAACGACTGACGATCCCCGGATCAAGGACCCCACTATGAAAAAACTGCTTATTGCTCTGTCCGTATCTGCCGCGGCCATGACCGCTACCGTCGCCAACGCGGCGGAGTACATTGTGGATACCAAGGGTGCCCATGCCTCCATCCAGTTCAAGGTCAAACACCTGGGTTACAGCTGGCTGACCGGCCGCTTTAATACCTTTGAAGGCAACTTCGACTGGGACAAAACCAAACCGGCGAATACCGAGATCGAAATCAAGATTGATACCGCTTCAATCGACTCCAACCATGCCGAGCGTGACAAACACCTGCGCAGCAAAGACTTCCTGTCTACCGACCAGTACCCCACAGCGTCGTTCAAAAGCACCGGTTATAAACCAACAGGGGCTGGCACTGGCGAACTGAGCGGTGATTTTAATTTCCATGGCGTCACCAAAAGCATTACCTTTCCAGTCAGCCAGGTTGGTGAAGGTGATGATCCATGGGGTGGCTACCGTGCCGGTTTCAGTGGCTCAACCACGATCATGCTGAAGGACTACAAAATGGATGGCCCGCTGGGGAATCTGCCCGTCGATCTGGAGCTGTATATCGAAGGTATTCGTCAGTAAGACAACGGGATACCGGCTCCTGTTGCAGGAGCCGGTATCTGTTTTAGCGCAACCGCTCCGCCAGGGTTTTGGCCAATTCCTGTTGCAACTGGTCGGCCACAGCACTCGCAGCCCCCTGCCAGGCCTTGGTTTCCAGCCCGGATACACCTCGCGCTGTGTCACTGAATGACGACAACACCCGGCTCTGACTATCCGCAATGGTGATACGCGCCTGCACAAAGGCATAAAAACGGCCGCCCTGCTGCCGCGAACTGCGTTCAGCACTGACCGCAAAAACCAGATCGGTATTACCCTGGGTCTGTACCCGCAAGCCCTGTGATGCCAGCGTTTCGATCAGTTCACCCTGCATCAGGCGGGCATCGTCATTGTCAAAGGATATCCGTACCGTCAACTGATCCAGCAAGCTATAAACCCGTTGCTGCAAGGCTTGATGCTCTGCAGACAGTGCCGGGATCTGATGCTGGACACTGACCAGCCCGAGTTTGTCAGCAAAGGCCTGGCGCTCAGCTATCAGCCCCAATACCGGCAACATCACACGCAGCTGCTGCAAGGTATCGCCTTGCGGCGCAACATCGGTGTACTGGTCCAGCTGCTGTTCTATTTCCGACATCTGCTGGCGCAAGCGGGCTGCTGCCGCGGTGCGATCCAGTTCTGCCAACGCGTAAGCATAACCGCCCGCGACGGAGGCATCGGTAATCGTTACCTCGTCCAGCTGTACCTCGGCCACCTGACTGCGGGCGTATTGACTGACATTACGCTGCACCCGGGTTTCCTTGTCGCTGCCTGATGTTTCTGTCACCGTCGACGAAAAATCACCGCTGATTGTCACCCGTAACTGGCTAACCAGATCAACCCGCGCCAGCTCGCTGGCACGCTTGATGGCACTGACCGGGTCACCATACACCTCGATACTGCCAACCCCGTACGCCATCCCGGCAGCAGAAGGTGGCGTCAGTGCCCAGTCCGGCATGCCGTCTGGCCGCTGGCCGGTGCTGGTCTCCGCCAGGCTGTCTGTTGTTTGCCTGGGCGTGGAGGCACACGCCACCAGCAGCAGACAACAGCTTGCCGCCGCCAGGTTTTTGAACATCGAGAGGCGTGTTTGATTAGTCATGAATTACAGCCCGAATGACGACTTTTTCTGATATTTCTGAATCTTCTTCTGACCATTCCAGACCTCGATATTGGACTCCATATCGATCAGTTTCAGATCCACCTGATAAAAAGTGACACGCTCTTTATCGGCCTGGTCCACGATCGAATTCAGCGTCCCGGACAGCGCATAATCCGCGGCTTTTTCTTGCCCTTGAGACTTGGCGTCCTTGGCATTCAGCTCCTGATCCGAACGTTCATCCCGTACCGATTCACGCTCTTCGCCACTCGCCACAAAACTGGCTTTACCGGAGCGGATAATGCTGCGCTTGATGTCGTTGATAAAGGTATCGACGGCAATATGCTCGTGGGATTTATTGCTGATACGCTGGATAATCACCGTCGGGTTGCGACCATGATCCATTTCAAATTCGGTCGCCCAGGGGAACGACACCATGTCGGTCACCATTTCTTCGGCCACCAGGCGAGAGTCGGTCGCATTCCAGCGATCACTCAAGGCGATCTCTTCGTTGCTGTCGACCCGCTTGACTTCGGTACTGCCACAACCACTCACTGTAGCCGTGGCAAGTACCACACAACCGAGTAACACCGTCCGTGGTGATGTGATCAACGGGGACGTGCGAAATCTACTAAACATGGTCATCCTCTCCCTTTTCGACAACTATTTGCCGGTCTGAATTGATCATCGGCGCACTGCCAACCATAACAGGCGCCGATTATTTGCTTGTTGATATATTCCCCAGCGACCGTACCTGCCACAAGGCAATCTCGCCCGCCTGTAATGTCATCCGGGTTTGATGACGGTCGACCACTCCAGGTTCCAGTGTCGACGTCAGTGTCAGTTCATTATCGCCAGCGGGCAGCATCACCCGGCGGATACGAATATCGTTGGGCAACAGCAACCAGCTGCGGGTTTCCGCGGCTTCGGTTAATTGCGCGGCCATTTTGCCAATAAACGACACCAGCCCCTGTGAATCCACACTGTCACCCACCGCCTGGGCCGAGACGGCTTTCAAGGCTGAGCGCGCCAGTGCTTGCTGGATGTCTGCCGAAGAGTGCAGCAAGCGTTGCTGCAGTGCCAGCTGGGCTGGACTGGCCGCCTTGTCCATCACCAACGACTGCTCCTGACCGGAAGTGTTCACCGTCAAGGTAGAGCCTCCCAATGGCGTGATACGTCGATAGTAAGGCACGGTTACCCGTAACGAAGAACCAATCGCCTTGTCGAGACCGAGGCTTTCCAACTGTTGCCAGGCCGGCCCGAGCAATATGGTCTTGGTAAACGGGCTAAAGCTGAAACCATACTGCGTGCCATCCAGGTACGCCGTCAGGATGTTGTAAACACCCTTGTCGGAGTAGAGCAAATAGAACCAGGCCCAGGCATCCGAGTCATTGGCCAACAAATAGGGCTGCAGCTTGAGTGAACGGGTATACGGGTCGGCCCACATATTGACGTTGAGTTCTTCCAGCTCCGGGGCCAGCCCTTTGTGTTCAATCACAACCACCTGCGCCTGCTGCGGATCAAACTGCTCCAGCTGCTGACGCTGGGCCGAGGTCAGCTTGTCCTGTTTCAGGCGCGCCAGTTCGGAATCGTAGCCACCAGCCAGGGCCATCATCCGGGCACTATCCAGCCAGGCTTGCTGAGCCATGCCGTTACCCAGCCGATATTGTTTGGCGTAGCCCTGCTCATAGGTTTCCGCGGCGCGCTGGTAGCTGATACGGGCGTCATCGTACTCGCGATTCATTTCAAAACTGAGGCCGGTGAGGTAATGCGCCAACGCATCATCTCGATACGTGAGGTTATCTTCGTTGATCACACTGCCGGATAACGCACTGAATACGTCGTTCAGCAGCGCGAGCGTACCGCTGTCCTGTTCGGCTTGCTCGGCGTAACTGCCCTGCTGGTCTCGCATATCATTCAGTTTGAGAATCAAGCGCCGCGCTTCAACCCGGGCACCATCCAGGGCATCCAGGCGTTCATTACGACCTTCCTGCCCAGCGGCCAACGCCAGATAGTTCAGTGCCTTGAAATAATTGATCAACAGTTTTTCGTGGGGTTGGCCAGCGTAGTCCGCCTGCCGGGCATTACTGAACATTGCCAGTGTGCTGTTTACCAGGCTGGTGGTTTCCAGCTGTTCACTGATACGTTCAGCCTGTTCGAAGGCCTGATTGCTGCCGCGATAATCGGCATTCAGGTGGCGGATCACGCCAAGTTCGAGGTAATAGAGCAAGCGGTCGCTGCCGCCAGGAGAAAGCGCCTGCTTGAGCTGCGCTTCTGACGCAGCAAAATTGCCTTGCTTGACGTCTTCCAATACTGCGCCCAGACCGGCCCCATACGTGGCGCAGCCTTGCAGCAACAGCAAGAATAATATCGGCAATATATTGCGCACCTGCCACTTGATCACAACAAACGACTCCGTGTTGGAAGATGGCCAGTCTAACCATCCCGATCGCCGTGACCAAGTTTAAAATGCGTTTCCTTACGTATACACACAGACCCGAGGCTCATTGCCAGCTCCCGGGTACAGAACTCAGGGGTCGGGGGTCAGACCGATAATTTTGAGCGGCTGCTCTTCATCATCCAGCAGTGCCTTGCCATCCAGCGGCGAGACCCGGGTGGTCAGCTCGGTCGCCAGGTTGTTCTGTTCATCTTCCAGCACCTGTTCCGAAGTGGTTTGGGTATAGCCACAACTGACACATTCGCGGACTTCTTCACCGGCTTCATTGGTGAACATCACCAGCCGGTCCATTTCAGCACATTTGGGGCATACCGCCCCGGCAATAAAGCGGCGTGGACGTCGAATTGCAGTCATCAGGCAATCTCTTCTTCAGTAGCGGATTGTGACAGGTCGATACCACAGTGACGCAGCAAGGGTTCAACCGATGGCGCCCGGCCCCGGAAGTTTTCGAACAACTGCGCCGCTGTGCGGCTGCCGCCCTGGCTGAGAATTTCATCAAGAAAACTCAAGCCGGTGTGTTTATTAAAGATCCCTTCTTCTTCGAAGCGGGAAAAGGCGTCGGCACTTAATACTTCCGCCCATTTGTAGGAGTAATACCCGGCAGCATAACCACCGGCAAAAATATGGGTAAAGCCATGCTGGAAACGACTGAACGGCACGGTTGGTACCACGGTAACCTGGCGACGCACATCGTCCAGTAACGCCTGGACATCGGCACCCTGCTCACGAAATTCGTGGTGCAAACGGAAATCAAACAAGGCAAATTCAATTTGCCGCATGGTGCCCATCGCGCTCTGGAAGTTTTTGGCAGCCAATAACTTATCGAGCAATGCTTTTGGCAACGGCTCACCGGTTTGATAGTGTCCGGAAATAAACGCCAGCGCCTCTGGCTCGTAACACCAGTTCTCCAGAAACTGGCTCGGCAGCTCCACGGCATCCCAGGCAACCCCGGAAATACCACTCACCGCCGCCACATCCATACGCGTCAGCATATGGTGCAAGCCATGACCAAATTCGTGGAACAGCGTGGTCAGTTCATCATGGGTCAACAACGCCGGTTGCTCGCCCACTGGTGGAGTGAAGTTACATACCAGATACGCCACCGGCAATTGCAGCCCGGTACTGGTATGACGCCGGGTACGGCAGACATCCATCCAGGCACCGCCGCGTTTTTTCGCCCGGGCGTACAGATCCAGATAAAAAGACGCCAGATGCTGGCCGTCTTTGTGAATCTCAAAAAAGCGGACATCCGGGTGGTAACGGTCAAACGTCTGCTGTTCCACAAACTCCAGCTCGAACAGCCGTGAGACGGTTTCAAACATGCCTTTGATGACAGTATCAACCGGCAGATAAGGACGAATATCTTCCTGCGACAAGGCATAACGCTGCTGCCGCAGTTTCTCGGCGTAGTAGCCAACATCCCAGGGTTGCAAGTCATCGGCGCCATATTCTTCCAGCGCAAACTGCTTCAGCTCGGCAATTTCACGCTCCGCCTGAGGCTTGGCTTTTTGCGCCAGATCGTTCAGGAATTCCAGCACCTGATCCGGAGTGTCAGCCATTTTGCTGGCCAGCGACAACGCCGCGTAGCTTTCATAACCCAATAATTGGGCCTGCTCATAACGCAGTTGCAGGATTTCCAGCATCAGGGCGGAGTTATCAAACTCACCCGCATTTGGGCCCACATCGGATGCCCGCGTGACGTTGGCGGTGTACACCTCACGGCGCAACTCACGATTGTCGGCGTAGGTCAGCACCGGGTAAAACGAAGGAAAATCCAGTGTGATCAGATAACCTTCCAGTTCTTTCTGCTGCGCCAGTTGCGCCAGCAATGACTTGGCACTATCCGGCAGCCCGGCCAGCTCGGCCTCATCCGTAATCTGTTTATGCCAGGCGTGGGTGGCATCCAGAACGTTCTCGCTGAACTTGCTGGTGATTTCCGACAAGCGCTGGCTGATAGCACCAAAACGCTGTTTTTTCTCGGCGGGCAAATCGACACCCGCCAGGTGAAAATCCCGCAATTCGTTATTGATGGTGGTTTGCTGCTGGACACTCAAGGTGGCAAATTCGTCCGACGCTTGCAGCGCTTTGTAGGCATTACACAGTTCTGCATTCTGGCCGACTTCAGTGCTGTACTGACTCAATAACGGCAGGCAGGCGTTATAGGCTTCCCGCAGTTCATCCGAGTTATTCACGCCATTCAAATGACCCACCGGCGACCAGGCCTTGCTCAGTTCGTCATCCCACTGCTCCAGTGGTGCCACCAGGGTGTCCCAACCAGGGGTTTCACCCGATGTCTTGAGGTCGGCCAGCAATTGCGCCATGCGCTCACGATTGCGGTTCAGCAGGAATTCAATAGCAGGCTGTACATGCTCAGGCTGAATCGCCGAAAACGCAGGCAACAGCGAATCTTCAAGCAAAGGATTGGTCATGAATAGTCATCCGTAATCGAGAGGGCAATACACAGAGTATTTGGGGCAAGTAGCCACAATTCAAGCAGAATCCTGTAACGATATATTTTGACTATGAAGACAATCGCCCCGCAACCACGTCAAGCGACGCTGGCCGCAGGGCAATGACCGCTCAGGCATCCATTGATGGATAGTCGGTATAACCCTCTGCCCCTGAGGTGTAAAAAGTGTCCGGATTCGGTGTATTCAGTTCCGCACCGGCTTTGACCCGGGCTGGTAAATCCGGGTTGGCCAGCAAACCGGTACCAAAGGCCACGGCATCAGCGTGACGGGTACTGAGGGTTGCCGCCGCTTCTTCCGGGCTGTAGCCCATGTTGACGATCAAGGAGCCGTTGTAATACTCACGAGCCACGGGCACGACGTCGGCGCTTTGAATACCAAAAAAATCCGCCCGCATAACGTGTAAATACGCCAGCTGGTAGCGGTTCAGCCCCGTCGCCAGATATTGCATCCAGCCCAGCGGGGCACTGTCACGCATGCTGTTAAAACTGTTTAGTGGCGACAAGCGCAACCCCACTCGACCACTGCCGATTTCTGCGGTGACAGCATCCAGAACGTCGAACAACAGCCGAGCCCGGTTTGCCAATGAGCCGCCATACGCATCCGTTCTCTGGTTCGAACTGTCCCGCAGAAACTGATCTATCAGATAGCCATTGGCACCGTGTACCTCCACACCATCAAAACCCGCACGGATGGCATTGGCTGCCGCCCGCCGGAAGTCTTGCACAATATCGGCAATCTCAGTGGTGGTTAATGCTCGGGGCACGGTATAGGGTTGCTTGCCTTCCGGGGTATGCACCTCGTCTTCGATTGCAATGGCACTCGCCGACACGGCTTCTTTACCATGATTGAGCAAAGGATGAGCAGCACGACCCGCGTGCCAGATCTGCATAAACACCTTGCCGCCACGGGCATGTACGGCATCAGCCGTTTGCTTCCAGGCATCCACTTGCTCGGCAGCATACACGCCGGGGTCATTTCCAAACGCCGACGTTCCTTCCGTGACCATCGTGCATTCTGTAATCACCAGACCAGCACTGGCCCGTTGTCCATAATATTCCGCCATTAATGCATTCGGCAGATGACCTACAGCCCGGCAACGGGTCAGTGGTGCCATCACAAAACGGTTAGCCAACTCAATGTCACCCAGTGACACTGGCGTAAACAACACATCCAGATTCGACATAAACAAGACCTCTAGAGAATGGTGGGGAAGCGCTAATATAAGTACAGTAAAGACGTGTTTCACCCACCCGACCCGAGACACATTGTTGCACCAGAAGACCAACAGACCACTACAAAGCTATTATTGTTTCCGCCTGGCAACACCGCATGCATAACAGACAAGCCACCACACAGGAGTACACCACGATGAACAGCGTCCGCCGTTTTCAGGGCCAAACCCCAGACTTGGGCCAACGGGTTTTTGTTGACCGCAGCGCCGTCGTTATTGGCGACGTGCAACTGGGCGACGACAGCTCGGTCTGGCCACTGGCGGTGATTCGTGGCGATATGCACCATATTCGCATCGGCGCCCGCACCAGTGTGCAGGATGGCTCAGTGCTCCACATCACCCACGCCAGCGATTACAACCCCGGCGGCTACCCGCTGATCATTGGTGACGACGTCACCATCGGCCACCAGGCCATGCTGCACGGCTGTACCATCGGCAATCGCGTGCTGGTCGGTATGAAAGCCATGATCATGGACGGCGCCATTGTCGAAGACGACGTGATTGTCGGCGCTGGCGCGACCGTCACTCCGGGCAAGGTCCTCAAAAGCGGCTGGGTTTATATGGGAACACCGGCCAAACCGGTACGGGAAATCACCGCCAAGGAACGCAGCTTCTTTACCTACGGTGCCGGTAACTACGTCAAACTGAAAGACAAACACCTGACTGAAGGGTACGACCAGCCTTGAACCTCGCGGCGGGTGCCTGCTGCCCGCCGTAACAATCTTTCATCGTCCAACCGCAGTCATCAGGGTATAACAGACCAATCTGACCAGCGTTATACGGGCACATGCCCGTCCGTTCCGGAGACCATTTATGACCGATATCTGTATCTTCCCCATCCCGGACTGCGTGACCTTCCCTGGCACCGTCTTCCCCTTACATGTGTTCGAACCCCGTTATCGCAAGATGATCCAGCACTGTCTTGATACCCAGACACCGGTTGCTATCTGCCATACCCAAAAGCTGCTCAGCCCGGCCAAGCCCAATCAGGATCCGCACACTGCGCTGCATTCCAACCAGGCGACTTACAAGCCTTACCCGATATTTTCGGCAGGTCAGCCAGAGTTGCTCAAGGCCCTCGACGATGGCCGTTTGCTGCTTAATATTCATATTCGCCAACGCTACCGGGCTATCGCGGAAAAACAGACGCTGCCTTATATGGTCTACGACTGCGAACCCTTCCTGGACCGCGAGGCCGACCCGGACGATCACGACTACCACGAGGAACTCAAGCAGCGGATTCTCAAACGGCTGGATATCCTGGCTTTCCGCCAACCGGAATTCCAGGCGGTGTACCAGGCCCACGACTGGCAAACCAAACCGGTCAACGAGTTCAGTTTCCAACTGTTTGGACTGATTGCTTTTGATGCGGACACCCAGCAACAACTGCTGGCAATGGATACCATTACCGACCGGCTCGAGCGCGCATTGGAACTGCTGCTAGGCATTGACTGATTTGGCGATTGGCAGCGTCGCCCAATCGCTCTTTGATTGGGCCGCCAGGGAATTATTTTCTGCTCCCACCCCTCTATCCACACAGACGGTTTACACCGCCCGTTCACATCACCTGAGTCATTGCCTTGTCCATAAAGCGGTTATTTGGCTGGGCAGTGTCCTGAGGACATCTATTTAATCCGGTGCTCACTCTGGGCTACCGGATGATTTCGAATCACTCACCACGCGCACCACACTCATCCCACTTACCCCACAAAGGCGCCAACCTGAACCGTAACACCCTGTGACACCCCCAGGCTGCAGGCCGATATTCTGCTCCCGGGGCTTGTCCGTCGTTTGGTTGCGCATAAACAGTCGCAAAAAAACCTCTTTATTTGTAAGCAATCGCGCCGAGCAGCGACCACACTTATAAATAACAACCGATTAACGCCGCTTGATTACCCAAAACCGGAGCCTTTATGCACGCGACACTCCCCTTGCTGGAAGTGACTGACTTCCCTGCCCTGCAACGCCAACCGCTGGAAATATTGCAGGTCAATCTGGGCTATCGCTGCAATCTCAGCTGCCTGCACTGTCACGTTAACGCCGGGCCAAACCGCACCGAAATGATGGACCGAGAGACCATCGACCTGATCGTACCGATACTAAAAGCCCGTCAGATTCACACCCTCGACCTGACTGGTGGCGCACCGGAATTACACGATGATTTCCGTTATCTGGTCAGCCAGGCCACTGCCGCTGGCGTCAAGGTCATCGACCGCTGCAACCTCACCGTATTATGCGAACCCGGGCAAGAACAACTGGCTCAATTTCTCGCCGAACACCGCGTCGAGATTGTCGCCTCCATGCCCTGCTACTCGGTGAAAAATGTCGACCAGCAACGGGGGAATGGCGTCTTCGATAAAAGCATCACCGGACTACGGCTGTTGAACGAACTGGGCTACGGCAAAGCCAACAGTGGCCTGACCCTGAACCTGGTATTTAACCCTCAGGGCCCAGTATTGCCGCCCAATCAACAAGCCCTCGAAGCCGACTATCGCCGCGAGCTGAAACAACACTTTGATATCGAATTCAACCAACTGTTTGTGCTCGCCAATATGCCCATCAAACGCTTTGGTTCCACGCTGATTTCCAAGGGTCAGTTTGCCGACTATATGCAGCTGCTGAAAAGCCACCATCAGGACGACAACCTCGCTGGCGTGATGTGCCGCACGACCGTCAGCGTCGACTGGCAGGGCAATCTGTTCGACTGCGACTTTAACCAACAACTTGAAATGCCGTTAGCCGACCATGCCACCCGACACCTGCGTGATTTGTTGACCCACGACCTGAACAACCAGCCGGTCGCCGTGGCCGACCATTGTTACGGTTGTACCGCAGGCCAAGGCAGCAGCTGTGGCGGCGCACTTTAGCCCAACCTGGAGAACCCGATGAAGAAGCTTTCCCTGATACTGTTGGCGCTGGCACTGGTTGGCAGCTTTTTTTACTTCGACCTGAACCAGCTACTGACACTCGACGGCCTGAAAAACGGCTTGAGCGATTTTGAACAGCAGCGTCAGGCGGAGCCTCTGCTCAGCGGCGGTTTGTTCCTGCTGGCCTATATCGTGATGGCAGCCCTGTCGCTACCCGGCGCGGCGATCATGACCCTTGCCGCAGGAGCCCTGTTCGGATTAGGCTGGGGGACGCTGATTGCATCGTTCGCCAGCTCCATCGGTGCCACGCTGGCATTCCTCGCCTCACGCTATCTATTGCAAGACACCGTACAAAAACGTTTTGGCGAGCGCCTGCAAGCCATTAACGATGGTATCCGCCAAGACGGCGCTTTTTATCTGTTTACCTTGCGTCTGGTACCGGTCTTTCCCTTCTTTCTGATCAACCTGTTGATGGGACTAACCCCTGTCCGGGCCGCCACATTTTACGGCGTCAGTCAGCTTGGCATGCTGGCCGGCACGGCGGTATACGTTAACGCAGGCACCCAGTTATCGCAGCTGCAAAGCCTGTCTGGCATCTTGTCACCATCGCTGCTTTTATCCTTTGCCCTGCTGGGCTTGTTCCCGTTGCTAGCCAAAAAACTGCTGGCCGTCATCAAAGCCAGACGTGTCTACGATGGCTACAAAAAACCCCGTCATTTTGACCGTAACCTGATAGTGATTGGAGCCGGTGCCGGTGGTTTGGTATCGGCGTATATCGCCGCCGCCGTCAAAGCCAAAGTGACCCTGATTGAAGCCAACAAGATGGGGGGGGACTGCCTCAACTATGGCTGTGTCCCCAGCAAGGCCCTGATCAAAAGCGCCAAGGTCGCGCATCAGATTCGCCATGCCGAACACTATGGCCTGACAGCAGAGACACCAGCAACCGACGTCCCCCGCTTCTCGTTCCGTACCATCATGGCACGAGTGCATCAGGTGATTCAGGCCATCGAACCCCACGACAGCGTCGAACGTTACACCAAACTCGGTGTTGAGGTCATGCAGGGTTACGCCAAACTGATTGACCCCTGGACCGTTGAAATTCGTCGCCCGTCGTCCACCGGTGGGGAAGACGAGGTTCAGCATCTGACCAGCCGTTCAGTCATTATTGCCACTGGCGCTCGCCCGACGATCCCGGATATTCCTGGCCTGAATGAAGTTGGTTACGTCACCAGCGATACATTATGGGACACCTTTGCCCAGCTGGACCAGGCCCCAAAACGCTTGGTGGTACTGGGAGGCGGCCCGATCGGCTGCGAGCTGGCCCAAAGCTTTGCCCGTCTCGGCTCTCAGGTTACGCAAATTGAACGTGGCCCACGCATTCTGGCACGGGAAGACGAAGACGTGTCCACCCTGGCTGCCGATTCATTACAACAAGATGGCGTCACGCTGCTGACCCATCATCGCGTCGTGCGTTGCGAACAGGTCGAGACTGAAACAGGCGTTAGCAAGCGTATTGTTCTGGTCGCCCATGACCCGGCCAAGCCGTCTCAGGACACGACAGAAATCACCCTGGAATTTGACCAGCTACTGTGTGCCATCGGCCGCAGTGCCCGACTGAACGGCTATGGCCTCGAAAATCTTAATATCGAAACCAACCGCACCCTGGTCACCAACGAATATCTGGAAACGCTCTACCCCAATATCTTTGCCGCCGGGGATGTGGCTGGGCCGTATCAGTTTACCCACGTTGCCGCCCACCAGGCCTGGTACGCTGCGGTGAATGCACTGTTTGGCTCATTCAAGAAATTCCGCGTCGATTATCGCGTCATCCCGGCCACGACCTTTCTTGACCCTGAAATTGCCCGGGTTGGCCTCAACGAGCAAGAAGCCAAAGCCCAAGGCATCGATTACGAAATCAGCCAATACAACCTCGACGACCTCGATCGGGCCATCACCGACGGTGCCGCCCATGGCTTTGTCAAAGTACTGACCGTGCCGGGTAAAGATCGCATTCTCGGCGTCACCATTGTCGGTGAGCATGGCGGCGATCTACTGGCCGAATTTGTACTGGCCATGAAACACAACCTGGGACTCAACAAGGTGCTTGGCACCATCCACGCTTACCCAACCTGGGCCGAAGCCAATAAATACGTCGCTGGCGAATGGAAGCGGGCACATGCACCAGAGCGCGTACTGGCCTGGCTGGAACGCTACCATAACTGGAGACGCGGCAATGCCTGATACTCACGAGATTCACCGTCAAGTTCATCCTCCAATGGCAGAACCAGGAGTGCGAGGCGCTCGTCAACGCCGGCCCAAACGGGTTATGGCCAGCGGCCTGGCCCTACTGTTCTCGCTGCTGGGTTCACTGCCTGTCCAGGCTGACACCGCGACACCTGACCAGCCTGACCAGCCTGACCAGCCTGACGCCAGCGATCAGGTTATCGACGCCGGGCAAACGGTTAATGCCGGACAAGCCGTACATACCGAACAAGCAATGGACAACAGTGAAGCTGGACCAGCCTTCGACCATACCCAATGGAATCAGCTGCTCAGCCGTTATGTACACACCACTGCCGATGGCCAATCCACCCAGGTGGATTATCAAGGCATCAATGCCGAACGACCGTTACTGACGCAGTATCTGGAAGCGCTCGCGACCGTATCAGAAGCCGATTTCCAGCAATGGCACAAAGACGAACAACTGGCCTTCCTGATCAATGCCTATAACGCCTGGACGGTCGAACGCATTCTGACCTCTTGGCCCAACCTGGACTCCATCAAAGACCTGGGTAATTTTTTCAGCTCACCCTGGAGCAAGAAAATCATCCCTTTATTGGGCCAAACCCGCTCGCTGGATGATATTGAACACACGCTGATTCGACAGCCCGGACGCTACAACAACCCGTTGATTCACTTTGCCGTGAACTGCGCCAGCATAGGCTGTCCGCCCTTACGGGCAGAAGCCTACAGCGGCGCCCAGCTCGACATTCAGCTGAATGAGCAGACGCGCCAGTTCCTCAGCAACCGTCAGCAAAACCGCCTCGATGGCGACGTTCTGGCAGTCTCCTCGATTTTCAAATGGTATCGCGAGGATTTTGAACAGGGCTGGAAAGGCTACCAACGGCTGGAAGATTTCTTCCTTCACTATCATGCCGCCCTGGCATTACCAGACGACGCCATTCAACGCTTGCACGCAGGCCAACAAGACATCGAGTACCTGGACTATGACTGGCGACTTAACCGCACCCTGCCCTGAGCACCGGATACCGGAGCACAGCCCGGTGCTGTCCATCATCGTCCCGATGCTGAACGAAGCCGGCTCCCTGCCCGACTTGCTGGCCCATCTGACTCGCGTTAGAGAACAGATAGGCAGCCACCGCTGCGACGTTTTGCTGGTCGATGGCGGCAGCCGGGACGATTCGGTCGCCATTGCCACCCAAGCCGGATTCCGGGTAGTACCGTCAGCCCGTGGCCGGGCCAGACAAATGAACACCGGCGCTCAGCATACCCAAGGGCACTTGCTGCTGTTCCTGCATGCCGATACCCGGCTACCGGAACAGCCACACCAGGTGATCGAGCCACTGCTTCAACATCATTTATCACCACTTTGGGGACGTTTTGATGTAACGATCAGCGGTGACGCCCTGATGCTGACGGTGATTGCCACCCTGATCAATCTGCGCTCTCGCCTGAGTGGTATTGCCACCGGAGATCAGGCCATGTTCGTCAGCCGTACCTTGTTCGACCACGTTGGCCAGTTTCCCGACCAGCCACTGATGGAAGATATCGAGCTGTCCAAGCGCCTGAAGCGCCAACAACGCCCACACTGCCTGCGCGCCCAGGTACACACCTCAGGCCGCCGCTGGCTGCAACATGGCGTGTGGCGCACCATTTTCCTGATGTGGCGGTTACGCTGGGCTTACTGGCGCGGCGCTCCGGCAGAACAACTGGCAAAGGAATACAACAAAACATGAGCAAACCTAACACCCGTACACGACTGGTAATCATGGCCAAAGCGCCACTGCCGGGTTACGCCAAAACCCGGCTGATTCCGGCCCTGGGAGAACAGGGGTCTGCCCAACTGGCCCAGCACCTGCTGCAACATACTCTCACCGAAGCACTGGCCGCCGGGATTGGCCCGGTTGAACTGTGTGTCAGCCCTTCGGTACACCATCCGATCTGGCCGACTCTGGCACTGCCAGCTCTCGTCACCCTCAGTGAACAAGGCGGTGGCGATCTTGGCCAGCGCCTCAACCGGGTCGTACACCGTGCGACCGCCGCCGGTGAAGCCATACTGTTGATAGGCACCGATTGCCCCGGCCTGAACCGTGACCATTTACAGGCAGCCGCACATGCTCTCGATAGCCATGACACCTGCCTCACGCCCGTTAGCGATGGCGGCTATGCCTTGCTCGGATTACGGCAACCGCTGGACAGCCTGTTTACCAATATGCCCTGGAGTACCGCCGCCGTGGCACAACTCAGCCGTGAACGCATTCTGGCTGACCAGCGCACCCTGGCCGAACAACCCATGCTGCACGATATCGACGAACCCGACGACCTGCGTCATCTGCCCAGCCACTGGCTGGTGACAGAAGCGCTCAACGCCTGCTGATTACCCATCGACCTCACAACCAGCCCCGCTCCGGAGCCACTGATATGCATGACATCGTTCAAGACTACTACGGCAAACAGCTACAAAGCTCCGCCGACCTGAAAACCACCGCCTGCTGCGACCCAACCGCCATGCCGGGCTGGCTCAAACCCCTGCTGGCCGCCATTCACCCGGAAGTATTAACCCGCTACTACGGCTGCGGACTGGTATGCCCAACCCAATTACGCGGCTGCCGGATTCTCGACCTCGGTTGTGGTGCCGGTCGTGATGTTTACGCCCTGGCTCAGCTGGCCGGGCCTGAAGGTGAAGTGATTGGTGTCGATATGACCGACGAACAACTGGCCGTTGCACGCCAACATCAAGACTGGCACGCCGATGCATTTGGTTTTTCCAACGTTCGTTTTATTCAAGGTTTTATCGAAAAACTCGACGAACTCGGTCTGGAACCTGAGTCATTCGACGTCATTGTTTCCAACTGCGTGATCAACCTCTCCCCCGACAAAGCCGCCGTACTGAAAGGCGTCCACCAACTGCTGAAACCCGGTGGTGAATTTTTCTTCTCCGATGTGTATTCCGACCGCCGCGTCCCCGCTGCCGTACGTAACGACCCGGTGTTATATGGCGAATGCCTGGGCGGTGCCTTGTATACCCAGGATTTCCTGCGGCTCTCAAAAGCCAATGGCTTTGCTGACCCGCGTTTAGTCGAGGCTCACCCGCTGGAAATCACCGACGATGCCCTGGCCTTGTCGACCGGCAATTTACGCTTCTCTTCCGCCACCTATCGACTGTTCAAACTCGAAGGGCTGGAAAGTGAATGTGAAGACTATGGCCAGGCTGTTATCTATAACGGCACCCAGACCCTGTCGCCTCACTGTTTTGAACTGGACAGCCATCACCGCATCGAAGCCGGACGCCTGTTCCCGGTGTGCGGCAACACCTGGAAAATGCTGCACGATACCCGCTTTGCAGAACATTTCCGTTTTATCGGTGACTTCAGCCAGCACTTCGGGTTATTTGAAGGCTGTGGCAATGCGCTACCGGAAACCGACACCAATACCCAGGCCTGCTGCTGACAGACGGCCAACACAGACCTCAAGGACACACAGGACAGACCATGACCGACTGGCAGACATATGAACCGATCATCCGTACCAGCGTCTTTTTTGGGGTCTTGTTGTTGATGGCGTTGCTGGAAATATTCCAGCCGCGCCGACCGCTCCACGCCAGCAAACCACAACGCTGGCTCAACAACCTCGGCCTCGTCGTTCTCAACAGCCTGATACTGCGACTGCTGTTTCCTGCCGCTGCCGTCGGCATCGCCCTGCTGGCCGAACAACACCATTGGGGACTACTGCATACCCCACTGCTTGAACAGCTGCCCAACCCCCTGCTGCTGGTTGCGACCATCCTGCTATTGGACTACCTGATTTGGGCGCAACACCGGATTTTTCACGCCGTGCCGTTATTATGGCGATTACACCGCATGCACCACGCCGATCTTGATATCGACGTCACCACCGCCCTGCGTTTTCATCCGCTGGAAATACTGCTGTCGATGCTGATCAAAACCGCCGTTATCACCCTGCTTGGCTTACCGGCACTGGCCGTCCTGCTGTTTGAAATCCTGCTGAACGCCTCTGCCATGTTTAACCACGCCAACATCAGGTTGCCCGACCGCCTCGACCGCCACCTGCGACGGATCATCGTTACCCCCGATATGCACCGCGTGCATCATTCATGGCACCCGGCTGAAACCCACTCCAACTTCGGCTTCTTCCTGAGTGTATGGGATCAGCTGTTTGGCACCTACATCCCTCAACCCAAGGATGGCCACCTCAATATGACCATTGGCCTGAAACAATATCGACAGCCTCAGGATTCAAGGATTGATCAGTTATTAATACAACCATTCAGGGAGTGAGTCAGCCGGTTTTATTGCAATGGATTGGGAAGTTTTCAATGGGAATAGCTATATCAATAAATAGCCTCTGACAATCAGTCCGCTCTACAGCGGTCACCTTTACCTCTCCTGTTCTCATGGCAGGCCAGGCGTTATCATGAAAAAATAGTCTTGGTATGTTCGTTCAAAGCATCAACTTTACCTTTAAAAACGAACTCTAAGGAGGGAGTATGACATTAGATACTACGGTTCTTGAAAAAAAAGAGTTCAGAGCAGCAATCAACAAACTCGAAGAGTTGCTTTCACACTCAAAAGCGGTTCTATTAGGTGCAGGGGCGAGTGTTTGTGCTGGTCTTCCATTAACAAACCAGCTAACAGAAAGCGCACTAAAAAATGACAATCTCTCCGCTGATTCCAAGCAGATATTGATTGCCATACAAAATTCTTTTGCTGACGCAAATCCAGCTTCGCACATAGAAGATTACTTAAGCGAGCTCGTCGATTGGTATGCCATTACTACTCGGCGAGCAAACCGTAATGTAGCTGCTGGCGCCGTATCAATTGGTGGTGCTGAATATAGTAACGCTCAGTTAGAACAAGCGATCAACGAGATAAAGCTAGCGATCTTTAATGTAATTAAATGTCAAGTAGATTCTGCTGTACATGAGCGTTTTGTTCAGACTTTGCATCGACCAATGCGACCGGGGAAAGACAGCCTACCGAGCACCATCGATTATCTAGTGATGAACTACGATACGTTAATTGAAGACTCACTCGCACTATCACAATTGAGATATGCCGATGGTTTAGAAGGCGGTGTATCAGGATGGTGGAACCCTTCGACGTTTGAACAGAACAATCTAGATGCTCGAGTATTTAAGTTGCATGGTTCCATCAATTGGGCTGAACATACTTCTTCATCAACACCACTGCGTATAGCCCCGCATTTGAAGCGCAGTCAAGATCAAACTGCGAAGATTATGATTTGGCCTGCATCGACTAAATACCGTGAAACTCAGCTCGACCCCTACGCAAATTTAATGCACAGAGCAAGAGCTGTTTTAAACCCGCGAGGTGGTAGCCAACGGGTTTTGTTGATCGCCGGTTATAGTTTTGGTGATGCGCATATCAACCTAGAAGTCGAACGCGGTTTAAGGGCTTCAAATGGCAATTTAACCGTGATTGCGTTTACGAGCGACTCTGAGCCTAGTGGCGCACTGAAAACTTGGTATGAAGACAGCTCGATCAACGAACAAGTACTTATTTTTACCGATAAAGGTTTTTATCACGCCGACCATAAGGCAACCTCAGAAAATAGCATTGAATGGTGGAAGTTTGAAAACCTAACCCAGATCCTTGAAGGAGGTATTTGATATGGATAACAAATACATAAAACCCATTGAGAATCTCTCTATCGGTAAAATTATTGAGGTGGATGGTTCGCGTATTATCGCCGAGCTCGACCCTACGATTTCAGACTTGTCCCGTGTATTTGCTGGTGAAAACTATCCGATTGGGCAGTTTGGATCAATCATCAAAGTTCATTTTGGCCGCCGCTCTATTTATGGGTTAGTCAGTCGATTACGTATGAAGGCTGACTACCAGCTAGAAAAGGGCTTGCCTGTCGCGTCCTCAGATGAGCGAATAATTGAAGCTGATTTGTTCGGTGAAGGGGAGTGGCGCAGAAAAGATGAAAATGAGTTTGCTCTTGAGTTTGAACGCGGTGTTGCTACTTATCCACTACCACAACAAACTATTTATCTGACACCCAAATCAGAACTTAGGTTTATTTACGGTGACGCCAAAGGTGCGGTTATTGAACTTGGTGAGCATGTTGGCTCAGGCGGTGCACCTTGTTACGCTGAATTAAATGAATTACTAGGTAAGCACACTGCCATCCTAGGCTCTACCGGTGCCGGTAAATCAGGTACTGTGGCGGCAGTTATTCACAGTATTCTCGAACGTGGCCAGATAGCAAAACATGAGCACTGGCACCCGCAAATTATTATCCTTGACCCTCATAATGAATACGGCAAAGCGTTCCCCGCACACCAACGTTTATCGACCGATGAAGGTTCGCTAAAACTACCATATTGGTTACTCGATTTAGAAGAGTCACTGAGTTTGTTTATCGGCAAGACCGAGTTTGCAGCAACCTCACAATCAAACATTGTTAAAAATGCCCTAATTGAGGTTCGTGAGGCAGCAGCTGAAGAGCTTGGGCTTGATAAGAGCCAACTCACAGTGGATTCACCTATCCCTTATATTCTTGGTGACAGCAATGGGCTTGATCATTTTGGGAAAAAAGATGGTCAGCTTTATACCGAAGGGCTGATCGGAGCCATTAACCAGCAAAGGCCAAATGATGCCAATAAAAAGAATCACGAAGATTTTAACAAAGTCATTCGCAAAATAGATTCATTACTTAAAGATGGTCGCCTCAAGTTTATGATGGAAAGTTGGGATGGCGCCGAAGATCCATTACCAACAATCGTCAATCAATTCTTAACACAGCAAACTACAGTGCAGATTGTTGACTTGTCTGGTGTGCCTAATGAAGTAGCTGGTGTTGCCAGTGCTGCCATCGCGAGAATCGTGTTTCAGCTTAAAGTCTGGCAAACCGAAGCTGAACGGCAAAATAGCCCAGTACTTTTGGTGTGTGAAGAAGCACACCGATACGTGCCGAATCGTGGTGAGGCACAGTATGAAGCAGCGCAGTCTGCAATTCGTCGAATTGCGAAGGAAGGCCGAAAATATGGCGTTGGTCTGTTATTAGTTTCGCAAAGACCGAGTGAAGTTGAGGCAACGGTATTGTCGCAATGTAATTCATGGATTGTACTTCGAATAACCAATGATGCCGACCGCGAGCATGTTCGTAGTGTGTTACCTGATTCGATGTCCGGTTTAACCAAAATGCTTTCCGGTTTAAGACGTCAAGAGGCGATATTTGTCGGTCAAGCAGCAACGTTACCAACTAGAGTGATGATTCGCAGCTTATCTGATCACCAGTTGCCTCGCTCAAATGATGTTAATTTCGATAAAGGTTGGCAGCAACAGGCGATGACGATAGAGCAGATTGGTGCGGTAGTTACGAAGTGGCGATACCAAAGTAAATTATTAAATTGAGTACGAACAATGACGATTTATAACGTCTATTGCGACGAAAGTCGCCATACTTCAGACCCGTCTCAACACTATATTGTTATTGGTGCGCTGCAATGCCCTCGTGACGAAAAACACCGCATTGTTGGGCGCTTGCATGGTCTGATGAGTAAGTACGGCATTAAGACTGAATTTGGTTGGAAAAAATTATCGCCTAACAAGGCTGACTTTTATCGAAGTCTTATTCAGTTGTTTTCTGAAGAAAACTCACTTTCATTTCGATGTATTGTTGTTGATCGCAGGCAGCTCAATCACGAACAGTGGAACGATGGAGATAAAGAGCTTGGCTTTTACAAGTTGTACTACCAATTGCTGGTTCACTGGCTTCAACCGGGTGATACTTATCATATCTACCTAGATTGGCAGCAGAATTCTTGCAGCACGCGCTTTGAGGAGCTACGTCAGATTTTGGTTCATAAATTATCTGGCCGTGCCAAGCTTGCCTGTTTAGAGCCGGTAGAGTCCCATAATCAGCCTTTAATACAACTCGCTGATTTATTGATGGGGGCTGTAGGCTATAGTTGGAACGAAATGCAGAATCGACCTAATGCTAGTGTATTCAAATCAGGGTTTGTCGATGAGCTTGCGAAGTCGTTAGGGAAAGATAGCCTGCGTTACACCACAACCAAAGGCGAGCGAAACTTTAACATCTTCAATTGGCAGGGACGATAGCTGTGTCAGAAAGTTTGTGGCCGCAACTGCGGCTAAAAGCCGATACCGAAGAAGAGCTGATTGAGAAATACCGTCAAGTCTATTTGGAAACTTATGTGCATGATGAAAATGATAATTCTAGAGTGTTTACCGATTGGTGCGGTGTAACCTACAAGTTTGGTGCGAGGGCTTTTGATCATGCCTTTACTGAGTCTACTAATTACCGAACCAGTGCAGGTATTCACGATGGTGGTTTTTCTAAAAAGCGCGCCAGACGAATAATGTGGATTAAAGAAGTGCTAGCTCTATCTGCGGGAACTGTTCAGCGCTACAGTCAATCTCGTCAAACCGATCGCGGTAAAATAGCAAAGCGTAGAACACTGGTCGTTGTTGAAGAAAAGTACGTGGTTGTATTTAATGACCCAAGGAAAGTCGGTGATCCACATTGGTTTGTCACAGCATTTCCAGCAGACCAAGCCTATCTTGACCGGATTAAGAGAAAGAGCTTTTTAGTGGAAACGAAAAAGGGGAGATAAGCCCCAGTCTTATCGGCGACTGAGGCGCAGCCACAAACCAAAACGCTAGGTAAAGGTTCAACCAGTTCCGAAGAACTTGTATTAATTATGGTGCTCATGGACAGAAACATCAAGCTGTATTGCATTAATTCTCGTTGCACAAACATTTTGTTGCTGGCCATCTCTCCCCACCTAATCTATAAACATAATACCCTCGTGACAGATGAGCCTACTGGGGATATCTATTTAATCCTGCACGGCTCTGCGCGAGGGCTGCCGGATGATCTCGACTCGGTGTCGCCGACTTTTGACTTGACCCGTCAGGCCTGCAAGTCGGCTTCGTGATTCGAAACCATCCGGTAGCCCAGAGTGAGCACCGGATTCAATAGATGATGAGATGGACGCTTCCCATATGATCCAGCGTCAAATGCGCTAAGGTTTTGTTACCAGCAAAACGTCAATATGAGGAGCGTCCACATGAATGATATTAGTACCATCGCCATCGACCTTGCAAAGTCTGTTTTTCAGATCTGCATCGTCTCCGGGCACAGGCACAACAAGGTATCGAAGCAGTTACGCCTCAGCCGGGAGAAATTCAGGTAATTCATGCTGGAGCAAACACCCTCCAGAGTCGTCATGGAGGCCTGTTATTCCTCGCATTACTGGGCCAGGTTATTTCAGCAACAAGGCCATCAGGTACGGTTGATTCCGGCCCAGCATGTCACGCCATTTGTGCGGGGCAACAAGAACGATCAGAACGATGCTCTGGCCATTTATGAAGCATCCATGAGACCCAATATCCGGTTTGTACCGATCAAGTCATTGGGTCAACAGGATGTGCAGAGCCTGCATCGAATGCGAGAACGGCTGGTCAAGGATCGCACTGCGCTTTGCAATCAGATGCGCGGTTTGTTGACGGACTATGGTTATATCTTCCCCGTCGGAATCAATGCTGTACTTAAAGGGTTGCGCGAGGTTCTGGAACAAGGTGAGCTGTCTGGCATGATGCAGTCGGAGTTGAATTGGACATTGACTGAATATGACCTGTTATCGCGTCGGATTGATCACATTAACGAAGAATTAAAGCGTTATGGCGAACAGGATCAGCAATGCCAGAACCTGATCTCTATCCCTGGAATCGGGGCTCATATCGCGACGGCCATCAAGAGTACGGTGGGCAATGCGGAGGTCTTTCATAACAGCCGGGATTTTGCGGCGTGGACGGGGTTAACGCCGAGACAAAAGGCCAGTGGTCATAAATCGGTTATGTCAGGGATTACCAAGCGTGGTGATGCCTACTTGAGAAAATTACTGGTGCAGGCTGCACGTCACACACTGCGCTGGGCCAAGCGAAACGAAGACACAAATCTGGCGCGCTGGATGGTAGACATCGTCCAGCGTCGCGGATTGCACAAGGGCGTTGTCGCCATTGCGCATAAACTGGCGCGGATTATTTGGAGCGTTTTGAGACGTCAAACGGTCTTTAATCCAGCTTGAAAGCAAGAACCCATCGAGTAGTAGTTGTTTGATGATGTAACGGGGCAATCCGTCCCTGTTAGAGCCTGAGCGGGACACGATCGGCGTGGCCAGATCGAATAGATGTAGATGTTAAAGGTGCCAGGGTTCGGATTTCATCAGGGCTGCGGGAGCTGATCCCGAACAGAAGCCGAATATATGTCAGAACTGCCACTGTCATCGCAACGAACAAGTGATGGTTAACGGGAAATAAATCAAGGGCACATGGCAGGTGTCAGGGCCAAGTCATCCTTGATATTGGGGAAGCGTCTATATATGTCCCCTGCTAGCTAATCTATTTTCCTTCTTACTACTTGTGATCATTATCGACGGCTACAGCTAAGATATATCAATGAAACACGTCTTCTTGATGGTATTTCAAAAACTGAATATCCGGCTGAAATTTCCCTGGTAACTCAAGCGGCTTACCGTCATATGCCAGCAATGTTGCTTGGGTAAAAGCATCTGGTTTTTGTTTTAATCGACTCGAAATGATCACCGTCAGATCATCCGCAATGGTTAATAACCCTTGATCAAATGCCCGATCGTGTAACACAGACAAGCACAACCCATTATGCGGATTTAACCGCTGCTTAGGATCTTCACGCCACGGCACAATATGGCTAGCAATCAAAAACTTGGGGTGCGATAAACCACTGATACAACAGCGGTTTTGGTAAGCGCTCAATACTGCTTGGCGAAACAGCGACTGCCCGACTCTGGCCGTTGTAGTGATCATACGGTCGTGACCGGTGTAGCTCACCGGCTCACCTTGTATTTCGCAGGCTTCCTCGATTTCTAGATTCAGGGCGTTGACTATTTCTTGGCTCTGATCCAACTGTTCGATTGCTTGGCGTGAGCTGCGTGCAAATTGCTCCCAATCGGTGTGCATCTCTTGCCACATAGCTCTGTCAGCTTTCGATACGTTCGTCATACCTGTGCGGCCTGAATTTCTAATAACGGGATCGAGGCTAGCAAGATTCAATAGCTTAATCGCAAGTGCACTGGGAGTTCGCCCAATCAGCTGGGCGTAGCAAATAATGTCTGGATTACGCCGATGAATTTTTCCAAAAGGTATCCGGCAGTAAAGAAAAAGGGCGACCAGTAGTTGTTCGCGAGTCCAGTAATTAGCAGCCACAGTAAAATCCTTTCAATATCGATCTAAACATCCAGGCTAACACTGCAACTCACTGGAGCAAACACGTGATGATAAAAGCTACCCCACAACCTCGATAAAGACGTCCGCTGGCTCGCGGGTAATCACGTAGCCCAGGCTTTTAAGGGAGGTAAAGCCGCTGCTTAATACCGGTGTTTCACTGCCGCTATCGGCATAGGTCCAAACGTTTTCGGGGGACTCTTGCATGATTTCGAGCACTCGGGCGTACTCCAGTCCGCTACGTCCCATCAGGCAGCCATCCAGTCCGGCCTGTTCGTTATGGGGGTTACGTATGGGGCGATATTCTTCAAAAAATTCCTGGGTGGTGATGGTGCGCATGCTGATCTCCGCTGGTTTGCTGCGATGTGCCTGAATCTGGTGTGGATGTACCAGGGTGGAGTGTACTTGGCTGTCATCCATTTGGGTGCAGGTATTTGCTGGAGTGTCCTGGTTTGGTCATAAAATCGGGAGTAGTGGTGGTTTTTGTCGTTATTCTGTCTCTCGGGGCTATTGTTTAACCGCTCTGTGCCTGTTCAATACCGGTTCATACTCCGAACCTATCCCCTATCCCCTATCCCCCGGTATCGTTGTTCAACCACCCAACACCGCTGTTTAACCGCTGCTGTTTAATCGTTGTTCTGTCCCGGTTTTCTGACGGCGGTCTGGCCCGCTTCTACCCGATAAGGCAACCACAATTTGCCGCTGCGGTCACTTTGCCTCACTATGCGCTCCCTTTTCTCCCCGTGTACTGATCATGTCTGATGTTCCTCCTGTGCTCGAAAATGCGGTTACTCGTCTGCGTCAGCGCGAGTTGGCGCAGTCCCGGCGGGCATTTATTGCCCGTGGCGGGCGGATGGTTCGTTGTCCGCATTGTTTGCTGTCGGTGCCCTTGTGTTTGTGTTCAGAACGGCCAGCGCCGTCGGATGAAGCGGCCGTTTGTCTGATTTTTTATAAGGGTGAGGTCTACAAACCCAGTAACAGCGGCCGTCTGGTGGCGGATGTATTAAGCGATAATCACGCTTTTCTGTGGAATCGCACCGAGCCGGATCCGGCCTTGCTGGCGTTGCTGACCAATCCGGCTTATGCCCCTGTACTGGTGTTTCCGTTCCAGTACGCCGACAGTCACCGTCGCCTCGATACTCCCGCGGCGTTGCAGCAATACCGTACACAGACCGCGGAGTCCCGGCGCAAACCGCTGCTGGTATTGCTGGATGGCAGCTGGCGGGAAGCGCGCAAGATGTTCCGTAGCCCCTGTCTGGCTAATCTACCGGTGTTGGGTATTCAGCCACAGGCTCCGGGCAACTATCAGTTACGGGAAGCGGCGCACGATTATCAATTGGGTACTGCTGAGGTGACGATCGAGATCCTGCAGCAGTTGCAGGCACCGGTTGCCAGCGCTCGTCTGGCGGTATATTTCAACCTGTTCCGTGAACGTTATCTGGCCGGCAAGCCCAGTCACTGAGCGGTAATGTGGCCAGCCGCGGATTTAATCAGCGGTCAGAAGGCTGTTTTCTGGCGCTCAGAATAATTCAGCAACGACTGACAGACGTCGGCTTTGCGGTGGAAATCCATGGCCTGCGGCCGGATCGACAAGACAGCTTCCGCTGCAATGGGTACAATTCGGGCGTTTTTTGACTTATTCACCCAAGAAAAGACTGATTCCCATGGGCAGAGCGTATCAAAACCGGAAAGAATCCATGGCCAAAACGGCCGCGGCAAAAACCAAGGTCTACTCCAAGTATGGCCGTGAAATTTATGTAGCCGCCAAGGCGGGCGGTACCGACCCATCGGCAAACCTGTCGTTGCGTTCCCTGATCGATCGGGCCAAGAAAGACCAGGTACCGACCCACGTGATCGAGAAGGCCATCGACAAAGCCAACGGTGGCACGGGCGAAGATTTCCAGCCCGCGTTGTACGAAGGCATTGCTCCGGGTGGGGCCATGGTGTTGATCAGCGCCCTGACCGATAACCCCAACCGTACTTTCGGTGAAATCCGCGGTGTGTTCTCCAAATGCAAGGCCAAACTGGGCAGCCAGGGCTCGGTCTCACACATGTTCGATCATCGCGCCATGTTTGTATTTGCCGATGACAGCGAAGATGACGCGCTGGAGATGCTGATGGAAGCGGATATCGATGTCTCGGATATCGACTGCGAAGACGGCATGGTAACGGTGCTGGTGCCACCTACTGAGTTTTTCAAAACCAAAACCGCTCTGACCAGCTGGCGCCCGGATATTGATTTCGAAATGGAAGAAATCACCTATCTGCCGCAGATGCCGCACCCGATTGCCGCCGACGATGTCGAGCACTTTGAGCGTTTTGCCAATCTGATGAACGATCTGGAAGATGTGCAGGAAATCTACCATAACGGTGAATTTGAAAGCTGATTCCCAGCGATTGCAGGTCTTGAACAGCCGCCAGCTCTGGCGGTTGTTCCGCTGTTGGCCGCACCACACCGGCTACCGTTTTCTTGCCCGGTTCTGATCCACTTCTCGCTTGTATTGATTCTTTAATGGATCAGTAACACCCACTCCAACACCCGCTCCCTAGCCTCTCTGCAACTCTTTATGGCGTCAGCATTCTGCCATTTGAGTGTCATCCAACTGTCATACCCGAGTCAAAGCACTGTCATTAAACAGTCATACGCTAACGCACCATATATGACCTTAAAAAACATTGGCTTACAAAGGATATCGCAATGACTCTTGAGATGATGAAGAAGACGGCACTGGCTGTAGCAATGGCATCACTGCTGGCTGCGTGTGGCTCTGATGGCGATGACGGCACCAATGGTGTTGACGGTACTAATGGCGTTGACGGCACCAATGGTGTTGATGGCACCGATGGCGTTGACGGCACCGATGGTGTTGATGGCACCGATGGCGTTGACGGCACCGATGGTGTTGACGGTACCGATGGTGTTGATGGCTTCAGTGGTCAGCTGGTTCAGGTCGGCCGTTATGAGTCGGGTATTTATGACGATGGCGGTGCTGAAATCGTTGCCTTCGACAGCACCACCAACAAACTGTTTGTGATCAACTCAGGGAATGCCGCGGTTGACGTGCTCGACCTGAATGATCCATCCGCCCCAACGCTGCTGGGCACTATTTCTGCCGAAGACGCCGGTGTAGCCGGCTTCGAAGTCGGTGGTGTTAACAGCGTTGCCGTCAGTAATGGCATTCTGGCCCTCGCCGTCGAAGCAGATACCAAACAGGACAACGGTCGTGCTTACTTCTACAACAGCGACTCGCTGACGTTCCTTGCTTCTGTTGAAGTGGGTGCCTTGCCAGATATGATCACCTTCTCACCCGACGGTAACACCGTACTGGTCGCCAACGAAGGCGAGCCCAACGATGATTACACCGTTGACCCAGAGGGTTCAGTCTCCATCATCCGCCTCGTCAACGGCGTACCAACCGTCAGCACCGCGGGCTTCTCTGCGTTCAATACTGATGGCGCCACCCCGATTGATGACGACGTCCGTATCTTTGGCCCTGGTGCCACCGTCGCCCAGGATCTGGAGCCAGAATATATTGCAGTGTCTGCCGACAACAGCACGGCCTTTGTATCGCTGCAAGAAAACAACGCCATGGCAATCGTCGACATCGCCACCGCTACGGTAACAGACGTAGTAGCGCTGGGCTTCAAGGACCACAGTGTTCAAGGCAACGGCCTGGATGCCAACAAGGAAGACGAGGTTGCCAATATCGAACAGCAACCACTGCTTGGTATGTACATGCCGGACTCCATCGCTTCTTACTCGTTTAACGGCAACACCTATATCGTTACCGCCAACGAAGGTGATGCTCGGGACTACGATGGCTTTGCTGAAGAATCCGATCTGGAAGACCTGAACCTGGATACCACAGCCTTCACTTCCGACCAGATTGCCGTACTGCAAGACGGCGACGCTGGCCTGGGTGGCCTGACCGTATCTGGTGTTGATGGCGATACCGACAACGACGGCGATATCGATGAAATCTACGTCTACGGCGCGCGCTCGTTCTCTATCTGGAATGCAGAAGGCGACCTGGTGTTTGATTCTGGCGATCAGTTCGAGCAAACCGTTGCCGATACCACGCCTTATTACTTCAACGCCTCCAACGACAACAACAAGATCGACAACCGTTCCGACAACAAAGGGCCAGAGCCAGAAGGCCTGACTCTGGGTGAAGTGAACGGCGAAACCTACGCGTTTATTGGTCTCGAACGTCAGGGTGGCATCATGGTGTTTAACGTCAGCAACCCGTTCGCACCACAGTTTGTAACCTACGAACTGAACCGTGACTTCTCTGTTGATATCGACGAAATCGACGATGGCAACCTGGCCGCTGGCGCAGCTGGCGATCTGGCTCCAGAAGGTCTGGCCTTTGTCTCTGCCGACAACAGCCCAAGCGGTAACGCCCTGGTTATTGTGGGTAACGAAGTGTCCGGTACTACTACCGTGTACGAATTCAAGTAAGTCGCACCACGCTCGAAAAAAACCGGCTGAATAGCCGGTTTTTTTATGCCTGTCTCCCATAACCGTCTGTAGTCCCCCCTGGCTATCTGCTGGGCAAACCGACAAGTTGTTAGAGCCTCGATTCATGGATACTATTTCTTTGCCATACAGAGATCGTCTGTCGATCGTATGCCGTATTACACCAGTTAGGAATTTTGTCTTTTAATGGAGTAACAACGCCATGATTGATCGGCAAGAGGTTTATCAGAAGCCTGATCAGATCATCGATATTGCAAACTGGAATATCCATCAGGACTACGAAGTCTTTCCCGTTGGGGCGCGCGAGAAATCATTGCGCGTGTGCCCGATGAAAGCTCCATTTGATTTCTGTCTTCCTGGTCATCGCTACCTGTTTAAAGAATCCATCAAAAGTGCCAGAAATCCGGAACAATCACGTTATCCAGATCAGTACTGGGCCGAAGTGATCGCTTTTCGTATCGGGCGCCTGATGAAACTCAGGCTTCCCCCTGTGTTTGTAGCGATCGATTCAACCCGTAACGAGCCAGGAACGCTAAATGAGTGGTTTCTGGGTTATCCCAACTCCCCTGAAGAACGCTTCTTTGCCGGCGGGGAATATATGCAGCGCCTTATTCCTGGCTATGACCGGGAAAAGGGCCGACAGCACAACCTGACGACTATAATCAAACTGAGCAAGGTATTGGAGCGCAAGAAATACCTCGCATCCGACTGGCAATATTATTGGGGATTGTGCCTGTGTTTTGATGCCTTGATCGGCAATACCGATCGTCATCAAGAGAATTGGGGATTGATTTGGTCAGAAACAGATCCCCCTGTACGGTTTGCTCCTTATTTTGATAACGGCACCAGTCTCGGGCACGAGTTGCAGCGGGACAAAATGCAGAACATGATGCGCGACCATCATCAGCTAGACTGTTACATTCGCAGAGGCCGACACCAAATGCGTTGGCACTCCGAGGATACCCAGCGCCTATCATTAACCGAAGGTGTTGTCCGCTATTGTGAGTATTTCCCCAGAATCAAACCAATACTGATAGAGCGCCTGACAGGGCTGTGCGAAGATGAAATCAGACAGCCGTTGCATGATATGACTCTTTTTGATATGCCACATCCATTGACTCAGCAACGGGCTGATTTTATTACCTTGCTGACCCTGACAAGGAGAGATGGCCTGCTACAGGCACTGGAGAACTGACATGAACCGTTTCATCGAACACTTGGTTGAGCCACAACGATTACTGCTGTACTGGCAGGCGCGCGCGAGCCAACAACGCTCGCGATTTCGTGTGGGCCAAATAGTAAAACAAGGTGAAAAGGTAGTGTTGCAGTACAGTGCTGAACACGACATGACACAAGCCAAACAAATGGGGTTTCAGGGTCATCCTGCTTTTCCGCTACAACAAGAAAGGCATGAACATCAGGTAATGGAGGCATTTACCCGGCGTCTGCCACCACGTAGTCGGCGTGATTTTACTCGCTACATGGCCCTTCGAGCCATTCCGGAAGGTGCACAACTAAGTGATTTTGCTTTACTCGGTTATAGCGGTGCCAAATTGCCAGATGATGGTTTTGAGCTGGTTCATCCTTTTGACGAACCTCCGGAAGTATTTGAAATACTGATTGAAATTGCCGGTTTTCGGCACGAGACAGAAGTTAAAGCAGAAACATTAAAAGCGGGTGATTCAATCCGCTTTGTGATCGAGCCAGATAATTCAGTGGACAACGATGCAATACTCATTGAGCACGCAGGCCACAAACTTGGCTATGTCCCCAGAGGGCATCTTGATATGTTCCATCGCATGCTTTCTCAAGGAGCAAACATATCCGGAGAAGTTTTTCGTATCAACGGCAGCCTGGAGCGACCTCTGATTTATGTACTCACCCAAATTGCACAAAGCCCTCTGCAAAAACCTGCATTGATGTGCGCAAGCACTTCTGGTGGTCAGCATGAGATGGCCAATACAAAGACATAAAAAAACGTCTGTGTACCAGCTATGCCAGTACTCTCTTGAGTAGCAGAATCCACGCTGAAGAAGAACCATGCCGCTAGCGACGGCGGTCGTTCCGCAACATCGACAACACCGGAGCCACATCCGGGCGCTTGCCACGCCAGACGTAAAACGCTTCTGCGGCCTGCCCGACCAGCATCCCTAAACCGTCGATCGTCTGTGCTGCCCCGAGGGCACCGGCCCAGGCGTTGAATACCGTGGCCTGATCTCCGTACATCATGTCGTAGGTGATGGTGTGATGTGCTACCAGCTCATCGGCCAGCGGTGGCAAGTCGCCTCCCAGGCTGGCAGAGGTGCCGTTGATAATCAGATCAAATGGCCCACTCAACCCAGCAAAACCGCTGGCGCAGATGTTGCCCAGATCACTGAAATCTGCCGCCAGTTGCTCCGCCTTACTCACCGTGCGGTTGGCGATCACCAGCTCTGCCGGGTGTTCTTCCAGCAGGGGCTGCAGCACACCTTTAACGGCACCACCGGCTCCCAACAACAAGATACGTTGCCCAGCCAATGGCACCTGGTGTCGTTTCAGATCCAGCACCAGTCCGGCACCGTCGGTGTTATCTCCCAGCAACGAGCCATCCGGCTGTTTTTTCAGGGTGTTGACGGCACCGGCTCGCCGGGCCCGGTCGGTATAGGCATCGGCGAGCTGATAGGCCTCTTCCTTGAACGGTACGGTGATATTCATGCCACAACCGCCACCATGTTCAAAAAACAGCTGGGCGTCGCGCTCAAAACCATCGCGCGGGAATAACAGCGCGGTGTAGAGAATGTCTTCGCCGGTTTGCGCCGCAAACTCGGTGTGTATCAGCGGTGACTTGCTGTGCCCAATGGGATTGCCCACAACGGCGTAACGATCGGTCATACAGAAACTCCTGCGTATCCTGGCGATGGTGTGTCAACCCGGTGCTCAGACCCAGTCTTTATGAGGCAAAAAGTCGGTGTATAAACGCGCTTCGGCCGATCCCGGTTCTGGCTGCCAGTCGTAATCCCAGTGCACCACCGGCGGCAAGGACATCAGAATGGATTCAGTACGGCCACCGGTTTGCAAACCAAAAATCGTTCCACGATCAAACACCAGATTAAACTCGACATAGCGGCCACGGCGATAACACTGGAACTTGCGCTCACGCTCACCCCAGGGCTGGTCTTTGCGACGCGCCACAATCGGGACATAGGCATCAATATAGGCATTACCCACCGCCTGCATAAAGGCAAAGCTTTTGTCGAAATTACGCTCGCCATCCCATTCGTTGAGGTCATCAAAAAACAGGCCACCAACGCCTCGGGTTTCGTTGCGGTGCTTGAGGAAAAAGTACTCGTCACACCACTGTTTGTATCTCGGGAAGACTTCATCACCAAAGGGGGCACAGGCGTCCTTGGCGGTCTGGTGCCAGTGCACCACATCCTCTTCGTATGGATAAAACGGCGTCAGATCCAGACCACCACCAAACCACCACACCGGCGCTTCGCCGGGTTTTTCGGCCACAAACAGCCGTACATTGGCGTGTGATGTCGGCACATAGGGGTTTTCCGGGTGTATCACCAGCGAGACGCCCAATGCCTGAAAACTGCGTCCAGCCAACTCCGGCCGGTTGGCCGTCGCCGATGCGGGCAAGGTTTGCCCACGCACATGGGAGAAATTCACCCCACCTTTTTCAATCACCGCCCCATTGGCAATCACACGGGTACGGCCACCACCAAGCAACTGCAGGCTGCCCTCGGCTTCGTCCCTCTCCCAGGTGTCTTCACTGAAGCGGGCCTGGCCATCCTGCTGCTCCAGTGCAGCGCAGATACGATCCTGTAAATCGAGTAAAAAAGCTTTGACTGCGTCGACGTCGCAGTGGCTATGATCGGTCATTAAAAGAGGCTCCTGAGGGTCGACGGGCATCAGCGCAAGCGCGTGCCGTCCAGAGTTCGAATTTCGGAAGGTTGACGACGGCCGCCCAGTACACCAGGCAGTAAATAATCCAGATCGTCGGCAAAATACTGCCGCACCTTCAGCGCCGTGCGGGCAGGCTCGGCTCCGGCCGGATTGGCAGAGGTCGAGACCAGTGGCCCGACCTGTTGGCACAAGGCCGACACCAGTGGATGATCGGCAATACGCACAGCCAGCGATGCATGCTCGCCCCGTAACAACGGACTGACGTCATCCCGGCAAGGCAACACCCAGGACACCGGCCCTGGCCAGCTGGCACGCACCTGAGCTTCATCACTGCTGCTCAACGGCAAGAGCCAGTCATCCAGCTGTGATAACGAGGCAGCCACCACCACCAGACCTTTTTGCCACGGCCGCTGTTTTAACGCCAGTATCCGCTCGATCGCACGTTCATCCGCAGGGTGACAACCCAGCCCCCAGACGGCTTCGGTCGGATAGGCAATCACGCCACCGCTGTTCACGGCACGGCACGCCTGCTGCAAATGCCAGGCATTAAGGTAAAAAGACAAGGTGCTTTCCTGCAAGATAATTGGCCGAACCCTACCCCATCACCGGAAGCTCGACAAGCATCCGCCAGCGCAACGTGCTGGCTGGCTGATTGAGAGCAGATTGTTTGGCTGTTGGGTATCCTTGCGCTTTCGTCGGTGTGGGGGACATATATTTAATCCTGCACGGCTCTGCGCGAGTATTGCCGTTGTTCAGGACAAGGCGACGAATGCAGCGAAATGACGAGTCCTTTTCAAATTTGTCAACACCGCACTGGACGGCTGCTCATTATCCCCGACATTTCAATGATCGTTTCCTACGAGGTTGAAGCCTCAATAATTCGCGTAATGCGAGTTCTACATCAGAAGCAACAATTCCCCATCGACTGACTATATCCAGTGGGCAAACTAACGCCGTGCTCTGCGGTAAATTTGGAACGCAGCGGAAAATTTATCCGACAGCCTACGCTCGTTACACGTTTAGTCCAGCTGAGTAAAGACTTCCGGGTGTTGTTCTGCAATACGTAGAAGAGCCACAGCCGGGCCTTGCGGTTCGCGGCGGCCCTGCTCCCAATCTTGGAGCGTACGCATGCTAACGCCCAGCAACCCCGCAAATGCTGATTGAGACATTTTGAGCTTTGAGCGGATCACTTGCGGTGGCGAAGGCTCCGAAAGCTCTGTGGTTTTTAATTGAACCGTACCTTTCTTGTACTGCTGAATTTCTCTAATGCCACCCAGAATCTCAGCACCAATATCTCGCTTACTCATGATCTATTGCCTCTGCAATTTGTTTCAAAACATGACCAGGAATTGTAGGTCGCTCCGATTTACTATAAATCGTAAGCATCCAAATCTCATGATCAGGCCTCTTCCAATAGTAGATAACTCTAACACCACCGCTTTTTCCCTTTCCAGCGGGAGCCCAGCGAACCTTCCTAACACCACCGGAACCCTTGACGATATCGCCAACATCGGGCTTTTGTATGAGGTAAGTCTGCAATGCACGATAATCTTCATCTGAAAGGTAATCTGAGAGAAGTTTCGTGAAAACACTGGTTTCGATAAATATCATAGCACCACACTATACGGCATTGCCGTATTTTGCAAGAGGGTGATTAAGCAGTGTAACTGCCTTTGACTGCAGGAAATTTGCCGCACAGTGGTAAATTTGTTATGTTTATTTCGCTATAACTTCTATAGCTGTAACCGTTAATCGACTAATAATTACCCCAGAAATAACCGCAGATATAAAAGCCAAAACTGCCGTCAAAATCCACCCCTTCCTTAATTCATCTCTTGTATGAAAGTACTCAATAGCTTTCGCCGCCACGTATAAATAAGAATCTTCATTTTCACCTAAAATCATTATTTCTTTATAGGTTTGATTTTCGTCACCTTGGGAGTAAGCCTGGAACAATCTTACCTGCTGATAAGTATCCAGAGCTCCATCTTCTTTGTTAAAAATCGGACCTGTAAAACCGATGTAACCAGCATCGATCAAGGCAGCTAATGCATAAAAATCACGATGATCATTGTGTTTTCGAACCATTATTGAGGATAGCTCTTTTATCCCTACATCATCATTATCAAATATATGCTTTAGTATTTCGTGATGTGACCTCTTCATATTAATCCTTGGTAACCCTCTGTATCTTAGACTCCAATCAGGCCAGCCCTCAGCGCAAACGCCGATAGCCGCCCGGCTCCTGTACCAGCCAGCCTTCGAGTTCCAGCTCCAGCAGATTCGCCATCAACGAGGAGACCGATTCGCCAGTACGAATGGCCAGTACATCAAGGCTGGTGGTCGAGGCAAAATCCAGTTCCGTTACCAATGCGGGGGCCGCCGGGCTGGCTGTGGTCGGAGTCGCTGTGGCTGTTGACGATGCAGATACCGGGGCTGACGGTGCCGTCAGGTCAAATAACGCCAGCTCTTGCAGAATGTCTTCGGCATCCCGCACCAGCAGTGCACCATCACGAATCAGCTGATGACAACCGGCGGCCAGTGGGTTGGTGACTGCACCGGGCAAGGCCATGACTTCCCGCCCTTGCTGGGCCGCCAGCCGGGCGGTAATCAGCGAACCGCTTTTGATCGCGGCTTCAACCACGACAACCGCCTGACACAAGCCACTCACGATCCGATTACGGCCAGGAAAGAAGGATGCCTGGGGCTGGGTACCCACTGGCAACTCCGACAAGACCAGGCCTTGCTGGCGTATTCGGTTGTACAGTTGCCGATGACGTTTGGGATAAACCACATCGGCACCACAACCCAGCACCGCTACCGTGCTGCCTCCACTATCCAGCGCCCCCTGATGCGCCGCCGCGTCAATGCCCAGTGCCATACCACTCACGACGCACACACCGGCCCGGGCCAGGTCAGCAGCACACTGTCTGGCCCAGTCACGGGCATAAGGGGTGGGATTACGACTGCCGACCATGGCCACCAGCGGTTGTTGCAGCAGCGCCGGATTACCGCGCCAATAAAGCCACAATGGGGCATCACTGAGGCTTGCCAGGGCTGTTGGGTAGCGGGAATCGTCGCAGGTCAGTACGCCCTGGCCCGGCTCTGCTTGCCAATCCAGTAAGGCATAAAATACATCGGTGAGGGGTTGTTGCTGATATTGCTGTACCGCGGCCGGTTGCAGCCCCAGTGCCAACAACTCATCAGAGGTGCAGGCAAGCAGCGCATCGAGGCTGCCCAGCTGTTCGCGCAGTTGATAGAGAGTGGTAACGCCCACCCCACGTACCTGGCGCAGACGCCACCAGGCTGCTAACCGCTCATCCATGAGCATGGCTCCTACTGTTTTCTGTTCGTTAACACGCCTGTCTGACGGTCTGGCCTGCAGCGCTGTTATTCAGGGCTGGTGAATTTATCGCCAACTTTTAATGGCCGTGTTGCCCGCATGATCAAGGCATAGGACAGTTTTTCGAAGGTACGGAAGACCATCATGCTGCCTGCGCGCTCTTCTGGCAGCACGACTTTTTCGTCGGCAGCCCGGTCAAACACCACCGCACCGGCTTTTTTCAATATCAGCACATCGCCGGGTTCCAGGTAATCCCGTTCGCCCCGGTTCAAGACCACAACATCATACTGTCCGACCTGGGAAACGCCGTCCGAAACCGCCAGGATCTGACCAGCGACCTTGCCGTTAGGGCTTTTGGGGAAATACTGGGTGATCAGTTCGCGGTCTTCGGTGGGCAACAAGACGTCACCTACAGCGACTTGCTGGTTGGTACGATCCAGTTCTACTGTGCCAATCTCGCCATTACGGGCAATGACGCGGGCAAGGCCGATATCAATCGCTTCCAGACCCAGAATCTCTTCGGTTTCCGGGTCGGTATACAACTGACCCTGACGGAAGATGCCAAAGGCATCGGCGCTGTGGAGTTTGAAATCACCGCGGGCATACACCCGGCTGCCGGCTCCCATCAGCAGGTGGTCATCCACCCCTGACAGAATGCGTGGTGCATTGGTCAGAGTATCACCGTCGACTACCCGGTGTTCACGCAGGAAACCCCGGATGGCACCAACCGGAATCGCCGGAATCGCCGACTCAATTGATTCGATCCGCGCCGTTGGCTGCAATTTAACCGTTCCCGGGCTGAGTTTGACGGTGCGGCTGGCATCACCACGGCTGACAATGCCCACTCGGGTTTCGCCGTTGATTGTCATCAGGCCAATCACATCGCCAGGAAAAATCAGGTGTGGATTGCTGATTTGCGAATTCTGGTACCAGATTTCCGGCCACATCCAAGGGTCATTGGTATAGCGGGCAGAGATATCCCACAGGGTATCGCCCTTAACAACCACGTACTCACGAGGGGCGTCTGGTAACAACTGCAACGCCGAGACATTCGCGGTTATACAAATCAGCGCGGCAAACAGCAGGCGCTTGATGGTTTTGCTCATCCTCTATTCCCTTTATCATTCCGATACTAACGTTAATCGTATTCACCGGGGTGGTGGCAGGCTAAGCTGGACAGGTTAACACCAGCCCGCGCTCGGCAATTGCAAGCCGGGCAAGTTTAACAAGCCACTACCCCCAAGTTCTATAAGCACAGTTGATCTATGGCCATTCTGGAAATACTTGAGTATCCCGACCCGCGTTTGCGCACTGTTGCCGCGCCGGTCACACAGGTTGACGATCGTATCCGCACGATCCTCAACGATATGTTTGACACCATGTATGACGCCCCGGGTATTGGTCTGGCGGCGACACAGGTCAACGTCCATGAACGCATCATTACGATTGATGTGAGCGAAGACAAGACCGAACCGCTGGTGTTTATCAATCCTGAGATCCAGGTCCTCGAAGGTGAGCTGGAAACCATGCAGGAAGGCTGTTTGTCGGTGCCCGGCTTTTATGAAGACGTGACCCGCATCGAGCACTGTCTGGTGAAAGCCCTCGACAAGGACGGCCAGCCGTTCGAACTGGAATGCACCGGCCTGTTGGCGGTTTGCATCCAGCATGAAGTCGATCACCTCGAAGGCAAGCTGATGGTCGATTACCTTTCCTTGCTGAAGCGTAATCGGATCAAGGACAAGCTGGAGAAAAAACACAAGGCGGAAGCCCGTCAGGGGAAACGCTGATGGCCCTGCGTATTGTTTTTGCCGGTACACCAGACTTTGCCGCCAGCCACTTGCAGGGGTTGCTCGCAAGCGAACACGATATCGTCGGGGTTTATAGCCAACCGGACCGGCCAGCGGGACGGGGTAAAAAACCGCAACCCAGCCCGGTCAAGCAGTTGGCGCTGCAACACGAGATACCGGTATTCCAGCCGCTGAATTTCAAGACGCCAGACAGCGTCGAGCAACTCGCCAGCCTGAATGCCGATCTGATGGTTGTGGTCGCCTATGGCCTGATTCTGCCAGAGGTCGTGCTGGACACTCCCCGTTACGGTTGCCTCAATGTGCATGCCTCGCTGTTGCCTCGCTGGCGCGGCGCGGCACCGATCCAGCGTTGTATTGAAGCGGGCGACACGCTCACCGGTATTACCATCATGCAGATGGACGTCGGTCTGGATACCGGCGCCATGCTCAATATCGTCAGCACAGCTATTCTGCCCGATGACACCGGTGGCAGCCTGCACGATCGACTGGCCGAACTCGGGCCACCGGCCTTGCTCGCCACTCTGCAACAGGTAGAAGCCGGTACGCTGACGCCTGAAGCGCAAGACGATGCCCTGGCCAACTACGCCCACAAGCTGACCAAGCAAGAAGCCCTGATCGACTGGCAGCAGCCCGCCACTGAGCTGGCGTTACGCATACGGGCCTTTAATCCCTTTCCGATGGCCTACACCCTGTTAAACCAGGATCGTGTCCGGGTACTGGCGGCAGAGGCACTGGAGACATCCGATAGTGCCGCACCGAGTGCCATACAGGAGAGCCTGACACCGGGAACAATTGTTGCCGTCGGCAGCCAGGGGCTGGATATCGCCTGCGGCAGCGGCCTGTTACGCCTGACTCGGGTGCAGCTGGCCGGTAAAAAACCCATGAACGTGGCCGATCTGATCAATGGTCAACCACATCTGTTTCAACCCCACTACGTACTGGCATCCTCCCTTTGAGCCGAACACATCCGCTATTGTCGACATCCACCCATGACCCGCGCGCCCTCGCCGCCATTGGTTTGTATCTGGTCGAGGGCGGCCAGTCACTGAATACGCTGATGCCGGCGCTGGAGGGCCAGGTGGAAGACGTCGACCGAGGGTTCCTGCGCGACTTGCTGCTGGGCAGTTGTCGTTATTATTTCCGCCTCAATGCCATTGCCAAGATCTTGCTCAGCAATGCGTTCAACGACGAGCAGGAAGTGCTGCACTGTTTGCTGATTGTGGGTCTCTACCAGCTCGAAATCCAGCACAAGGCCGCCCATGCCGCCGTACACGCGACGGTAGAGGCCTGCGATGAGCTGGGCCATGGTCAGGCCCGAGGGGTAATCAATGCCTGCTTGCGCCGTTATCAGCGCGAGCAAACCGCTCTGGCGGCCCAACTGGCGGACAACCCGGTCACCGCCACCAGCCACCCCAAATGGCTGGTCAAGATGCTGACCAAAGCCTGGCCGGAGCAATGGCCCGAGATACTGCACAACAATAATCAGCTGCCGCCGTTGTGCTTGCGGGTCAATCGCCGTCAGGGTGAGCGTGATGCATATTTGCAGCAGCTGCAAGCACTCGGAATCGAAGCCCGTCCGGCGCCGTTTGCGCCCCAGGGTATTTACCTCAATGAGCGCTGCGATGTCACCACGCTGCCCGGGTTTATGGAAGGTGCGGTCAGTGTCCAGGACGAAGCCGCTCAGCTGACCGCTGACTTGCTCGCGCCCCGGGCAGGGGAACGGATTCTTGATGCGTGCGCCGCTCCCGGTGGCAAAAGCTGCCATTTGCTGGAGCTGGCCGATATCGATCTGACGGCGGTCGACCTCGAACCCGGCCGAATGGCCCGGGTGGAAGAAAACCTCGCCCGCCTACAGCTGTCAGCCACGCTGCACAGCGCTGATGTTGCCGAGACCGATCAATGGTGGGATGGCCAGTTGTTTGATGCCATTTTGCTCGATGCTCCCTGCTCTGCCACCGGCGTTATCCGCCGTCACCCGGATATCAAGCTGTTGCGGCGGCGTGAAGATATCGCCCGGTTGGCCGAAATTCAGGCACTCTTGCTGGATGCCTGCTGGGCGATGCTCAAGCCCGGTGGCCGCTTGTTGTATGCCACCTGCTCGGTATTGCCGCAGGAAAACAGCCAGCAAATCGAAACCTTTGTCCAGCGCACCACTGCCGCTGGTCACTCTGACGTCACGCTTTTGTCACTGGACAAGCCGTGGGGAAGCGCCTGTAATGCCGGGCGTCAGCTGTTCCCTGCGGCCGACAGTACCGACGGCTTTTATATGGCCTTGTTACGCAAAGACATTGCCACTTCATCTGCCACTGACCATGGGGACTCCGTGTAGCCATGAAAATTATTATTCTCGGCGCTGGCCAGGTCGGCGGCACCCTGGCTGAAAACCTGGCCGTCGAACACAATGACATTACGGTGGTGGATACCGATCAGGTACGGCTGCGAGAGCTGCAGGACCGTATCGATATCAAGACGGTCTCCGGTCATGGCTCTTACCCTCATGTCTTGCGCGAAGCCGGAGCCGATGACGCCGATATGCTGGTGGCCGTCACCAATTCGGATGAAACCAATATGGTGGCCTGTCAGGTGGCTTATTCGTTATTCCGGACGCCAACCAAAATCAGCCGGATTCGCTCCAATGCCTACCTGAAGCAACCGGATTTGTTCCGGGTCGATGCCTTCCCGATCGATGTACTGATCTCCCCTGAGCAAGTAGTTACCAACTACGTACGCCGCTTGCTGGAGTATCCCGGTGCGCTGCAAGTGCTCGATTTTGCCGACAAACGCGTGCAGCTGGTGGCTGTTACCGCCTATTACGGCGGCCCGCTGGTGGGTCAGGCAATCCAGCAATTAAAGAGCCACTTGCCCGATGTCGACACCCGGGTGGCAGCGGTCTTCCGTCGCGGCAAGGCGATAGAGCCAACGGGTGACACCATTATCGAAGCCGATGACGAGGTGTTTTTTGTTGCTGCCAACGCGCACATCAAAAAGGTGATGTCCGAGTTACGCCGCACCGAAGACTCTTACAAACGCATTATCATTGCCGGGGGCGGTAATATTGGTTATCGCCTCGCCAAAGAGCTGGAAGCCACCTATCACATCAAGATCATGGAGCGTAACCGCGACCGCGCCCGCTTCCTCAGCGAGAACCTCAATCACGCCGTGGTACTGCTGGGCACCGCCACCGACAAGGCGCTGCTGGAAGAAGAAAATATCGAGAATACCGATGTGTTCTGCGCCCTGACCAACGATGACGAGGTCAATATCATGTCGTCGTTATTGGCCAAACGCTCCGGCGCCCGCAAGGTCATGACGCTGATCAACAAGGCCGCCTATGTCGACCTGGTGCAGGGTGGCTCCATCGATGTTGCCATCTCCCCCCAGCAGGCCACCATTGGCAGCCTGCTCACCCACGTACGCCGCGGCGACGTAGTGAATGTGCACTCGTTGCGACGTGGTGCCGCAGAAGCCATTGAGGCCATCGCCCATGGTGACAGCCACTCTTCCAAGGTGGTCGGCAAGGCCATCCGTGAAATCCAGCTGCCACCCGGCACGACCATTGGTGCCATCGTTCGCGGTGAAGAGGTCATCATGGCGACCTCGGAAGTGGTGGTGGAATCGGATGATCACGTCATCCTGTTTGTGATGGATAAACGTCATATTGCTGATGTGGAACGGCTGTTCCAGGTTGGGCTTGGTTTCTTCTAATACAAATACAGACGTAAGGCGAACCGGATTATGCATATCTCCGTGATTGCACGGGTATTGGGTATCTTCCTGATGTTGTTCAGCTTGACCATGCTGCCCCCTATTCTGGTCTCTTTGTGGTTTAACGATGATGCCCTGCCTGCGTTTGTCAGTGCGCTGGCGATTACCTTTGGCCTCGGCTTTTTATGCTGGCTGCCGGTGCGCCATGAACATCACGACCTGCGCACCCGGGACGGTTTTGTGATCACCGTGCTGTTCTGGATTGTGCTGGCGTTGTCGGGGTCGTTTCCCTTTATGCTGTCGGACAACCCGGGGCTGAGTTTTACCGACGCCTTTTTTGAATCGCTGTCTGGCTGGACCACTACCGGGGCGACCATTATGACCGGCCTCGACCAGCTGCCCGAGAGTATTCTCTGGTATCGCCAGCAGCTGCAATGGCTCGGCGGTATGGGGATTATTGTGCTTGCCGTTGCGGTACTGCCGATGCTGGGCATTGGTGGCATGCAGCTGTTCCGGGCCGAAACACCCGGGCCGCTGAAAGACTCCAAACTGACACCCCGTATTACCGAGACCGCCAAGGCGCTCTGGTATATTTATCTGAGCCTGACCATTGCCTGTGCGCTGGGTTATTGGCTGGCGGGGATGACGCCGTTTGATGCCGTCAGCCACAGTTTTTCCACCGTGGCGATTGGCGGATTTTCAACCCACGATGCCTCTATGGGTTACTTCGACAGCGCCACCATTGAGATGATTGCGGTCTTTTTCATGCTGACTTCATCACTCAATTTTGCGCTGCACTTTTACGCCTGGCGCTACCACTCCCTGTCGCATTTTATTCGCGACTCCGAGCTCAAGTTCTTCTTTGCCGTGATGGCCGGAGGCATCGCCCTGACCATTCCGGCCTTGTGGCTGACCAACACCTACGAGCTGCCCGAGGCAGTACGTTACGGTATTTTTGAAACCGTTACCGTGGCCACCACGACGGGGTTCAGTACCGCTGACTTTTCTGCCTGGCCGATTTTCCTGCCCGTATTGCTGTTTATGATGGCCTTTATCGGGGGCTGTGCCGGTTCAACCGGCGGCGGTATGAAGGTGATTCGGGTGCTGCTGATTTTCAAACAGGGAAATCGTGAGATTAATCGGCTGGTGCACCCCAATGCCGTGATTCCTGTGAAAATCGGCCGTCAGCCGGTATCCGAACGGGTACTGGAAGCCGTGTGGGGATTTTTTGCCCTGTATGTTCTCACCTACATGGTGATGATGCTGCTGCTACTGGCCACCGGGCTCGACCACGTAACGGCCTTTTCCGCCGTCGGTGCCTGCCTCAACAACCTCGGTCCGGGCCTTGGAGAAGTGGCCACTCACTACGGTGATATCAGTGATGCTGCCAAGTGGATTTGCGCTCTCACCATGCTGCTGGGGCGGCTGGAAATTTTTACCTTGCTGGTGCTGATCAGCCCATCGTTCTGGCGCGGCTGAGTGCGCCCGCAACACGGGCGCTTGTCTCAGGGTACCCCGGCTGCTTTATACGGGCTAGGGGTGCCATCGGGCTGACGCTTGAAGCGTTTGTACGTCCACTGGTATTGCTCCGGTGCCATGGCGACCACTTGCTCGACACTGCGGTTCAGTGCGGTGCAGGCAACGTCGGCATCCTTGCTGTAGATATCGGCATCCGGTTCCAGAAAGTGCACATCAAACCCCTCGGCATCAGGGCGACGCAAGGCAAACGCCATTAACGCCCGTGCCCCGGTCCGCTGTAACAGCTCGTGGGGCATGCGCGGCGTCAGTGTTGGAACGCCCATAAAAGGGACGATCACGCCACTGCGACGCTCAGGTTCCTGATCCGGCAAAAAGCCCGCCACGCTCCCTTGCTGCAGCGTTTTGAACAGCGCCCGTACGCCTCCGGCCGTGGTCGGCACCAGTGTCGCACCGGTGTTCTGGCGACGCTGTCGCATCCAGCTATCAAACTGCGGATTCTTTGCCGGCTTGAACATGATGGTGATCTGGCAGCGGTTACTGAGGTAGGTATTCAGCTGCTCCCAGTTGCCAATATGAGGGGCCAGAATCAAGACACCCCGGCTGTCGGCCAAGGCATCATCCAACAGTTTGGCGTTATGCACCCGTCGTATCAGGCTCAGTACATCGATCGTATTCTTGCCCCAGAAAACACCCATCTCTGCACCGGTCATGCCGTTGTGCAGCAAGGTTTTTTTCAGTAATTGATCGCGCTCTGCGGTGTCCATATCCGGCGCCGTCAACGCCAGGTTCACCCGCGCCACTTCCCGTGACCGGGTGCGGCGTAACCACAGCAGCCAGCCCAGGCCACGTCCAATACGCTGGGTCAGCCCCAAGGGCAGCAGTCCCAGCAAGCGAACAAGGCCAATCATCCAATATCCGGTAATCTGTTTCACCGCTTCTCACTGTTCTGACTTGAAAAGCGCAGTGTACGACCTGTGTTTATTCAGGCAAGTGTTATAGCAGCTGGCTCAAAATGACACTGGCATGACGTTGACGATAAAGGTTCAATCCTGTCCAGACAGCGGCATCGTCTATACTGAGAAGCTGGACAGCCAATCCACGGAGGGACACCATCACGAATCCTGGCCGCACGAGGTGACAGAGACACGCCTCAACGCTAAAGTGCCTCTGAGCACTGCCCTGGCGGCAAACGGCAAAATCGCTAACGCCACAGATATCTGTCCCGGATATCCATAGTGGTCGCGGACGAGATGGTGTAACGCTTGTCCCTGAACCGTTTGTGCGCTCCCGGCGCTCGATGAACCACTTTACTCGCTTGCTCCAGGAGCTTGCTTCATGAAATTTGATTACATGATCGGTGCGGTCATCCACGACCTGAAAAACCAGCTGCAAACGCTGCTGGCGTGCGAACAGGAAGCGCTGACGCATATTCCTGAACGCTACCATGCCTATCTCAAGCCGATTTTGCAGAACACCAGCCGCCTGCAAAACGACGCCATCCAGATGATGACGCTGTTCCGGATGGAAAAAGAGCGTGATTTCCCCCTCGATGATGCCTGGCCCCACGACACCGTCCTCGATGCCATCGATTCAACCCAGTTGCAGTTTCCCAATATTCGTTTTGAAAACAACATCGACGAAGCCATTCAGGGTTTTTACAGCGAAGATCTGGTGCATATGGCACTGGTGACGCTGATCACCAACAGCGCCCAGGCCGGTGCCACGCGTATCCGTCTCAGTGCCGCCATCGAGAGCGGCAACAACACGCTGGTTTTCCGGGTCGAAGACAACGGCCACGGTTTTGATCAAAGCATCCTGAACGGCGAGCGTATCACCACCAAAAACGGTGGCAGTGGCCTCGGCCTTTACCTGATCGGTGAAATTGCCCGCCATCACAAACAAGGCGAGCAGCAAGGCCGTGTCAGTTGTGGCAACCTGCCCAAAGGGGGCGCAGAAGTCTGTATTGTTCTGCCTCATATACAGCATTAACAGCGGCTCGATTTCGCCGACCGGTAGAGTGATGGTTGGCCGGCATCCGCTGCGCCTGTTCCGTTGATCGCCGTACAGGCTGGCTATCCCTTGTTCCTCTGCCAGGGCCTGCAAGACCCTCATGACGGATTGCCTCTGTCTTCAACCTCCAGCGCTGCTATAATCCCGGCCTTTGTTTTTCAGGAACATCTCCCCAGGGGTAGAAGCTGTGAGTCAGAGTCGCCATAACGTCAAAACCTTTCAGGGCATGATTGCCGCCCTGCAAGAGTACTGGTCCGATCAGGGCTGTGTTATCAACCAGCCACTGGACCTCGAAGTCGGGGCCGGTACTTTCCATGTACACACTTTTTTACGCGCCATTGGCCCGGAAAAATGGAACTCGGCCTACGTTCAGCCCAGCCGTCGTCCCACCGATGGCCGTTACGGTGAAAACCCCAATCGCCTGCAGCACTATTATCAGTTCCAGGTGGTCATGAAGCCTTCCCCAGCCAACTTCCAGGAGCTGTACCTTGGCTCTCTGAATGTGCTTGGGGTTGATACCCTGATCCACGACATCCGTTTTGTAGAAGACAACTGGGAATCGCCAACACTGGGCGCCTGGGGTCTGGGCTGGGAAGTCTGGCTCAACGGTATGGAAGTCACCCAGTTCACCTACTTCCAGCAAGCCGGTGGGTTGGAATGTTTCCCGGTCATGGGTGAAATCACCTACGGTCTCGAACGGATCGCCATGTACCTGCAGGAAGTCGACTCGGTCTACGACCTCGTCTGGACCTATGGCCCCGACGGAGAGCCAGTCACCTACGGCGACGTCTTCCATCAAAACGAAGTGGAGCAATCCACCTACAATTTTGAATTCGCCGATGTCGACTTTTTATTCCAGGCCTTCGATCAATACGAAAAAGACTGCACCAAGCTGGTCGCTGCCAACCTGCCACTGCCAGCCTACGAACAAACCCTGAAAGCCTCGCACACCTTTAACCTGCTGGATGCACGCGGGGCGATTTCTGTCACCGAGCGTCAGGGCTATATTCTGCGTGTTCGCACCCTCGCCCGTGCCGTCGCTCACTGTTATTACGACAGTCGTGCCGAACGTGGCTTCCCGCTGGCCGAAGACGGTATTCGTGAGGAAGTGCTGGCCAAGTGGTTAGCCGATAAAGAAAAGGACGCTGAAAAAGCACGCAAGAAGGCTGAGAAAGAAGCAGCCCAAGCGGCTGGGGAGAACAAATAATGGCCACTCAAGATTTTCTGGTAGAGCTGGGTACCGAAGAACTGCCACCCATGGCATTAAAAAGCCTGTCGGAAGCCTTTGCCGACGGCATCGTCAATGGCCTGAACGACGCCTGCCTGACGACTGACAAGGTCACCATTTTTGCTGCACCACGACGTATGGCCGTGCGTATTACCGGCCTCGCCGAGCAACAAGCCGATCAGCAGGAAACCCTCTATGGCCCACCGGCCAAAATCGCCTACGATGCCGACGGCAATCTGACCAAGGCGGCGGCAGGTTTTGCCGCCCGTGCCGGTGTCGATGCCAGTGAGTTACAAACCGCTCCCGAATCTGCCGGTAAAAACGCTGGCAAGCTGATGATCCAGCGCACGATCAAGGGTAAACAAACGGTTGAGTTGCTGCCTGCCATCGTACAGACCAGCCTCGACAAGCTGCCGATTCCCAAGCGCATGCGCTGGGGTGACTCCCGGGTTGAATTTGTCCGGCCAGTACAATGGTTGGTGATGCTGTTTGGTAACGCCGTTGTCGACGCTGAAATACTGGGCTTGCAAGCCGGTAACACCTCCATGGGTCACCGCTTCCATGCACCTGGTGAAGTAAGTATCAACTCACCGGCCGAGTACGAAGAAACCTTGCGTGCTGCCTATGTGATGGCCAGTTTTGCCGAACGTTCGGAGCTGATTGCCAAACAGGTAAAAGCCGCCGGTGAAAAACTGGGTGGTGAAGCGGTTATCAGTGACGACTTGCTCGAAGAAGTCACCGCGCTTAATGAGTGGCCTGTCGCCCTGGCGGGTTCATTTGATGAAAGCTTTCTGACCGTTCCGGCGGAAGCACTGGTCTCTTCCATGAAAGAGCACCAGAAATACTTCCACGTAATGAAAGATGGCCAGCTGCTGAACAACTTTATTACCGTCGCCAATATCGAATCAAAAGATCCGGCCCAGGTGATTTCCGGCAACGAGCGAGTGATTCGTCCACGTCTGGCCGATGCCAAATTCTTCTGGGATACCGACCGCAAGCAGCCGCTGGCGAGCCGTTTCGACAAGCTCGAGAACGTTGTCTGGGTCAACAGCCTCGGCTCCATCGCCGACAAGGCCCGCCGCATCTCAACGCTGGGGCAGAAAATTGCCAGCGCCATGAACGCTGATACCGCTCTGGTTGAGCGAGCCGCCCGATTGTGTAAAAACGATCTGGTCTCCAACATGGTATTCGAGTTCACCGACCTGCAAGGTCTGGCGGGTAAATATTACGCCGAGCACGATGGTGAACACGCCGATGTCGCCGCCGCCATGATTGAGCAGTACATGCCCGCCTTTGCCGGTGATGCACTGCCCGATACCGCAACCGGTACTGCCATTGCGTTGGCCGACCGGCTGGACTCACTGGCCGGGCTGTTTGGCATTGGCCAACTGCCCACCGGCTCCAAAGACCCGTTTGCCCTGCGTCGTGCCTCTCTCGGTGTATTACGTATTCTGGTGGAAAAGAAGATCAATATCGATCTGTCGGATCTGCTCGACTGGGCACTCGACAATGACTGGCCGATTGAATTACAAGCCGACACCAAGGCTGCCCTGGCAGAGTATCTGCTCGACCGCTTCAGTGCCTGGTACCAGGATGCGCATATTCCGGCGGATGTGTTCCTCTCGGTCCGTGCCCTCGGCATTACCCAGCCGCTCGATATTGACCGTCGGGTGAAAGCCGTACACGCTTTCAGCCAGCTGGAATCAGCCGCGGCATTGGCCGCTGCCAACAAACGGGTTTCCAATATTCTGGCCAAAAACGGCGGCGATACCATCACAGCCGAAGTCAACGCCGAGCTGCTGCAGGAAGTACAGGAAAAAGCCCTGTTTGAAGAAGTCACGGCGCTGGCCGATCTGGTTGGCCCGGTTATCAAACGCGGCGATTACGAAGGTGCCTTGACGGTATTGTCCACCTTGCGTGATGTGGTCGATAACTTCTTTGATAATGTCATGGTGATGGCGGATGACGAAGCGATCAAAAACAACCGTCTGGCGCTGCTGAAGCAGCTACGGGCGATGTTTGTTGCCATCGCTGACATCAGCCTGCTGCAAGGTTAAAACCTGCTGAACTGGCACACAGACAACGGCAAGCAATATAAGCGGCTCAATCGTCTGTCTCTGACTACAAAAGCCCGGCTGGTCCGGGCTTTTGTGTGTTCGCTCACACTGAATGATGGATACACTGGCCTGTGCCATGCCCTCGGAGATCAATCCCATGTCACTGATTATTCTCGATCGTGATGGCGTCCTTAATCAGGACTCCGATGCTTACGTCAAATCTGCCGCGGAATGGATCGCTATTCCCGGCAGTGCCAAAGCCGTCGGCCGCCTGTGCCAGGCAGGTTATCAGGTAGCCGTCGCCACCAATCAGTCGGGGTTGGCCCGGGGTTATTTCCATCAGGATGATCTCGATGCCATGCACAGCAAAATGAATGCCTTGATTGAAGCCGAGGGCGGTCATCTTGCCCATATTGCCTGGTGTCCCCATGGCCCTGGGGATCAGTGTGATTGCCGCAAGCCATTACCTGGCCTGATCCATCAGATTGAACAGGTGCTGGGAGTCTCCGCCCAAGGGGCTGTCATGGTCGGCGATTCTATCCGGGATCTCGAAGCCGGTACCGCAGCTGGATGTACACCGATACTGGTGCGCACCGGCAAGGGCCGTGGCTCGGAAAACAAGCTGGCCACTCACCCAACACTCGCCCATACCGCCGTGTTTGATGATCTGTCATCCTGGGTAGATCAATTCCTCAATTCGGAAAATCAAAACCCAATAACCGGGCCTGACTGATAGCTCGATAGCCTCACGAATACTTGGTGTGTCGGAGCCGGGTCAGGTAGTCTGGCTGGCAGGCCCTGTAGCCCACAATCTGCTTGGAGTCCGGTGCAGTGCCCGTGCCCACAGGGAAACAGTCATAGGAAATGACGTAACAATCAAAACCTCATGGCAATGGTATAAACACGCAGACAGTTTGATTTTCAACAAGGCTTCTTCAGCATGATGAACAGCTCCAGTTATTCGGCCGCTGCCGACGTTCCAAACTCACCGTTCAGCCATAAACTACGCAGTATCCTTTTTTACATTTGGCTGACGGTAGTCACCGTTATCTGGTTTATCCCCAGTTTATTGATTGGCCCTTTTTTACCGCTCAAGGCACGTAACTATTGGGTAATGGGCATTCATTGCCGCCTGGTTATTTTTGGTTTGCGCTGGATTGCAGGTATTCGCTGTGAGGTCGAAGGCCGGGAAAATATTCCCAGCGATGGCCGTGGCTATGTGCTGATCAGCAAACACCAGAGCACCTGGGAGACCTTTATGCTGCCAACACTGATCTACCCGCACGTGCAGGTGGTCAAGAAAGAGCTGTCTTACCTGCCGTTTTTTGGCTGGGGTTTACAGTTGATTCAACCCATTTTTATTAATCGTAATAAAAAGACCAACGCTCTCAAGCAAGTCATTCAGCAAGGTGAGGTGCGGCTGAAGGCAGGTATTCACGTGCTGGTCTTTCCAGAAGGCAGCCGTATTCCTTCGGGCAAGCGCAAGCTGTTTTCCAAGGGAGGGGCCATGCTGGCGACCAAAACCGCTGCTCCTGTTATCACCATTGCCCATAACTCTTCCGAGCATTGGCCCAACACTCATTGGGTAAAATCGCCGGGGGTTATTCGTATGGTGATCAGTGCTCCCATCGAAACCGCAGGTATGAGTACTGCCGACTTGAATGAACTGACTGAAACCTGGATCAACGAGCAGGTCGATCGTATTTCTGATCTGCCATTCCAGGGTGAGTATGTGGAAGCCGTGACCAGCGGCAAGCGCTTCTAGCCAGCACACAGCAAACACCACACAGATTGGTTTTAACAACGGCTCTCTGGTTAACCTGAGGGCCGTTTTTATTGGTCTGGATATTGTGACGCCTGGTTGCGCTCACTCTGGGCCATCCTGTTCCATGTGGAACATTCGGGCTTATGGTTCCGGTCGTCCTGTCGTGAATTCTGACCTTACTTGGATATTGCACGCTATCGCTTAGCGCATAACAAGAGAGCCATAAAAAAGCCGATGATTCTTTGGGAATCATCGGCTTTTTTACTGTTCTTCTGAGTGTGCCTGTCGCCAGTGTGGCTTGGCTCTTGTCTTGATGGCTTGGCTGATCATCGCTGGCTAAAGAGTGTGTTTCACGTGAAACACGTCGCCGTTTCACTCTCTTTATCGTCTGCCAGTACCAGTCTGATTCTCTGGCACTGATCTACTCACACACCCTACACCCCGGCTTCAGCCCCGCTTTCAATCGCCCACTCTGGCCCGGAACACCAAAGCCCGGAACATTCAGGCATGGTCCGAATTACTCGACCATGCCTTTGATGGTGACCAGCGGATTAACATCGGCTTCGTAGTCTACGCCTTCCAGGCCGAAACCAAACAGGCGCAAGAACTCTGCCTTGTAACCGGCAAAGTCGGTATCGGTCGCGATGGTGTCCGTGGTGATGGTATCCCAGGCATCTTCAACGGCTTTTTGTACTTCCGGAATCAGCTCCAGTTCATCAACCCGGGCACGTCCTTCATCATCCAGACGTGGAGTATCTGAATACAGGCACTCGCTGTACAGGCGATACAGCTGTTCGATACAGCCTTCGTGAGTACCCTGCTCTTTCATCACTTTGAATAGCAGCGACAGGTACAGTGGCATAATTGGAATGGCGGAGCTGGCTTGTGTCACAACGGCTTTTAACACAGCAACCCGGGCATCGCCGCCTTTGGCCGCCAGTTTTTCACGGATAGCGATCACTCGTTTGTCGAGATCTTGCTTCGCCTGGCCAATGGTACCGCCCCAGTACAGATCCCAGGTTACCTTGTCGCCGAGGTAGGTAAACGCAGATGTTTTGGCACCATCCGCCAATACCCCGGCAGCATCCAGCGCATCGATCCACATCTGCCAGTCTTCACCACCCATAACGGCAACCGTATTGTCGATATCTTCTTGAGAAGCGGCTGGCAAGGTGAAGTCCTGAATGATTTCCTTATCGGTATTGATACCTCGCAGGGTAACGTCTTTACCGATGGGTTTCAGGGTCGAGTTATGGACAACTCCGGTTACCGGGTGCTGGCGACGAGGAGCAGCCAGACTGTAAATAACCAGGTCGACTTGACCCATATCGGCCTTGATGGCGTCGATGGTTTTTTGCTTGATCGCATTGGTAAAGGCATCACCGTTGATACTTTTTGCATACAAGCCATCGGCTTCAGCAAATTGATGGAACGCCGCCGAGTTGTACCAACCAGCACTGCCTGGTTTTTTCTCTGTTCCTTCTTTTTCAAAAAACACACCGAGTGTGGATGCACCTGCACCAAAGGCAGCCGCAATACGTGCAGCCAGGCCATAACCGGTCGAAGCACCAATCACCAGGACACGCTTGGGCATATCGATCTTGCCCTGTGCCTTGATAAAGTCAATTTGCTCTTTAACGTTTGCTTCACAACCACTTGGGTGGGTTGTTACACACATAAAACCGCGCACTCTCGGTTTGATAATCATGAATCATTCCTGTCGATCTGGATTACGGGATACCCGAAGCACTCGTCTGGCAGCAACAAGCAGGCTTCGGCCAATGCTGGGTTATTGTAGCTTGCCACCCACTATATAGCAGCTCTCTTTGGGACAAGCACTATTGAGTCAATCATCCCCTGCTGACCGGACATTTCTGTGGATAACTCAGTGGATGAAATTTTTTGATGCGTTTTTTCAGTGACAGAATCTTGCCACTCAAAAGCCTGAAATAAAAAAGCCCCGACCGAGATACCTCCGCCGGGGCCTGATAAACACTGGAGAAATCAGAAATCCAGGTTCGCTACGTTTAATGCATTGGCTTCGATAAAGGCGCGACGCGGTTCCACTTCATCACCCATCAGGGTTGTGAACATCTTGTCGGCGGAAATGGCATCCTCGATACCAACCCGCAGCATACGACGGGTATTCGGGTCCATGGTGGTCTCCCACAATTGATCCGGGTTCATCTCTCCCAGACCTTTATAGCGCTGGATATTGAAGCCTTTTTTGGCTTCATTCAGCAGCCATTGAATTGCATCCCAGAAATCAACGATAGGATAAACACGCTCCCCTCGTTGAATATAGGCATCACTTTCCAATGTATCGCTCAGGCGTTGGCTGATCATCGACAATCTGCGATAACCGGAACCGGTAAAAAATTCACGATCGAGAATATAATCACGTGGCACACCATGAGTAATGACCTTAACCAGTACATTAAACTCGTTACGCTCAGTATCCTGGATATGTTCCACGTGGAAATGGTTGCCACTGCGGCCAGCATCCGGCAGTACTGCGTCCAGCTGCGCAGCCCAGTTTTTCACAAAGGCTTCATCACCCAGAGCAGAGGCTTCCACAACAGGCAGCGTCAGTAGCTGATGCAATACGGCTTGAGGAATCAGGCCAGACAAGCGCTGTACGATCTCTTGTGCTGCCCGATAGTCGGCAACCAGTTCAGCAAAAGCCGTGTCCGTTATGGCTGGCGCATCCGCTGACGGATGAAGTGCGGCTTTTTCCAAAGCGATATGAGTCAGGTACTCCTCCATCGCTTCTTCATCCTTGATGTACTGCTCTTGCTTGCCACGTTTGATTTTGTACAACGGCGGCTGGGCAATATACACATGACCACGTTCAATGATTTCTGGCATTTGGCGGAAGAAGAAGGTCAGCAACAGCGTCCGGATGTGCGCCCCATCCACGTCCGCATCGGTCATGATAATAATGCTGTGATAACGCAATTTGTCGGGGTTAAATTCTTCCCGGCCAATGCCACAGCCCAATGCAGTAATCAGGGTGCCGACTTCTGCTGACGACAGCATTTTGTCAAAGCGGGCTTTTTCAACGTTGAGGATTTTACCTTTCAACGGCAAAATTGCCTGAGTACGACGATCCCGGCCTTGCTTGGCGGAGCCGCCGGCCGAGTCCCCTTCCACCAGGTAGACTTCTGACAAGGCTGGATCTTTTTCCTGACAGTCCGCCAGCTTGCCAGGCAGACCGGCAATATCCAATGCGCCTTTACGGCGTGTCATTTCACGAGCACGACGAGCGGCGTCACGAGCACGGGCAGCATCGATCATTTTGCCAACCAGGTCTTTTGCCTGAGACGGGTTTTCCATCAGATATTCACTGAACAGGCGTCCCATCTCCTGCTCCACCGCAGGTTTCACTTCAGAAGATACCAGCTTGTCTTTGGTCTGGGAGCTGAATTTTGGATCAGGTACCTTGACCGAAATAATCGCGGTCAGGCCTTCGCGGGCATCGTCACCAGTGGTAGCCACTTTGGCTTTTTTCGCCAGACCTTCTTTTTCAATATAGGTATTCAGGGTACGCGTCAGGGCCGCACGGAAACCGGCCAGGTGACTACCACCATCCCGTTGTGGAATGTTGTTGGTGTAGCAGAAGATATTTTCCTGGAAGGAGTCGTTCCACTGCATCGCCACTTCCACAGCAATACCGTCTTCACGCTCAGCATTAAAATGGAAAACGTCGTTCAGGGCGGTTTTGCCGTCATTGAGATATTTTACGAAGGAGGCTAACCCACCTTCAAACTCAAAAACGTCTTCTTTATCGGCGACTCGCTCATCTTTTAAATAAATGCGAACACCAGAGTTCAGGAAGGATAATTCCCGCAGGCGTTTGGCCAGGTACTCATAGGAGAATTCGGTTTTGGTGAAGGTTTCTTTTGATGGTAAAAAAGTCACCATGGTGCCGGTGGTGTCACTGACACCCACTTCCCGCAATGGGTAATCTGGCACACCGTGGCTGTATTCCTGTTCGAACAGTTTGCCACCACGGCGAATGGTCATTTTCAGGCTTTCAGATAACGCATTGACGACGGAAACACCCACGCCGTGTAATCCACCTGAAACCTTATAGCTGTTGTCATCAAACTTGCCGCCAGCATGCAGTACCGTCAGAATCACTTCCGCAGCAGAGACACCTTCTTCTTCGTGAATCTCGGTGGGGATACCTCGGCCGTTATCCGATACCGATACCGAATTGTCCGTGTGAATAACGACATTAACGCTGTCACAATAACCCGCCAAGGCTTCATCAATGGAGTTATCAACCACCTCAAACACCATATGATGCAGGCCGGTGCCATCGTCCGTATCACCGATATACATGCCTGGGCGCTTGCGAACGGCATCTAGGCCTTTCAGTACTTTAATACTGGACGAATCGTAACTCTGCTCACTCATTCAGTGTTCCTCTTGGGCGGAAATAGCATCAACAACTGCTTGTTGGATCAGGTGATCAGGAAAGGCTTTCTTCTTCGATTTTGCCGTGTTCCACATGAAACACCTTGAAGTCGGAGGGGGTCCAGCTGTCCATCAGTTGCTGCTTTTCTATACTTGTAATAAATACCTGACATTTTAAATCTTCCAGCACCTGGCATAAAGCCAAACGGTGCCGGGAATCCAGCTCTGAGGCCAGGTCATCGACCAGGTAAATAGGCGCATTACCACAGCTTTGCTTATACAGAATTCCCTGGGTAAGCTTCAGTGCTGCCACCACTGTTTTTTGCTGGCCTCGCGACAGTACATCCGCTGCCGGTAATTTATTCACTCGAATACGCAGCTCTGCCCGATGTGGGCCAGACTGAGTATAGCCCAGCTGTAAATCCCGCTCTTGCTGTCGGGCCAGAATATCCTTGAGCTGGCTGTCCTTTTCCCAGCCGGGATAATAATGTAATCCTACCTTGATGCTTTCATCGAGTGCTGCCAGCGTAGTCTCAAAGCGAGGCACAAAATCTTTCAGATAAGCCAGGCGATACTGGTGAATCTTTTCGCTGGCTTCCATAAAGCCATCATCCCAAACATCCAGCCAGCTGGTTTCTTTTTGTTTCAGCACGCTGTTGCGTTGTTTTAGTACCTTACGGAAGATCCGCCATTCTTCGATAAAGCCAGGTTCCACATGGAACACTCCCCAATCAAGAAACTGGCGGCGGTCTTCTGGAGATCCAACCAGTAACCGGAAGGTATTGGGCTCAATCACTTGAACCGGCAAGCAACTGGCGACCTGCGCCTGGGATGTCAGTACCGATCCATCAAGGCGAAACAGTACGTCACCATTACGTAAACGGAGGCTGTACAGGTTCTGTGTTTTTTCTTCATCAGGCTCGCCCATCTCGCATTCCAGCTCAAGCCGATCCGCATCGTGCAGGATCAGCTGTTTAATCTGATTGGAACGGAAAGATTTGCCGGAAGACAGCAAGGCGATGGATTCCAGCAAGCTGCTTTTACCGCTGCCGTTATCACCATAAATAAAGTTAACACGGGAATGAGGCTGAATCGTCAGCGGTGCCAGATTACGGACACCGCGAACGGACAAACGCCGAATCGGCATAAATACCTACAAGCGCATCGGCATCACAACGTAAAGCGAGTCGCCACCTTCCGGTTCTTCCAGAAGTGCACTGCTATTTGCGTCGGACAGCGTCAGTTTGACGTTTTCATTACTGATAACAGACATAACGTCCAGCAGGTAGGCAACGTTAAAGCCCATTTCAAGGGAGTCGCCACTGTAATGAACGGCTACAGATTCTTCGGCTTCTTCTTGTTCAGGGTTATTGGCAAACACTTGCAATAAATCCGGAGCCAGCACCAAACGTACACCACGATACTTTTCGTTGGAAAGAATCGCCGTCCGGGCAAATACCTGGCGTAATTCCTGGCGATCGGCCAGCATGACGTTGGTTCCATTTTTTGGAATTACCCGGGTGTAATCCGGAAACTTGCCATCAACCAGCTTGGAGATAAAAGTGAAATTCTCGGTTTGGGTGCGTAAGTGATTACCACTCAAAGACAAGGTCACGCTCATCTCGGCGTCTGTCAGCAGTTTTGCCAATTCCAGCACGCCTTTGCGTGGCAAGATAATCTGGCTGGCTTCATCCGGCCCGGATATATCAACACGGCAGGTCGCCAGGCGGTGGCCGTCGGTTGCAACGGTACGCAGTGAGTCAGTGCTGACTTCAAACAGCATGCCGTTAAGATAATACCGTACGTCCTGTTGCGCCATGGCAAAGCTGGTGCGATCCAGCGCCCGGCGTAACACCTGTTGGCTCATGGTAAAGCTTTTTTCTTCACCCACCGATTCAACGTTAGGAAATTCGCTGGCAGGCAAGGAGGACAAGGTAAAACGTGAACGACCAGAGCGGATATTCACGCGCTGGTCATCAAGGGCAATTTCTATCTGGGCACCGTCCTGCAAGGAGCGGCAAATATCCATCAGTTTTTTGCCGGGCACAGTAACAGCACCTTCAACACCGGCTTCGTCAAGCGTTACCCGGCCAACCAGTTCGACCTCGAGATCGGTCCCTGTCAGGGATAACTGCTGACCACGCACTTCCAACAATACATTGGAGAGCACCGGTAACGTCTGTCGTTTTTCAACAACACCCGCCACCAGTTGCAGGGGGCGTAGCAAAGCTTCCCTAGAGATTACGAATTTCATGTTTCTCCACTCAGGTCTAGGTTGTCAGTGAACGCAGCAGGTTCTTGTAATCTTCAAGAACGTCAGCGTTGGTTTGTTGCAGTTCTTTCACTTTTCTACAAGCGTGCAACACCGTCGTATGATCTCTGCCACCAAAGGCTTCGCCAATCTCGGGAAGACTATGATTAGTGAGCTCTTTGCTTAACGCCATCGCCACTTGTCGTGGGCGGGCGATCGATCGTGTTCGGCGCTTAGATGATAAATCAGAGATCTTGATTTTGTAATACTCGGCGACGGTCCGCTGGATATTATCAATACTGACTTGCCGTTCTTGCAGAGCAAGCAGGTCTTTCAGCGATTCCTTGATAAACGGCAGGTTGATTTCACTGCCGGTGAATTGCGCACTGGCAATCACTCGCTTCAGGGCACCTTCCAACTCCCGGACATTGGAGCGAATGCGCTGGGCAACAAAAAAAGCAGCATCATCGGGTAAGTGCACCCCACTTTGCTCTGCTTTTTTCATCAAGATGGCGACCCGAGTTTCAAGCTCGGGAGGTTCAACACCGACCGTCAGTCCCCAGCCAAAACGACTCTTCAACCGCTCTTCAAGGCCATGAATTTCTTTTGGGTAACGGTCACAAGTCAGAATCATTTGCTGACCACCTTCCAACAAGGCGTTGAAGGTATGGAAGAACTCTTCCTGGGAGCGCTCTTTACCGGCGAAAAACTGGATGTCATCAATCAGCAAGGCATCCAGACCGCGATAGAAACGCTTGAATTCGTTAATGGCATTCAGCTGCAGGGCCTTGACCATATCCTGTACAAAACGCTCGGAGTGTACATAAAGTACCTTGGCGTTCTGGTTTTTTGACTGTAGATAATTGCCGACCGCATGCATCAAGTGGGTTTTACCCAGGCCAACACCACCATATATAAAGAGTGGGTTGTACGACCCGCCAGCGTTTTCGGCAACCTGCTGGGCTGCAGCGTGGGCGAGCTGGTTCGATTTACCTTCAACAAAAGTCTGGAAGGTAAATGTCGGGTTCAGGAAGGAACGGTGCTTTACCCCTCCTTCTACCTGTACTTCCCGGCGGGAAGTGGAAGCCGCGGATGTATTGACAGGCATTTGTACCGGAGGTTTGGCAGTAACCGCTGGCGGCTGGAATTCATCCACCATTGGCTCATCATCTTCTGCTCGTGCCCGAGTGGCAGCAAAGCTGGAGGCCGTATTACGCGCCACCGGTGGCTGTGGTTCAGCCTGGCGCGGCGCAGGCGGTGGCGCACGAAACATCGGCTGCGATTCACCCACGGTCAGATCCACGTGAGTCAGCCGTCCGCCATTCAACTCGGAAAGAATTTCCTGGATTCGTTGCAGGTATTTGTCTTTGACCCAATCCCGAACAAAGCGGTTTGGCGCACTTAATACCAACCGCTGATTTTGCTCAGACGCCATCAGAGGTCGAATCCAGGTGTTGTACTGCTGGGTCGGCAATTCATGCTCCAGATGCCGTAAACATTCATCCCAAAAAACAGCCACACCCACCTCAATTTACGTTTTGGTCAAGGCCGCTAGTGTATCCAAAGTGGCAGAAGTTATCCACAGAATAGTCTGACTCGCAGCGGGTGAATTCAGTACCATCGAAACTGCCAACCAACAACCTGTGGAAAACCTGACCGTAATCACCCATTTACTCCACAGCAAATGATGGCGATCAGACAGCGACGGTATATCTTGCTCTTTCACACACGGGTTACGGTCAGCTTAATACCACCTTCATCACTGGAACAAGACCTGGTTATTAACTCTATAAATTCATTGGAATCAAAAGCTTAGACCGGTTATCCACAGAAAAACCGTGATGTAATAATAATAACTTCATCAGTCCTCCATCTCTTTTCAAACACTAATTCATACAAAATAATAATATTGGGACTGTGGGGAATTATGCTGACCGATTCGGTCATCAAAATTGGTCAGGAAACAGTCATTGCCATTTATCCGGCTTTCTCATACAATTGCCGCCCTTTAAAAACTGACCCCTAAACATTAACCGGGTATCCGAATATGAAACGTACATTTCAACCAAGCGTCCTGAAGCGCAAGCGCAACCACGGCTTCCGTGCACGTATGGCTACCAAAAGCGGTCGTCAGATCCTGACTCGCCGTCGTGCCAAAGGCCGTCAGAATCTGAGCGCCTGATCGGGCAGATAGCTCCCGACCGCAGTTTACTGATGATCGATTTGACCTTTGGCCGTGATGCACGATTGCTGAAACCAGCTGAGTTCAAACGAGTTTTTGATGATACTGAACGGCGCGGGAGTACTCCCCAATTGCTGGTCCTTGCTTCTGGCAACCAACAACAGCGTCCGCGTCTGGGGTTTGTGTTAGCCAAGAAGCAAATTCGACATGCTGTCGATCGAAATCGTGTCAAACGGTTGATTCGGGAATCATTCCGTCATCACCAGCCCGAACTGGGTTCATACGATTATGTCGTATTGGCGAGGTCAGGAATTACCGAACTGGACAACCGTCAGATACGTGAGATGATTGACTCCCTCTGGTTCCGATTAAAGCGACCAAACCATGGCAAGTCCGGCAACAATCAAAAAAGACGGCGACGTTAGTTTTGCAGCTCGAATACTGCTGTTGCTGATTGCCGGCTATCGCTACGCCATCAGTCCGTTATTGCCCTCCCGCTGTCGTTTTTACCCTACCTGCTCGTCTTATGCTGCTGAAGCGGTAACACGATACGGTGCCTTGCGTGGCGGTTATCTCGCCATCCGTCGTTTGGTCAGATGCCACCCCTGGGGGGATCACGGCGTTGATCTGGTACCTGATTTACCCAAACATTCTTCCAACTGTTGTCAACGGAAACCCTGAACATGGATATCCGCCGTACGGTTATATACCTTGGCCTGGCCATTTCGAGCTATTTTATCTTCATTACCTGGAACGACGATTACGGGCAAAAAACCCGTATCGATGCGCCGATCCAGGCAGAAACACCGGCAATCCCGGATGTACCCAGCGTTGCTGATGTAACAGCCGATGCGGAACATCCGCAGCTGGAAGCACCTCAGATCAGCTCCACAGGGAGTGCCCCGACACCATCCGGTGAGCTGATCCGCATCAAGACCGATGTGTTGCAAGTAACCATCAACCCTCGCGGCGGTGAAGTGACCGAAGTGTTGCTACCGGAGTTTCCGGCGTCTATCGAAACCAAGGACATCCCGTTTGTATTGCTGGAAAACAACCAGCGCCGTACCTACGTGGCACAAAGCGGCCTGATTGGTCGTGATGGTATCGATACCAATGGTGGCGCGCTCTTCAGTGCAGCAAAGAATGACTACACGCTGACCGAAGGTGACGATGAACTGGTGGTTGTGCTGTCAACCGAGACAGACAAGGGTATGGTCGAAAAAGTATTTACCTTTCACCGGGGAAATTACCTGATCGACATGCAATACCGGATTCACAACAACTCATCCGAGCCATGGGAAGGGGTGTTTTACGCCCAGCTGAAACGGGATGCCTCTCCGGATCCTTCTGCTGGTAGCGGTATGGGCATGCAGGCCTATCTGGGTGCTGCCTTGACAACCAAAGAAAATCGCTACGAAAAAATCACCTTCGATGACCTTGAAGACGAAGTATACAAAAACCCGCAAGAAGGCGGCTGGGCTGCGATGTTGCAGCATTATTTCCTCTCTGCCTGGGTACCGTCACAAGATGCGACCCACACCTACAATGGTCGCTTCGTCAAGGGTAACTACATCTTCGGTTTTTATGATCAGGCCATGGTGGTCGCACCGGGTACTGTCGGTGAAACCGGTGCCAGTCTCTATGTTGGACCCAAGGATCAGGACTCGCTGGAACAGATTGCACCGCACCTGGAACTGACCGTCGATTACGGCTGGTTGTGGTGGATTGCCCAACCGTTGTTCTTCTTGCTGACCTTTTTCCACAGTATTGTTGGCAACTGGGGTGTGGCCATCATCCTGCTGACCCTGTGTGTGAAAATCCTGTTTTTCTACCCGTCTGCAGTGAGCTATCGCTCCATGGCCAACATGCGCAAGGTTGGCCCGAAAATGCAGCAGATCAAGGAACAGTACGGCGACAACCGTGAAAAACTGGGCCAGGAAATGATGGCGCTGTACAAAAAAGAGAAGATCAATCCGCTCGGTGGCTGCTTGCCAATGCTGATCCAGATGCCGGTATTTATCTCTCTGTACTGGGTACTGATGGAATCGGTTGAGCTGCGTCAGGCACCGTTTGCACTCTGGATTACCGACATGTCGGTGATGGACCCTTACTTCATTCTGCCGCTGTTGATGGGTGCTTCGATGTTTGTACAGATGCGTCTTAACCCGACCCCTCCAGATCCAATGCAGGCGCGGGTGATGCAGTTTATGCCAGTGATGATGACTGTATTCTTCCTCTGGTTCCCGGCTGGTCTGGTACTGTACTGGGTGGTAAACAATCTGCTGTCGATTGCTCAGCAGTACGTGATCACCAAGCAGATAGAAAACAGCTGAAGCTGGTTTTCAGCGATCACGGGAGCCATTGGCTCCCGTTTTTGTATCTGCAAGACGACCTGCAACGATCCCCTTTCTCTCTGTGAGGCTGTCATGAGTAACACCATTCATCAGGACACTATTGCCGCCATTGCCACTGCTCCCGGCCGTGGAGGCGTTGGCATTGTGCGAGTTTCCGGCGCGGCAGCGCAAACCATTGCAGAGCGGGTGATTGGTTATCAGCCCCGGCCCCGGCATGCCCATTATGGTGCGCTGAAAGCTGCCTCCGGAGACGTTCTGGATGAAGGGATTACCCTCTTTTTCCCCGGCCCCCACTCGTTTACTGGCGAAGATGTGGTGGAATTCCAGGGTCATGGCGGCCCGGTGGTGCTGGATTTGTTGCTGAATGAACTGGTGTCACAGGGCTGTCGTCTGGCCCGTCCGGGGGAGTTTTCCGAACGGGCTTTTCTGAACGACAAGCTGGACCTGGCCCAGGCAGAAGCCATTGCCGACCTGATTGATTCCGCCTCCGAACAAGCGGCCCGTTGTGCCCTGCGTTCATTGCAAGGAGAGTTTTCCCGCCGCATACAACAGCTGCTCGATCAGCTGATCGAACTGCGTATCTACGTGGAAGCGGCGATGGACTTTCCAGAAGAAGAAATCGACTTTCTCTCCGACGGCAAGGTCGCCGCCAAACTGGTCACGGTTATGGCCGCGCTGGAACAGGTACTGGCCGAAGCGACCCGAGGCTCCATTCTGCGCGAAGGCATGACCGTCGTGATTGCCGGACGTCCCAATGCTGGCAAGTCCTCACTGCTTAACGCCCTGGCGGGTCATGAGCGAGCGATCGTGACCGACATTGCCGGTACCACCCGCGACGTTCTGAAGGAACATATCCAGATTGATGGTATGCCTCTGCACGTAGTGGATACCGCAGGGCTGCGGGATGCCCCTGACGAAGTGGAACGTATCGGCATCCAGCGGGCCTGGGACGAAATTCGCCAGGCCGACCGTATCCTGCTGATGATGGACGCCACAAGCGACCAGCACAGCCCGGAACAACTGCTGCACGCACTCTATGACGAACAGGGTCTGGCCACCGAAACCGACGCCCTGATTCGCAGCGGTCGACTGACCGTGATTCGCAACAAGATCGACCTTGCCAACGAAACTGCAGGTCTGGACAACCAGGGCCCCTTTCCGGTGTTACGGATTTCAGCCCGTCAGCAACTGGGTATCGACGCTTTGCGCCAGCATCTGAAACAGGTGATGGGGTTTGATGCCGGTGGCGAAGGCGGGTTCTTGGCTCGACGCCGCCATCTGGATGCCCTTGAACGCGCCCGTATCGCACTGCAACAGGGGCAACAACAGCTATCCGGGCTTGCAGCAGGGGAACTCCTCGCCGAAGACCTGCGCGACGCTCAGAAAGCGCTGGGGGAGATTACCGGTGAATTCAGTGCCGATGACTTGCTGGGCAAGATTTTTGGATCTTTTTGTATCGGCAAGTGATGGTGCGAGTCTTGTTCTGGTCAAAAACAGGAGCCAACGTCATTGACTCCGGTAATATAATGCATACAGAGATTAATCGGGATAAGCAGGGTAACTCCAGATACTCCATTCACAGCACAGCGAAGGCATCAAAAAAATAGCCATCCTGGATACTCTGTTAGGCAATCGTTTTTCCGTCGTTTTTGTTGATGAACCCGAGTCAGCGCTACATCCAACAGCCATTGTGCAACTGATCGATATTTTGGCGTTACTGGCCGCGAAGGGCATGTAAATATTTATGGCGACTCATTCTTACTATCGTTGTCAAAAAACTGTTGTTGATTGCGAAACAGCAACAGTTGCCGATACCGTGCTTTCTTTCTGATAACAAGGGCGCCTGGCAGCAGAGTTGTTTACTGGCGGATGGATTGCCTGATACAGAGATCATCAATGAATCAGTGCGTTTATTTGTATGAAGATTTTTTGGAATATTTTTGAGAAGCTGGATAGTTCATTGTTGGGCATATTATGCGAATTCCAGAGCTTTAAAAGTAAGCAGTTGCTTACTTTTAAAGCCTTGTCTATCAAAGGCTGGTCAATGTCCCGAGCCATTCGCGGACGGACTCCAGATGAGGGGTGTCTGGCCGGACACGATCGGCAACCATTGCACCTTGCAAGGAAGATACAACGACCCGTGCCAGCGCTTCGCGAGAGACCGGCAAGAAGCGGGCGGAGCTGAGGCAGTCAAGTACCCACTCGTACAAGGCATCATAAAAAGCCTGGATTGCTGTCAGACTGTCTTCGGTCAGTTCGTTCATACCGGCGCTGTAAGCCTGGGCAAGGCACTGGCCATTGCTGCTGAAGTGATCCATGTACAAGTCGCACAGATGTTGCAGTCGCTGCCGCGGGCTACTGATGCCGTCGGTACGCTGTTGCAGTTCCGTAAAAAAAGCCTGTTGGTAGTCGGTAGCCAATTCCAGTAACAGTGCGTCCCGGCTTTTGAAGTGATAATGCACGGAGCTGGATTTGATCCCTGCTACCTTGCCCATTTCTCGAAAACTGGCTGCAGCCAGGTTGTTTTTGCAGATCTGATCAGTCGCAATGGATTTGAGATGATCTCTGGTATCGCTCACGGCACGTTCTCCCTGTATGTCTCTTGGATAAATTCTATCGGGTGTTAGGAATCAATAGAATGGCCTGGATCAGAAATATGCCGGTTTTTTGAGCAATGGTGCCTAAAAAACGGTATTGATGGCCTCTTTTGTGCCCTGGGCAACCCTCTGAGCCGGTTGTGTTCCCGAGCTTGCCGGTAGCCTGGCAACGGTTAGATGCTGCAGTCATGGCGGTTGCTTATATGACCCCTTCAGATATAGGGGGGTGGATGTCCGGCATTCTTGGGAAGACCAGTGATTAGCCGGTGATAAAGGACATATTTAGCAAAAGTTCACATTTTTGGCATTAAATGTGACGCAAAACACTATCTTTGTTGACATTTTTATGAATATTTGATGAAAAGGCTAGCTGCAGGACAGTTTTCCTGATGGAAGTTGCTGTTCCTTGTGATAACTAACCGCTTATCTACCAGGGATCGCCATGCGCGTTTTCACGATAACAACAATAATAACGACTGCATTGAGTTGCTCCGGATGTGTTTCTGGAAGTAATAATCAGGCCTATGAATCTTCTTATAATCGTGCCATCGCGCTGAATGGTTTTTGGGACGGTCAGTTTGATCAAAGCGGCGCTGTGCGGCTCTTGATATACGAAGGCAATATCTACGGTTTTGATGACAGCCGTGGTTTTACCGGTACAGCTGAGTACGACACATCCGAGCGCAGTGTCTCCATGAGTCTGGAATCCCGCTGGATCACCGGTAACGATGAAGCGCAGGGCGAGATGATGTCCAGTGGTACAGCCAGTAATGTTGGTGTGGATGCCTTGCTGATTGATGAGAGCGATGGCACCGGCCTGATTGTGGGCACTTATGCAACCGGCCTGAATGCGGGTGCCATAACACTGAAAGCCGACGGCAGCTGGAAGAACTCTTCTTCTTTGTGGAATACCCTGGGTGTTTGGCAGGCGGGTACGACCAGCCTCTATATAACCGAGGTGGATGGCAGGGCCAAGTTTGTTGGTCAGGGTGCAGACAGCTGCAGCTTTGATGGCGAACTCTTTTTGCTGAATACCGACTATCCCCTGCTGAAAGCACATATTTACAGCCGTTCTGGCTGCAATTTCTTTACCGTATCAACCCCGGTAGATGGCTACGCAGCCATTACTTCTGAGGGAATGCTGGAATTCTATTTCACTTCTGACAGTGAATTGCTGCGTCTGGAATACAGCCGCTAGGTCCCGTTTTTCCCCTTGGTCGTTATTTCTTGTTGTTGGCGGTTGTTGTGATCGCCAGTCCTTTCTTTCTGGCTGATTAATGTCAGCCTGCCTTGTGTTGTATCTCATTGACCGTGGGCGGCGAGCGGCTGCCTGTTTGGTTGACACCCTGTGGGTAGTATCGTTTTGAGAGTTTGAGGTTTTCAGCTTGTGGATAATCCTGTTAGAAAATGTGGTAAAGCCATGGTGTAAGGGGTGGTTATCCCTGGATAACTGTTATCTGGTTTTTGCCTTATTTTAGCTTTTTAGCGTTTATAAGATTCTTATAAACAGCCTAGTATATTGATTTTAAAAGATAAATTTATGTTTTGAGGTGGCTGTGGATAACATTGTAAACAGCCCGATTCAGGGTGTTTAAGGTTGTGGATAGTTGTTCTGGTTATATATTGTACAGGCTCTATCTGGGGGCTGAGGGAGTTGCTATAATCCGCGCCCGTTTTTGTAATTCCTGTGATTTGGTGAGGTGGCTGTGGAATACCCCGTTCGATATGACGTGATTGTGGTAGGTGGTGGTCATGCTGGTACAGAGGCTGCGTTGGCGTCGGCCCGTACCGGTAGCAAGACCCTGCTGCTGACCCATAGCACGGACACCGTCGGAGTGATGTCCTGCAATCCAGCCATTGGCGGTATTGGCAAAAGTCATCTGGTGAAAGAAATTGATGCACTGGATGGCGCCATGGCACGGGCAACCGATCGCGGCGGTATTCAATTTCGCACCCTGAACGGCCGCAAAGGGCCAGCGGTACGGGCTACCCGTGCCCAGGCTGATCGGGCTCTGTATCGTTCAGCTGTTCGCCATATTGTTGAAAACCAGCCCAATCTGGATATTTTCCAGGCTTCTTGTGATGATTTGATACTGGATGGTGATGGGGTTGGCAGCACCGTTTGCGGCGTGGTGACACACACCAATATGAAGATTTATGCCACGTCCGTGGTGTTGACGACGGGTACCTTCCTCGGTGGCCTGATTCATATCGGTATGGAAAACCACAGCGGTGGCCGTGCGGGTGATCCGCCTTCTACTGCTTTGTCTCGACGGTTGCGGGAAATGCCTTTTGCTGTCGGGCGGCTAAAAACCGGCACCCCGGCGCGTATTGACCGCCGCAGTGTGGATTTTTCCGTGATGCAGGAACAACCGGGGGATACGCCGTTGCCGGTGATGTCCTTTATGGGGTCGCTGTCTGAGCATCCGGAGCAGGTCAGTTGTTACATTACCCATACCAACGAACGGACCCACGATATTATTCGTGCCAACCTTGATCGATCACCCATGTACGCCGGTGTGATTGAAGGGATAGGCCCGCGTTATTGCCCATCGATTGAAGACAAGATCACCCGCTTTGCAGACAAAAGCAGCCATCAGGTCTTTGTTGAGCCAGAAGGGTTAAACAGCAATGAGCTGTACCCGAACGGTATTTCCACCAGTTTGCCGTTTGATGTTCAGCTGGATCTGATTCATTCCATCCCTGGTTTTGAGCAGGCCCATGTGACGCGCCCGGGTTATGCCATCGAATACGATTATTTTGATCCGCAGCAACTGAAACACAGCCTTGAGACCCGCTGTATCAACAATCTGTTTTTTGCCGGTCAGATCAATGGCACCACAGGTTACGAAGAAGCCGGTGCCCAGGGCTTGCTGGCAGGCTTGAATGCCGCGCTGCGGGCGTTGGAAAAAGACGTCTGGGTACCACGTCGTGATCAGTCCTATATGGGCGTGCTGGTGGATGATCTGATCACCATGGGCACCAAAGAGCCGTACCGGATGTTCACCAGCCGGGCGGAGTATCGCCTGATACTGCGAGAAGACAACGCAGATCTGCGCCTGACAGAGATTGGTCGTGACCTTGGTATTGTTGGTGATCAGCGCTGGGCGGCCTTTTGCGAAAAACGAGAGCAGATTGAGCGCGAAGCACAGCGTTTGAAAACCACCTGGATACAGCCCGGCTCCACCGAAGCGGCGACCTTGGCCGGACTGGGTGAAACAGCGATTACGCATGAATACAATCTGCACGAATTGCTCAAGCGCCCTGCCCTGACCTATTCGATGATTGCCCGACTCAAGGGCGAGCCATCCAGTGAAGATCCGCGCGTGGCCGAGCAAGTGGAAATCCAGGCCAAGTACGACGGCTATATAGCCCGTCAGCTGGAAGATATCGAGCAACTGCGGCGTTATGAAAATACGCTGCTGCCAGATGACCTCAATTACGATGCCATCGGTGGCTTGTCCAATGAAGTGAAACAGAAACTGTTTGAACTCAAGCCGGAAACCCTGGGTGCTGCTTCACGGCTTTCCGGGGTGACACCAGCGGCGATCAGCCAGATCATGATTCACCTGAAAAAACGCAATATGGCGCATCGCATGGAGGCCTGACACTGGCCTTTAATAACAACAAGTACCGGAGTCTTGCCGTGCATTCGGTCTTTTGACGTCGCTGGCTCCGATTCGCGGATGACTTTGTGCTAGTATCCGCGCCCCTGGCAGGATTCAAGGCATTTATATATGAGTATGGCAACTTCTCTCCCAACTGGACTGCGCCCCCGCTTGGTGCGTGGTGCTGCCCAGATGAATGTCGAACTGAGTGATCAGCACAGCGATCTGTTGATGAGCTATCTGGAACTGCTGCACAAATGGAACAAGGCGTATAACCTCACCGCCATTCGTGAGCCGTCGGTCATGGTTGACCTGCACTTGCTCGACAGTCTTGCTGTGCAGCCACATCTTGGCGATGCAACACATATTCTGGATGTGGGTACCGGCCCTGGCCTGCCAGGCATGGTGCTGGCGATACTGAATCCGCAACGGCACTTTACCTTGCTCGATAGCAACGGCAAAAAGACGCGCTTTATGTTCCAGGCTCGTACCAGTCTAGGGCTGGAAAATGTCACTATCGTGAATGATCGGGTTGAGGCATATCATCCCGAGGTGCCATTCGATATGATTGCCAGTCGAGCATTTGCCTCGCTGTCTGATATGGTGATCTGGTGCCGTCATTTACTGGCACCGCAAGGTTGCTATCTGGCCATGAAAGGCCAGTACCCCCAGGAAGAGCTTGAAGCTCTGCCTGCCGATGTGACGTTGGCATCTGCTGCCATTATTGAAGTGCCAGGTGTCGAAGGTCAGCGTCATCTGCTGCGATTGGTCGCTGCGCCGGGCGACGACCATGTACCGACTGATCAATAATATCCCTGTAGAGCGAAGACAATGATTCTGGCGATTACCAATCAGAAAGGTGGCGTAGGCAAGACGACGACGGCAGTGAACCTGGCTGCCTCACTGGCGGCAACCAAACGCCGGGTGTTACTGATTGATCTTGACCCCCAGGGTAATGCCACCACCGGTAGCGGCATTGACAAATACGCACTGGAAACCTCGTTGTACGAAGTGCTGGTGCAACGCTGCACAGTAGAAGAAGCCATCGTGCCCGCCGGTGAGGCTGGCTATGACCTGATTCCTTCCAATGGCGACCTGACCGCAGCGGAAGTTGAGTTGATCAATGTTATCGGTCGGGAGCAGCGGCTGCGCAAGGCATTGGCCAGTGTGCAAGCAAATTACGATTATATCCTGATCGATTGCCCGCCCTCACTCAGCATGTTGACCGTTAACGCAATGGTTGCGTCGGATGCGGTACTGATCCCGATGCAGTGTGAATACTATGCCCTTGAAGGGCTGAGTGCGCTGATGGAGACCGTCGACTCGATCAAGGATGCCTACAATCCACAACTGTATATCGAAGGTTTGCTGCGTACCATGTACGACCCACGCAACAGCCTGACCGAAGATGTCTCCTCGCAACTGATCAGCCACTTCGGTGACCGGGTTTACGATACCGTCATCCCCCGTAATGTACGTCTGGCGGAAGCACCCAGCTACGGCATACCGGCATTGTTGTACGACCGTAATTCCCGTGGTGCCATGGCCTACCTGGCCCTGGCCGGAGAAATGAATCGCCGTCACCGGGTGGTAACGGCCTGAATAGAGATGTTCAAAACGGACATGATCGGAATCAAGGTATGATAAAACGTAAACGTGGCCTGGGGCGTGGCCTTGATGCGCTGTTGGCGGCGTCGCATGCCGGTCAGGATGACGATACCCCTGAGTCGGTAACAGCCGGCCCGGTGCGGGACACAGCCGATAAAGACCTCAGTTATTTGCCGCTGGATGTGATTCAGCCAGGCCAGTATCAGCCGCGTCGGGATATTCAGCCAGAGGCTCTGGAAGAACTGGCCGACTCGATTCGGGCACAAGGACTGATGCAGCCAATCATGGTGCGTTTGTTAACGGGCTCGGAAGATCGTTATGAAATCATCGCCGGAGAACGTCGCTGGCGTGCCAGTCGTCTGGCCGGGCTGGCGCAAATTCCGGCGCTGGTGCGGAATGTGCCGGATGACGCAGCCATTGCCATGGCGCTGATCGAAAACATTCAGCGGGAAGACCTCAACCCGATGGAAGAAGCCATTGCACTACACCGGTTGCAGCAGGAATTTGAACTGACACAGCAAGAAGTTGCCCGGGCCGTTGGAAAAAACCGTACCACCGTGGCCAATTTGCTGCGGCTGATGAACCTGAACGCCGATGTAAAAATCCTGTTGGAAAACGGCGACCTGGAAATGGGCCACGCCAGAGCCTTGCTGGGACTGAGTGATCAGGCGCAGAGCCAGGCAGCAGACCAGGTGGTCGCCAAAGGCCTGACGGTACGACAAACCGAAGCGTTGGTGCGTGCCCATGAGCAAAAACAATCAGCCAGTGCCGCAGTTCCTGCACCTGCAGATCCCGATGTCGAGCGCTTGGAGCGGCTGCTGGGAGAGCGCCTCGGTGCCAGTGTGTCCATTCGCCATAATGCCAAAGGGAAAGGAAAACTGGTGATCAACTACACCAGCCTGGATGAGCTGGATGGCATTTTGAGCCATATGCAGTAAGCCTGTCACATCTGAAGGAAATGATTTCTGCTGCGAAAGGACAATAACAACGCGATCAAATGACCAGACAAAGCCGTGCAAGCAAGGGGTTTTGCTTGACATATGGCCCGAATTGATACGTATCAATAGTGCATAGACCATCCAAAGCACTACGACCAATTTATTACAGATAGATCCGGTAATTGGTTGAAGGCCGGATACCTTGCCCATATAATCACCGCGCTTTCGCACTGGCCAAAGCAGAAATTCAACGACTAGTGAGATCAGGTTGTCTACTGTACCGCGTCCACCTGTGCATCGGATCGTCATCTTACAACTGATCCTGACGCTGATTTCTGCCTTGATTGCCTGGTTACATAGTGATGTAGCCGCCGTGTCGGCGTTATTGGGCGGGTTAGCCTGTGCCCTGCCTAACGCTTACTTTGTCTGGCGCGCATTCCGCTATACCGGGGCCAGATCGGCCAGCAGGATTGTACAATCGCTCTACCAGGGAGAATCCTGGAAGTTTTTGCTGACAGCGCTGTGTTTTATCGTCATCTTCCAGCGGGTTGAGCATCTGAATGCATTGGCACTGTTTGCAGGATTCATGACAGTGCAGTTGGGGCACCTCGCTTCAGCACATGTCGCCAATTTATAAACTATGGACTGAGAGTGAACGATGGCTGGAAACTCCCAAGAGTATATTGCTCATCATTTGACCAATCTGACATTTGGCAAACTGCCCGAAGGGTATGTGCGTCACGACAAGAATGGTTCTGAAACTGTACTGACCCACGATACCTGGACCATGGCGCACACCGGCCAGGAAGCTCAGGATATGGGTTTCATGGCGATCCACGTGGATTCCCTCGGCTGGTCTCTGGCTATGGGTATCCTGTTCGCGTGGGTGTTCCGGAAAGTGGCGAAAAACGCTACATCGGATGTACCTGGCAAGCTCCAGAACTCTGTTGAGGCAGTGGTTGAGTTTGTTGATGGCACCGTTAAGGAAACATTTCATGGGAAAAACCCATTGATTGCGCCGTTGGCATTGACGATTTTTGTCTGGGTCTTCCTGATGAACTCCCTCAAATGGCTGCCAGTTGATCTGGTGCCCGGCATTGCTCATGCCATGGGGCTGGAATTCTTCAAGATCGTACCGACCGCAGACCCGAATGGAACGCTGGGGCTGTCGCTGGGTGTATTCCTGCTGATTATTTACTACAGCATCAAGGTCAAGGGCATTGGTGGCTTCACCAGAGAACTGACCCTGAAACCTTTTAACCACCCGATTGCGATCCCGTTCAACCTGTTCCTGGAAGTACTGGGCTTACTGACCAAACCACTGTCTTTGGCATTGCGACTGTTCGGTAACATGTACGCCGGTGAGGTTGTGTTTATTCTGATCGCCTTGTTACCGTTCTATATGCAGTGGGTATTGAACGTGCCATGGGCAATCTTCCATATCCTGGTGATTCCGCTACAGGCATTTATCTTCATGGTTCTGACGATTGTTTACCTGAGTCAGGCACACGAAGATCACTAGTGCGAATCGACCGACAATTTTAAATTTAACCCTTAACAAACTACGTAACTAAACTTTAGGAGTCTTTAATGGAACTCGTATACATTGCTGCTTCAATCATGATTGGTATGGGTGCCCTCGGCACTGGTATCGGTTTCGCCCTGCTGGGTGGTAAATTGATCGAAGGTACTGCCCGTCAGCCTGAGCTGGGCCCTCAGTTACAGACCAAAACCTTCCTGATGGCTGGTTTGCTGGACGCTGTTCCAATGATTGGTGTTGGTATCGCGATGTACCTGATCTTCGTTGTAGCAGGTTAATCATCCAAGCGATCCCTGATCGTCTTGAAAGAAACCTGTCCAACGAATTCGTAAGAGGTAAATCGTCGTGAACATGAATCTGACCATGCTCGGTCAATTGATTGCCTTCGCGATTTTCGTCTGGTTCTGCATGAAATTTGTCTGGCCGCCTTTGACCAGTGCAATGCAGGAACGTGTAAAGAAAATTGCCGATGGTCTGGACGCAGCAAACCGTGCAGAACGTGACCTGGAACTGGCGCAGGAAAAAGCCATTTCCGAGCTGCGTGAAAGCAAAGAAAAAGCGGCTGAAATCATCGAACAGGCTAACAAACGTGCCAACCAAATCATCGACGAAGCGAAAGAAACCGCTCGCGCTGAGGGTGACCGTCTGGTAGCCGCTGCTCAAGCAGAAGTTGAGCAAGAGGTTAACCGTGCCAAAGAAGTTCTGCGCAAACAGGTATCTGAGCTGGCTGTTGCCGGCGCTACCAAGATCCTGAGCAAGTCAGTCGATGCGTCAGCTCATGCTGATCTGCTTAATCAACTGACTGAAGAACTCTAAGCGAGGTTGCCATGGCTGAATTAACCACTCTCGCTCGGCCATACGCCAAGGCCGTGTTTGCTGAAGCAAAAGAGAAGAAAACCCTGGACGCATGGTCAGAAGATCTGGCCCTGCTGTCTTTATATGCATCCGACGCCGAGATGGCGAAAGTGCTGGTACATCCTTCTCTGACTGCGGCACAGCAAGCACAAGCCTTGATTGACGTATGTGGCGAAAAGCTTAATGACGCAGCCAAAAACCTGGTAAACGTTCTGGCAGAAAACAAGCGCCTGACGCTGTTGACTGAAATTACAGCTCTTTATGAAGAGCTGAAGGCCCAGCTGCAAAATGCAGTAGATGTCGTAGTGACCTCTGCGTACGCACTGACCGAAGCACAGTCGAACAAGCTCGCTCAGGCACTTAAAGCCAAACTGCAACGTGATGTCCGCATGACCAGCGAAGTTGATGAGACCCTCATCGGCGGCGCTATTATTCGTGCAGGCGACCTGGTTATTGACGGCTCACTCACAGGCAAGCTGTCAAAGTTGGCCGAAGCGATGAAATCCTAGTTTGAGGGACGATGCATGCAGCAACTGAATCCATCCGAGATCAGTGAAGTCATCAAAAAGCGCATCGAAAGTCTCGATGTGACTTCACAAGCCCAGAACGAGGGCACCGTTGTATCCGTATCCGACGGTATCGTTCGTATCCATGGTCTTGCCGACGTAATGTACGGTGAGATGATTGAATTTGAAGGCGGTGTATACGGCCTGGCCATGAACCTGGAACGCGACTCTGTAGGCGCGGTTATTCTGGGCGAATACAAATCGCTGGCTGAAGGCCAGAAAGCGAAATGTACCGGCCGTATCCTGGAAGTTCCAACCGGCGAAGCCATGCTGGGTCGCGTTGTGAACACACTGGGACACCCAATTGACGGAAAAGGTCCTATTGAGACCAGCACCTCGGCACCTGTTGAACGCGTTGCGCCTGGCGTAATTGCTCGTCAGGGTGTTGATCAGCCGCTGCCAACAGGCTACAAGGCGGTTGACTCCATGGTGCCGGTTGGCCGTGGCCAGCGTGAGCTGATCATTGGTGACCGTCAGACTGGTAAGTCAGCGATGGCGATTGATGCCATCATCAACCAGAAAGGCAGCGGCGTTAAATGTGTTTACGTTGCAATTGGCCAGAAGCAATCTTCCATTGCGAACGTCGTTCGTAAACTGGAAGAGCACGGCGCGATGGAACATACCATCATCGTTGCTGCTGGTGCTGCCGATCCTGCAGCAATGCAGTTCCTGGCGCCCTATTCCGGCTGTGCGATGGGAGAATACTTCCTCGATCGTGGTGAAGACGCCCTGATTGTATACGATGACCTGACCAAACAAGCCTGGGCTTACCGTCAGATCTCATTGTTGCTGAAACGTCCTCCGGGTCGTGAAGCATATCCTGGTGACGTTTTCTATTTGCACTCCCGTTTGCTGGAACGTGCTTGTCGCGTTAACCCTGATTACGTGAAAAGCGTAAGCGGTGTTGAAGGCAAAACCGGTTCTCTGACGGCTCTGCCAATCATTGAAACCCAGGGCGGTGACGTCTCGGCATTCGTACCAACCAACGTGATTTCGATCACCGATGGTCAGATCTTCCTGGAAACCAACCTGTTCAACTCTGGCGTACGTCCAGCGATGAACGCCGGTATTTCGGTTTCTCGTGTTGGTGGTGCAGCGCAGACCAAAATCATCAAGAAACTGGGCGGTGGTATTCGTCTGGCTTTGGCTCAGTATCGTGAATTGGCGGCATTCGCCCAGTTCGCATCTGACCTGGATGAAGCGACTCGCAAACAGCTGGAACATGGTAAAGCCGTTACCGAGCTGATGAAGCAAGGTCAGTATGCACCGATGTCCACTGCAGAAATGGGATTGTCGATTTACGCTGCTACCGAAGGCTTCCTGGAAGACGTTGAAGTATCCAAGATCAAGTCTTTTGAAGCTGCTCTGCTGAGCTACGCCAACAGCGAATTTGCTGAACTGATGGCGAAGATCAACGTGAAGGGCGACTTCAATAACGAAATCGCGGCCAGTCTGAAAGAGTGTATTGAAACTTTCAAGAACTCCCAGACTTGGTAAGTCCGGCGCTGGCGACCAGTAATGGTTGCCAGCAGGATTCAACCTTCAACGTGAGGCAGCTTGGTTATGGCAGTCGGTAAAGAAATTAAAGAGCAGATTACGAGTGTAAAAAGCACGCAGAAAATTACTTCAGCCATGGAAAAAGTGGCTGTTAGTAAAATGCGTCGCGCTCAGCTGCGTATGGAAAAAAGCCGCCCTTACGCGGAAAAAATCCGTAACGTAATTGGCCATCTGGCCAACGCGACTTCTGAATACCGCCATCGTTATCTGCAAGATCGTGATGTCAAACGGGTTGGTTATATCGTTGTGTCTTCCGACCGTGGCCTGTGTGGTGGTTTGAACAATAATCTGTTCAAGCTGCTTGCTCGGGAAACAAAAAACTGGAGAGGAGAAGGAGTGGATGTTGATTTCTGCTCTATCGGTGCCAAGGCATCGCTGTTTTTCTCCAGTTTTGGTGGCAATGTTGTGGCTGCAAAATCCCATTTGGGTGACGCGCCGGAACTGGCCAGCCTGATCGGCTCGGTAAAAGTGATGCTGGACGCATTTGACGAAGGCAAGATTGATCGTCTGTTTATCGTCCACAATCGTTTTGTAAACACCATGACCCAACAACCTGTTGCGGAACAAATATTGCCGCTGAAGGCAGATGAAGAATTCGCTCGGGATCACTCATGGGATTATATCTACGAACCTGCTGCCGAGGAAATCATCGACAGCTTGCTGGTTCGTTTCATCGAATCCCAAGTGTATCAGAGTGTGGTTGAGAACAACGCCTGTGAACAGGCCGCGCGTATGTTGGCAATGAAGAACGCCACCGATAACGCCGGCGACATGATTAACGAGCTGAATTTGTTGTACAACAAGGCTCGTCAGGCAGCGATCACCCAGGAAATTTCGGAAATCGTTAGCGGCGCCGCGGCTGTATAAGCCGGGGAACGAAGGTTTTAAGGTTAAGAGGAACCGAATATGAGCGGACGTATCGTACAGATTATCGGTGCCGTTATCGACGTGGAATTCCCACGCGACAGCGTACCCAAAGTCTACGACGCCCTGACCGTTGATGGTACTGAAACTACTCTGGAAGTTCAGCAACAGCTGGGTGATGGCGTAGTGCGTACTATTGCGATGGGCTCCACAGAAGGTCTCAAGCGTGGCCTTCAGGTAACAAACTCTGGCGCTCCAATCTCTGTACCGGTTGGTATTGAGACATTGGGACGCATCATGGACGTCCTTGGCCGTCCTATTGATGAATGCGGCGAGATCGGTGAGAAAGAACGTTATTCGATTCACCGTGCTGCACCTGGCTTCGACGAACAAGCCAACTCCACTGACCTGCTGGAAACCGGCATCAAGGTAATTGACCTTGTTTGTCCGTTCGCCAAGGGTGGTAAAGTTGGACTGTTCGGTGGTGCCGGTGTTGGTAAAACCGTAAACATGATGGAACTGATCAACAACATTGCAAAGGCTCACTCCGGTTTGTCTGTATTCGCAGGTGTTGGTGAGCGGACTCGTGAAGGTAACGATTTCTACTACGAAATGGCGGAATCCGGGGTTGTAAACCTGGATGACAAAGCGGCTTCCAAAGTAGCAATGGTTTATGGCCAGATGAACGAACCCCCAGGCAACCGTCTGCGTGTGGCTCTGACAGGTCTGACCATGGCAGAGAAATTCCGTGACGAAGGTAAAGACGTACTGTTGTTTGTTGACAACATCTATCGTTATACCCTGGCGGGAACCGAAGTATCTGCACTGCTGGGCCGTATGCCTTCCGCAGTAGGTTACCAGCCGACTCTGGCTGAAGAAATGGGTGTTCTGCAGGAGCGTATTACCTCCACCAAGAACGGTTCCATTACTTCTATCCAGGCGGTATACGTACCTGCGGATGACTTGACTGACCCATCGCCAGCAACCACCTTTGCCCACTTGGACTCCACCGTGGTACTGAGCCGTGATATCGCATCCAAGGGTATTTACCCTGCGATCGATCCACTGGACTCTACTTCCCGTCAGCTGGACCCACTGGTTATCGGTAACGAACACTACGACATCGCTCGTGGCGTTCAGGGTGTACTGCAGCGCTACAAAGAGCTGAAGGACATCATTGCGATTCTGGGTATGGACGAACTGTCCGACGAAGACAAGCAGCTGGTTGCTCGTGCACGTAAAATCGAACGCTTCCTGTCCCAGCCATTCCATGTGGCAGAAGTGTTTACTGGTGCGCCAGGCAAGTATGTATCACTGAAAGAAACCATCCGTGGTTTCCAGGGTATCCTGAATGGTGATTACGACGACCTGCCAGAGCAAGCCTTCTACATGGTTGGTACGATCGACGAAGCTGTCGAAAAAGCCAAAAACATGTAATTCGGGCTGGTAAGGCCGGAATCATCCGGCTTTACCTCCTCAACCTGAGGAATACCTTATGGCGATCACTGTACATTGCGATATTGTCAGTGCCGAAGAGAATCTCTTCTCCGGTCTGGTCGAGCGCGTTATTGCTGCGGGCCTGATGGGTGAGCTTGGTATTGAACCAGGCCACGCGCCCTTGCTGACCCCGTTGAAACCAGGTCCGGTTCGTATCGTCAGACAAGGCGGTAGCGAAGAGGTTGTTTACGTCTCTGGTGGTTATCTGGAAGTTCAACCAAACCGGGTGACTGTGTTGGCTGATACGGCAGTTCGTGCGCACGATATTGACGAAGCCGCCGCTCTGGAAGCCAAGAAACACGCTGAACAAGCACTGGCAAATCAAGGTTCCGACTTTGATTATTCCCGCGCTCTGTCCCAGCTTGCTGAAGCCGCAGCCCAGCTGCGCACCATTCAGCAAATCCGTGAAAAACTGGGCAAGCGCTAAGCTTCGCCTGTTTTTGACGGCAGCCCTCGAATCTTCGGGGGCTTTTTATTTTCTGCCGACAGGATGTCAGATGGCCGTTAATATTTTTCTGTCTCCTGTTCGTGCGATTTTATACGATATCGTGTTCCCAAAGCTCAGGAGAGCGTCCTTATGTCCAAAGTATTTTCCAGGGCCTTGTTGCCCTTGATGGTCGCTGCCTCATCCTCTGTGATGGCTGGCCAGTTTTATGCCGGTGTGGGAATAGCCGGTTTTATCGGCAGTGGAGAAGAGGAATACACATCAGGTCGTTACTCTGTTACCTATGATTATGAGTATTCGCAACAATCGATCGGGTTGGGTTATCAGTTTGATAACGACAACCGCCTGGAAGTCTCTTTGGCGACCATTGATGTAGAATATGACAACGATTTTTATGATGATGAATCATACTCTGGCCTTGATGTGGATTATTCGTTTGTTTGGCGTTACGAAGTCGTCAGACCCTATCTGCTGATTGGCTTTGGGTTGTACACCTACGATGATTCAGGAGAGTACTATGCCGATGGTGAGGACTTGTCCGGCGTTGCATTCAACTTTGGCGCAGGCGTAATCTGGCAGTTCCATGAACATCTGGATGTTGACCTGGGTTACGGCTTCAAGTCGATTGGCTGGCAGGATGCGGAGGATGGCCACCACATCTACGAAACCCAATCTACCCAGGGCGGTTTCGATCTTGCGGCGCATATACTGTTCTGATTGACGACAGAAGATGATGTGCAACAGGCGCCATGGCGCCTGTTTTTGTATCTGTTAATCTGTTATGCGTTCAATCAATATCACACCTGTACATACACACCTGCGGGTTTGCTTATTGTTCAGCAAACAGTATGGAAGCGGTTTTCACCACACTGGCATGGCGTTCTGCCAGGCGCTGGTGATCCTTGTCATAGCCACCTCCAATGACCGTCACAACCGGTATGCCGCGCTGTTGGCAGTATGCCAGCACCCAGCGGTCCCGTTGCTGAATACCCTCCAGGGTTATATTCAGGTGGCCGAGCTCATCCCCTTCCCAGACATCAACTCCGGCATCGTAAATCACCAGCTCTGGCTGCTGTTCATGAATCAGGCGTTCGAAGGTGTCCCTGACAACTGTAAGATAGGCAGCATCATCGAGATATTGCCCAAGGCCAATATCAAGATCACTGCGGTGTTTACGGAAAGGAAAATTCTTCTCGCAGTGAATCGAGCAAGTAAATGCCCGTGGCTCATGCTCCAGCAGAGCCGCAGTGCCATCCCCCTGATGCACATCCAGATCAAAAATCAGCAAACGCTGGACTTCTCGCCGTTGCAGCAGAGTCAGGGCGGTATAGGCGAGATCGTTGACCAGGCAAAAACCAGAGCCAAAATCATAATGAGCATGGTGGGTGCCGCCAGCGAGATGGCTGGCCATGCCATGCTGGAGTGCCAGCCGGGCGGCCAGCAAGGTGCCATTGGGTGCGGTCAGGGTCCGGTCTATCAAACCCTGGCTCCAGGGTAAGCCCAGGCGTCGCCAGGCTTTCATCTCAATGGCATCGTCAACCAGAGCCTGCAGGTAAACCGGACTGTGGGTAATGGCGAGGTCGGCGATGGAAGCCGCGGCAGGCCGATAGAGATTATCGTGGATATAACCCTGCTGTAACAGATGGTCGTGCAGGCGCACAAACTTGGACATGACAAAGCGATGGTTGTCCGGGAACGGGCAAGAATAGTTGGTGTGATAAACAATAGGCAATTTCATGATGAACCGGCAGAGTTCCAACGGCAGAGAGTCTGTAGGGTAGCTGAACCAACGGTGGGACTATGCCGCCGTACTGCATCAGAAACTAGCATATTGTCCGGCAATGCGTGACCTTTAAACAGACCTACGACCAAGGGCGAGTGGCAATTTGATAGCTTGTATGGTCCATTAGAAGCCTGTCAGGATTTGCTCCTGAACGTGCAACGCAGCGCCAGAGCAGGCTTTTGTCAGTCTGCCAGCATACTGTTTAGTCAGCGATGCAACGTCTATTTTTCCGAGGTTGATGTGAAAAAAGATAATAAAAACAAGAAAACAGCCACAGAGAATCAAGCGATCTCCAGCTTTGAGAAATTCTTTTACCGCTATATCGCCTGGTTTCCGATTCTGGTGTTACCGGCCCTAGTATGGGAGATGTTCAGCGTCAACGACTATGCTCCGGCAGGGTTGATCGGCGTTATGCATGCCGTGCTGGTGTTCCGTCTGGTCACGATTGCCGGGCAGGAAGGCTGGTTCAAAAAGCGGCAGCAACAAGTCTGAGATGCGCCGGTGCCTACCTGGGTACCGGTAGAAAACATGACTTAGGCTGGGACTACACAAAGGTGCCGCTATGCTGCTTGGTCACCGTCGATGCTATTTTTTTGAAAAATAATCGGACAGGACAAAGTACTTTATCTTGTTGATCAAAGAGTAGTCTGATGGATTGCCGAGAAAAAATTCCTGTGGGACTTTTTCGAGATTGTGAGTACCTTTGGCCCGAAAGGTTTTAATCAGGTTGCGCATGGTTCTGTAACCCAGCAGGCTCAGCAAGGACGGACAGGCCTCGCCATCTTTATCAATAAAGTGATGCAGGCTGGGGCTATGAATAATTTTCGGAAATCCTCGCGCCTGGTTAGTGATACGTAACCAGTGCAAGTGCATGACATTGTATTCGGTAGGTAATATATGTACATGGAGGTTAGAGAGCCAAATCAGCTCCCGAAAAAGTGGCTGGTCAGCATTACTGCCAGTCTCTTGCATTAACCGCTTCCAGGTATTGAGAAAGGCCGTTGTTTCTTCCGTTTTTCGTATTCCGACAACGCCACTATTCAAGGCTGGAAACGATTCAGGAAATGATAGTTTATGTATTCTCTGGCCATGGTGACTGGCTCGCGCCTGATCGTGTACCGCCGCGATATCAAAACGGTCAAGGATAAAGAACACATCAGATATATCGTCGATTACAAAAGTATCGGCATCGATATAAACCGTTTTTTCAAAGCGGGAATCCTGCAACGCGTCAATTTTGGCGCGAAACCAGGAGTCTTCATACACATGAACCTGATCGAAAACATCGTCATCGCATGGTTGATCTGTGAACAAGTCGATCGGGTAATCGGGGCACTGTGCCTTGAGACTGCGAGCCGAGCGAATGGCTAGCTGTGTGTAGCCAATATCGCCCGTTGCTGCATAGACAAATCCATTCATCAATATATCGCTTCCCTGCTAACAGGACACCTAAGGTCTGGATGCTAGCATATTCTGCGCCCGCACCGCAGCTGCCCGTACCTGATCTGGCGCAGTACCGCCGATATGATCGCGAGCGGCAACAGAGCCTTCCAGGGTCAGTACATCAAAGACATCGACAGTAATTTCATCGGAAAACTGCTGCAGTTCTTCCAGCGTCATGTCACTGAGATCCTTGCCTTGCTCCAGGCCATAAGCCACCGCTTTACCAACAATTTCGTGGGCATCACGGAAGGGAATACCCTTGCGTACCACGTAATCGGCGAGATCGGTGGCGGTCGAGAACCCCCGCTTGGCAGCATCCCGCATATCATCCCGACGTGCTTGCAGGTGAGGAGCCATATCTGCGAAGGCTCGCAGGCTGTCGCGCAAGGTATCGACGGTATCGAACAGGGGTTCCTTGTCTTCCTGATTGTCCTTGTTGTAGGCCAGTGGCTGGGACTTCATCAGTGTCAGCAGGCTGACCAGATGACCATAGACCCGGCCGGTTTTGCCCCGTACCAGTTCAGGAACGTCGGGGTTCTTTTTCTGCGGCATGATGGATGAGCCGGTGCAAAAGCGGTCTGGCAAATCAATAAAGCGGAATTGCGCCGATGCCCACAGCACCAGCTCTTCCGAGAAGCGTGACATATGCATCATGATCAGCGCTGCGGCACTGGTGAATTCGATGGCGAAGTCGCGATCGGAGACAGAATCCAGACTGTTTTCAGTGGGAGCGTCAAAGCCGAGCAATTCGGCAGTATAGCAACGGTCAATCGGGTAAGTCGTACCGGCCAGCGCTGCAGCACCCAAAGGCAACTGGTTAACCCGCTTGCGGCAATCCTGCAGGCGGGCGTAGTCCCGTTCCAGCATCGCATTCCAGGCCAGCAGGTGATGACCAAAGGTGACTGGCTGTGCGGTTTGCAGGTGGGTGAAGCCCGGCATGATGGTGTCGGCTTCCCGCTTGGCCAGTTCAATCAGGCCTTGTTGCAGGCGGGTCAGTTCGGCACTGATCAGATCGATTTCATCACGCAAGTACAGGCGGATATCGGTGGCAACCTGATCGTTACGGGAGCGGCCGGTGTGCAGTTTTTTGCCGGTGATACCGATCTTGGCAGTCAGTGCGGCCTCGATGTTCATGTGCACGTCTTCCAGTGCGATCGACCAGTCGAAATCACCGCGCTCAATCTCGATACGTACTTCTTCCAGGCCACGAATGATATCGTCGCGCTCGTCGTTACTCAGCACTCCGACGTGGGCCAGCATGCGGGCGTGGGCAACCGAGCCCTGGATGTCGTGGCGGTACATGCGCTGGTCAAAGTCCACTGACGCAGTGTAACGGGCAACAAATGCATCGGTTGGCTCAGAAAAACGGCCGCCCCACGAGGCATTGGTGGATTGATCAGTCATGTACTCCCCCTCAATAAACGCAAATGTTGTGGCTCTATTGGCGTTGGCCAGCCACAACAGAAAATTTCCAGCCGCAGAGTATACCTGTGGCGTGGCAACGGTTTAACCGGAATGTGGAGCAGATACTTGTTGTCGTCCGAGACTAAAGCGAGACTAGTACTGTTTTTACCTTACGGTCAGAGGATCAGCTATGTCAGATACCGTATCCGCTGTCAGCCATCAGCATGATCGCAGTTTACTGGATGCGTTTTTCCTGCCCGATTTGTGTAACACCCGGGCAATCCTGTTTTTGCTGGCGGTCAGTGAAGGCCTGGTAGCGATTCTGACCTTGATGGAATCGTCGCTGGCGGCGTTTTCCTGGGAACGTTTTGGCCTGGTCTCGCTGTTTGTGCAGTGGGTGGCCTTGCTGTCGGTGGCGGTGTTGTGTCAGCTGCGATTTGTGCTGGTGCAGGTGAACGTCATGCTGGTTTCGGTGCTGGCGCTGTTATTGGTGCAGCTGGTGACACTGGGTGTGGGGTTGATGGCGGACTGGTTGTGGCCAACCAGTGTGAGAAGCATCGACTGGCTCTGGCTGGCCCGGAATGCGCTGGTCAGTGCCCTGGTGACTGCATTGGCATTACGCTACTTTTATGTGCAGAGCCAGTGGCGGATTCAGGCGCAGGCAGAGCTCAAGGCGCGGCTGTCAGCGTTACAGGCCAATATTCGGCCGCATTTCTTTTTTAATACACTGAATACCGTCGCTGCGCTGATTGTGATTGATCCGGAAAAAGCCGAAAACATGCTGCTGGATCTGGCGCAATTGTTCCGGGTGGTTCTGAAAGCCGACGACACGCCATCGACGTTGGAGCAGGAAATTGAATTTGGCCAGCGTTATCTGGATATCGAACATACCCGGCTGGGGGCACGGCTGACGATCGAGTGGCAACTCCCCGACCCTTTGCCGGAGATTATTATGCCAACCCTGATTCTCCAGCCATTGCTTGAAAATGCGGTTTACCACGGCATTCAGCCCCTGGTCGGCGGCGGCTGGATTCGTATTTCGCTGACCCCGGTGACGGGAGGCTGGGAGCTGATGGTCGCGAATGCCCGGGTTCCCGGCAGCAGCAAGCCGGGTAATGGCATTGCCCAACGTAATATCCGTGCCCGACTGGACACCCTGTTTGGTGATTCTGCCCGGCTACAGACACTGGAGCTGGCGGATGAGTACCAGGCGCGGATCATGATTCCACTGTATTCTGGAGAGCGTACCCATGAGTTATCGCCTGGCGCTGGTTGATGATGAGCCGCTGGCTCGTGGCCGGTTGGCACGTCTGTTAAAAGAGTACCCGGATTTTGAACTGGTGGTCGAACTGGAGAGCGGGGATGCCACCTTGCAATGGCTGGAGCACCACCGTGCCGATGTATTGCTGCTGGATATCCAGATGCCTGGCCGCAGCGGGCTGGAAACCGCCCAGGCATTGCAGCAATATGACACGCCTCCGCTGGTGGTTTTTTGTACGGCATTTGATGAACATGCTCTGGATGCCTTCGGTGTCAGCGCCATCGATTACTTGCTCAAGCCGGTACGTCCGGCGGATTTGCAGCGGGCATTGGAGCGGGTCAGGGAGCGGCTGGAGGCCCGGGAACTGGCAAGCCGGGATCTGTCAGAAGAAAAACCGGAGCACGACGAAGGTACAGCTAAAATACGCACGCACCTGACTGCCCGCACTCATATGGGCTTGCAACGTATCCCGCTGGAAGACATATGCTACTTTCTGGCTGATCAGAAATACGTCAATGCCATTCAGGAACAAGGCGAAACATTGATCGATGATAGCCTGCGTCAGCTCGAAGAAGAATTTGGCGACCGCTTTGTCCGGGTCCACCGCAGTGCGTTGGTGGCGCGGGATCGTATCGTGCGACTGGAAGCGCAGGAAGGTCGAGGCCATGTGGTATACCTGAACGGTATCAAAGACGGTGTTGCGGTTAGTCGCCGCCATTTACCGGATGTGCGCAAGGTAATGAAGTCATTTTAGCCTTGAACACGGTATTTCCTGCTGGTTAGCTGATCCGGGTAATTTCAGCTGACGCGCCAGCACTGGTATGATTTGCAAATGTCTCATATCGGTGGTCTGCCAGCCAGGCCACCATACTTCCCGTCGAATAAGGATCATCATGTCATCAGCTCGTCTGCTCCGTATTGCCACCCGTAAAAGTCCTTTGGCCCTGTGGCAGGCTGAACATATCAAGGCCCGCTTGATGGCCTTGCATAAAGATCTGGAAGTAGAACTGGTGACCTTCTCCACCCAGGGTGACAAGATTCTCGATACACCGCTGGCCAAAATTGGCGGTAAAGGATTGTTCGTCAAGGAATTGGAAGTCGCCATGCTGGACGGCCGTGCCGATATTGCCGTGCACTCAATGAAAGACGTGCCGATGGAATTTCCGGAAGGGCTGGAGCTGGGCGTGATTTGTGAGCGGGAAACCCCTCTGGACGCTTTTGTCTCCAATAACTACAGCAGTGTCGACGAACTGCCACAAGGGGCAGTCGTTGGTACCTCAAGCCTGCGGCGTCAGTGCCAGTTGCAACAACAGCGGCCGGATTTACAGATTCGCTCCCTGCGTGGCAACGTCCAGACGCGCCTGGGCAAACTCGATGCCGGTGAATTTGATGCCATTATTCTGGCTTCTGCCGGACTGCTGCGGATGGAAATGGGTGATCGCTTGACGGCATCCCTCTCGGCCGAGCAGTCCTTACCTGCCGGTGGCCAGGGCGCATTGGGGGTTGAGTGGCGTTGTGATGATGAGATTGCCCAGACACTGATCGCTCCTTTGGCCCATGCCGATACCACCGACTGTGTGCTGGCCGAACGGGCCTTGAACCGTCGTTTGCAAGGTGGTTGTCAGGTGCCCATTGCCGCCTATGCAGAATTACAAGGCGACCAGCTGACCTTGCGGGGGCTGGTGGGCTCCGTCGATGGCAGCAAGGTGCTGACCACGGAACAGCAGGGCAACAGGGCCGATGCAGAGATACTGGGTATCCTGGCAGCAGAACATCTGCTGGCCCAAGGGGCTGGCGAGATCCTGACCGAAGTCTACGGTCGTGAGGTACGCTAGGCTTTGACAACGATTCTGGTGACCCGCCCCGAGGGTCAGGCCGATCACCTGATCGCCGCTCTGGAGCAGGCCGGTTATTACTGTCTGCATCGGCCATTGATGGCGATTGAGGCGGTGGCCGAGCACAGTGAGCACGCGCGTTTGGCCCGTGCCCGGATGCTCGATCTCGACCTCTACCAGCACGTGATTGCCATCAGCGCCAACGCAGCCCGGTCGGGGCTGGAATGGCTGGATACGTATTGGCCCCAGCCACCGCTGGGAGTGCACTGGTATGGTGTTGGCCCAGCCAGTACCGAACCCTTCTGGCAGTACGGTCTGGAGGCCAGCTGTCCGGCCAGCCGATATGACAGTGAAGGACTGCTTGCATTACCTGCCTTGCAGCAAGTGGCAGAACAACGCATTCTGATCTGGCGGGGTGTTGGTGGTCGGGAAACACTGGCGACGACATTACGTGCGCGTGGCGCTTGTGTCGACTATGCCGAGCTGTATGAACGGCGACCGCGGCAGTACAGCAGTCACGATTGGGACGTGACACTCGGTACCCGTCCATGGCTGCTGCTCAGCAGTGGCCAGGCCTTGGATATTATAGAAAGGCAGGTGCCCACGTTGGCTAACCGGATTGCCGGGCTGATACTGCCCAGTGAGCGGATTGCCGAACAGGCACGGGCCAAAGGCTACGATCCGGTATTGGTTCCCGCCAGTGCCAGGGATGACGACATGCTCAGCTGCCTGGCGGCGCAGCTGTAACCCGATAATCAGGTCGCTAGCGGCGGCGGTGACAGGAAAACAGACGTGGACAACAACAAAGACAAGCAAACAACAGACGATGCGGGTGCTGACGCCCAGGTAACGCTGGACAAAGAGCAAGCTCCCGCAGCCTCGAGCGACAGAACGACGGCGTCGACGGATAAAAAAGCGGCGTCGAAAAAGACCCGACCGGATGCGCAAGCAGGCAAACCCGACAAGGAAAACACCCCTGGACGGCGATCGTCATTGGCAATCTGGCTGCTGGTTATTCTGGTGTTACTGTCACTGGCCGTCTCGGCGGCTGTGGTTTGGTATGGGTTGCAACAGCATCAACAGCTGGGCCAGCTGCAACAGCAGTTGCAAGGCATGGCACAACAGACGCAGGCTGATCGCCAAACCCTGAATACACTGGGTCAGCGCCAGCAGCAACAGGATAGCGGTGATCGGGCTTTGCAAGACCAGCTGGCCACGGTATCCCGTCAGGCGCAGCATAATGAACAACGGCTGGCCGGGCTGGCCGGTTCCGATCGTCAGGACTGGCTCCTGGCCGAAGTGGAATACCTGCTGCGATTGGCGAATCAACGCCTGAACCTGGAGCGTGATGTTACCGGAGCGGCCGCCATGCTGGTGGCTGCCGACAAGGTGCTGCTGGAAATCAACAACCCGGCCTACGATAACGTCCGGACTAAAATAGCCAGCGAGATCCAACAGCTGCGCCGGGTGCCCGGTGTCGACAAGGTCGGTGCGATTGCCCGCTTGCAGGCGATGCAGGATTCTTTGGATCAGGTTGACTGGTTGCCACAAGTGCGGTTGCCATCAACAGCCTCCGACGCCAATACAACCCTGGCCGGAGCCGCTCAAGCCTGGTACCAGCAGCTGTTTGATGAGCTGAAACAAGGACTTGCCCAGGTGGTACGGATACGTCGTCAGGACAGCCCTGTCGATATTCCCATGGCACCGGAGCAGGCTTATTACCTGCAACAGAATGCCCACCTGATGCTGGAACAGGCCCAGCTAGCGATGTTGCGTGGCGATCAGAACCTGTACGACAACAGCCTTGGCCGCGTTAAAGGCTGGGTTGAACGTTATTTGCCCAAGCAAGATCAGGCGGTGCTGGCATTACGCCAGTTGCTGGGCGAGCTGCAACAATGGCAGGTGAGTCCGGCGGTACCGGATATCAGTGCATCCTTGCAGGCTCTGCGTGCACGTATGGTTCTGGATGAAACAGAATACAGCCCGGAGCAACAGCCAGTGGCTCCTGCTGCCAAGGCGACCACTGAGCCGCAAGGAGCACAGCCATGAAGCGCTGGTTGCTGTTTTTTGTAATTACCCTGGTGGTGGCTCTGGGGGCAGGGTCTCTGGCGGGGCAGGATTCAGGTTATGTCCTGCTGAGCTGGCATCATTACAGCCTTGAAACCAGCTTGTGGTTCTTTTTGTTACTGCTTGGCGTCATGCTGGTGGCGGTGTATTTCTTATTCCGTTTCAGCCTGGTGATGCTGGGTTCCGACTGGCGTTTTAATGAATGGCGGCGCAGTCGCCGTACCGCCCGTGCCCGCAAGCAAACCACCCGTGGTCTGTTGTCGCTGGCATTGGGGCAGTGGCCAAGGGCTGAACGTTTGCTGACACGTTCGGCAACTGATACCGATATGCCGCTGATCAACTATCTGGCCGCCGCCCGTGCGGCGTATGAACAAGGCAAGCACGACACCACCGATGAGCTCTTGAGTGCTGCCAGTAAAAGCACCCGCGGGGCTGATTTGGCGGTTGGTATTTCCCATGCCCAGTTGCTGATCTCGCGCGGCCACAAAGAGCAGGCCCTGGCGGTTCTGGTCAGCTTGCGCGACCGTTATCCCCGTCATAGCTACTTGCTTAAATTGCTGGTGCGGCTGTATCAGGATCTGGAAGACTGGGTGGCGTTACACGAATTACTGCCGATTCTGGGCAAGGCTGGCAAAGCCGGAAAAATTCCGGAAAGCAAGCTCAAGGAACTGGAAGAAAAAGTCTATTTGCAGCTGATCGACCGTACAGCCAAGGCGCAGCAAAGCAAGGACCCGGTAGCGGCCTTGAAGAAACTGTATCAGTCGATGCCCCGACACTGCCGCCGTCAGGGGGATATTCTGTTGCACTACACCGATACCCTGCATGAGCTGGGAGAGGATGAGCAGGCCGAAGTGGATTTGCGTAACGGGCTGGCGTACGTTTGGCGTGATGACTTGCTGCTGGCCTACGCCAGACTTAATGGTGCGGATGCCCGCAGACGTTTCCTCTTTGCAGAAAAACAACTGCAGGAACGGCCGAATGATCCGGTACTGTTATTGATTCTGGCGCGCCTGGCGCTGCGTCTTGAGCAACCGGAGCGGGCCAGAGAGTTTTTGCTGATGGGATTGAAGCTGAAAAACCTGCCCGGACTAAACGCCGAAATGGGCAAGTTACTGGTGCAAGAACAGGATCATGTTGGTGCCAGCCGATACTTCCAGCAAGCCCTGGCGCAGCAGGACTGCCAGTCCGGCTAGTGTTTACCTCTGGTCAAACCCGATCCGCTCCCTTGAGCGGATCGATCATACGATCATTTCAGCGTGAGCGACTTGCCCGCTGCCTGTCGGGTGGCTGACCATTCTTCATAGGTTTTGGCCGCCGTCTTACCCGGAATACTCAGCAGGACTTCAAAGTAGTCTTCATTAAACTTGTCTGCCAGTACCGTCGCCCGGTGTTTGCCTTTGACGACATACACGGACTGTACGCTCTGGTGGTCAAAATCGCGCCAGGTCTGTGGGTCCTTGACGCCGGTATAGGTGTGGTTTTCCAGAGCGGAAATCAGACGGCTGCTACTCAGGCTACCGGTGCGTTCTACCGCCGCTTTGAATTCATAGACAATATTGTAAGCCGAGGCAGCGGAGCTGGAAGGGTATTTCTGGAAGCGATCGGCAAAGCGCTCAACAAATTGCTGGCCCTTTTCAAAGCCGTACAGATAAGGCACCTGCCAGGTCCAGGGCACGGCACCAATAACGTCTTCCAGAATGCCAGCACCGGCGGAGATGGCCATACCCAGCGTCAGGTTGGGCACCACAATGGTCATCTTGTCTTTCAGGCCCATGCGATAGGCTGCCTTCAACGTGCTGGCCATATCGTCACCAAACTGAACCAGCATCAGCACATCCGCATTGGCGCGTTCTGCTGCTTCCAGAGCACTTTCAATATCTGCCTGCTTCGGGCGTGGAAAAGGTACCAGAACGCCGGGGTATTTGTTTTTATCCTGGGTATTGGTGAAGGTGCGCAGGGAGCCTTCGGTGGAATGGCCCCAGCTGTAGTCGGCGGTCAGATAAAACACTTTTTTACCGGCCAGACTCTGGTTCAGATAAAACGCCAGTGCTTTGGCGGCCATCCAGGCGTTGTAGGTTTCACGAAACATATAACGATGGCCTTCCTCGTCTGTGGTTTCGTTGGCATAGGTCAGGGTGCCAAAATAGATCAGACCCTGACGGGCAGCCTCTTTACCGGCGGCAATGGCCACGGCACTGGAAGAGCCACCAAACAGCATCGAGACCCCTTGGGACGACAGCCGCTTGACGTTTTCGACAGCTTTATCCGGCTTGGATGCGGTATTGGCCGTAATCAGTTCCAGTGGACGGCCCAACACACCACCTGCGGCGTTGATTTCCTCAACGGCCAGCAAGGCACCACGGGCCTGGGCGATTCCCTGTTCTTTATAGGGGCCAGTCGAGGGGTAGTTCAACCCCAGTTTGATGGAGTCGGCGGCCTGAGCGGTGAGCGCAGACAACGCAAGTGCGGTGAGCACAAAGCAACGATACATGGCGATAACCTTCTTATTATTGTTATTACATCTTGAGTCTTTTCAGCGACCAAGGCGTTACGCCATTGGTCGCATAATCGAGCGGGTGTAGAGGCGGGAAACTTGCTTAATCGACTTTGTTGAGATGAACGTCCATTTGCGGGAACGGAATTTCAATTCCTTCGGCGTCAAAACGTAATTTGATGGCTTCCGTCAGTTCCCATTTAACCACCCAGTAATCGGCTGCTTTTACCCATGGGCGTACAACAAAATTAACGGAGGAATCGGCCAGCTCGGACACCGCTACGGTGAAGGCCGGGTCTTTCAGGATACGCTCGTCATTACCCAGCATCTCGGTCATGATCTTTTTGGCCAGCAGCAGGTCGCTGCCGTAGGAAATACCCACGACCATATCCAGACGGCGGGTTGGTTCTTCCGAATAGTTCACCATGGTGTTACCAAAAACATTGGCGTTGGGCACGGTGACTACCCGGTTGTCCGGAGTTTTCAAACGAGTACTGAAAATGGTGATCTTGTTGACGGAACCGGCGACACCACCGACTTCAACGTAATCCCCCAGCTTGAACGGGCGGAAAACAATCAGCATGACACCCGCAGCAAAATGCGACAGTGAATCCTTCAGGGCCAGACCAACTGCCAGGCCGGCGGCACCCAGCAAGGTGATCAGTGAGGTTGTATCCAGACCCAGCTGCGACAGCGAGATCACCACCACCAGCACCATCAGCAGTGCCCGCAGTACCGTGCTTACAAAATCTGTCAGGATCGGTTCAACCCGGGCCTTGACCATCATGCCGGTGATGGCTTTCAGCACCAGATTGGCGACCATGCGGCCGGCAAAAAATATCAGTAACGCCAGAACAATCTGGGTACCCCATGGCAGCAGATATTCTGCCCAGATGTTTTCCGTAGATAATGAACTTCCGAATTGATTTAGCCAGTCCACAAATATTCCTCAATAGATTGGCGATGCCTGGAAAGCCTCGCCTGGTTTGCCATCGCTGGTCGGTGATTGCCGGTCAATAATAGAACGGCGTGTATTCTCGGCTGATGTGGCTGTCTTGTCGGTCAGGCTTTGGGAGGCCGTGGCGCATAAGCCAGTACATCGGAGTGCAGATTGGTCTCGCCAAGACCCAGCGGTTCCAATTGCTCTAGAGTACCGTAGACCATATTAGGGGAACCGCAAGCAAAGACATGGACCCCGGAGAGGTCTTTGAAGTCGTGCTGTATCACCTGATAGATCCAGCCAGCCCGTCCGTGCCAGCCATCGGCCTGTTCTTCCAGTATAGGATGGAAATGCAGATTGGGATGATCATGTGCCCATTGTTGGGGTAAATCGGCCATATAGAAGCCGTCAGCGCTGCGGTTGGACCAATACAGGTGGGTTTCTTGTGCCGGAGCCAGCGCCAGAATACCTTCTGCCAGTGCCTTGATCTGGGCAAAACCGGTGCCCGCCGCAAGCAGCAGGATCGGTTTGCCAGCACAGGCCCGCAGCTGGGTGGGGGAGATAAAGCAGTCACCCATCGGCAAGGTGGCTGAAATCGTTGGCTGGGTTTGCAGCTGTTTGATCACCTGTGCGGCGGTGTCGCTGGTGTTGGCAATATGCAGCTGCAAGGCCCGTGGCTCGGAGCCGGTGAGGCTGCCCGGGGCGCTGGCAATAGAGTAGGGGATTTTCCGTTCGCTGCCGTCGGTGCCGGTGATATGTAACAGCAGATACTGGCCAGGCCAGAAATCCAGTGCCTTGCCTGCCGGAGCCAGCAGCTCAACGACATATACTTCCTCCGTCAAGGGGGTGACGGCTTGGACTTGCATGGCCAGGATAACCTGGTCTTTGCAATCCGGGTGCTGAATATTAGCCATAACAATCTGGGTATCCGTTTGGGGCATCGCTATACAACATAATACCCGATTGCTTTGATCAAGTATTTGCTGGCCAATGAGATTATTGAATTTTAGAGAGCCGGCCAGCCAACGACCAGCACAGACTTCACAGACGCCGTTTTTGCAGGCGGTTTTCATCTTGATGCCATGTTCATGAGCCGCATCCATCAGGGTCTGATCAGTGCGGCAAGGCATGGTCACCTGATTTGGTAAAAAGGTAACCGTTACCGTGGTGACGGGTTGCACACTGTTCACTGGCTGTCGTCCATGGGGTCAAGACCGAGTTCCGACCAGATTTCATCAATATGGGCAACCACCTCTGGGTCTTTGACGATCGGTGTGCCCCATTCCCGGGTGGTTTCACCGGGCCACTTGTTGGTGGCGTCCATTCCCATTTTGGACCCCAGACCAGAGACCGGCGAAGCAAAGTCGAGGTAATCGATAGGCGTGTTCTCGATCAGGGTGGTATCCCGTGCCGGGTCCATACGGGTGGTAATCGCCCAGATCACGTCTTGCCAGTCGCGGGTATTGACGTCGTCATCCACCACGATGACAAACTTGGTGTACATGAATTGCCGCAAAAACGACCATACCCCCATCATTACGCGCTTGGCGTGACCCGGGTACTGCTTTTTCATGCTGACAATGGCCATACGGTAGGAGCAGCCTTCCGGAGGCAAATAGAAATCAACGATTTCCGGAAACTGCTTTTGCAGAATCGGCACAAACACCTCGTTCAGGGCAACACCCAGAATGGCGGGTTCATCCGGTGGCCGACCGGTGTAGGTGCTGTGATAAATCGGATCGCGGCGGTGGGTAATACGCTCGACAGTGAATACCGGGAACTGATCCACCTCGTTGTAGTAACCGGTGTGGTCACCGTACGGCCCTTCCGGGGCCATGTCACCAGCATGGATCACGCCTTCCAGCACAATCTCGGCACTGGCGGGCACCAATAGCTCATTCCCAATACTCTTCACCAGCTCGGTTTTGCTGTCGCGCAGCAGTCCGGCAAATGCGTATTCACTCAGGGTATCGGGCACCGGAGTGACTGCACCCAGAATCGTGGCCGGGTCGGCCCCCAGTGCGACAGTGACGGGAAACGGCTCGCCGGGATGGGCTTTTTGCCATTCCAGAAAATCCAGCGCCCCACCTCGATGACTGAGCCAGCGCATAATGACCCTGTTCTTGCCGATAACCTGCTGGCGATAAATACCAAGATTATGGCGTTCCTTGTGTGGGCCTTTGGTGATCACCAGGGGCCAGGTAATCAGCGGTGCGGCGTCTCCGGGCCAGCAATGCATCACCGGAATCTTGCCCAGATCCACGTCTTCACCTTCGATGACCACCTGCTGACAAGGGGCCTTTTTAATCACGCTTGGGCCCATGGTTAATACTTTCTTGAAGATCGGCAGCTTTTCCCAGGCGTCCTTCATGCCCTTGGGTGGCTCCGGCTCCTTCAGAAAAGCCAGCAGCTTGCCGACCTCCCGCAGTGCTGCAACTGAGTTCTCGCCCATACCCATGGCGACCCGCTTGGGGGTACCAAACAGATTGGCCAGCACTGGCATTTCGTAACCTTTGGGGTTTTCAAACAGCAGTGCCGGGCCTTCTGCCCGTAATACCCGGTCGGCGATTTCGGTCATTTCCAGATGGGGATCGACGGGGTAGCGGATGCGCTTGAGCTCACCCTGCTTTTCGAGTTGGTCAATAAAGTCACGAAGGTCGTTGTATTTCACGCGGCTGCCTCACTTTCAGGAAGAGGCATGATAGCAACGGGGCGGGTTAATGAGCCAATAGGCTGTGATACTTCTGTGATAACCCGGACGACTCCGTAACACTTCCGGGAGGACTGCAACCGGCTCCAGGCATCATTCTGAACGGGTTGTTCAGCAGGCTGTTGGCAGGCTGCGAACCCTAACCCAATGATGGAGAGCATGATGATGAATTTACGTACAACGCTGCTGGCCGCCGCCATAAGCACTCTGGCGATCCCGGCAATGGCAGCCGACTTGACCGTAGAAATCACCAACCTGACGCGTGGAATTGCCTTTACGCCGTTGCTGGTAGCTGGTCACGATGCCGATACGGCGCTGTTTATGCCGGGTGAAGCGGCCAGTGCCAACCTGCAAAAAATGGCTGAAGGTGGTGATATCAGCGGCTTGTCGGCGGATGTAACCGGTGCCGGTGGTGTCATCGTCGACAATCCAGCCGCCGGGTTGTTGCTGGCAGGACAGTCAGCCAGCACAGATATCGACACCGGTATGAATACCCAACTGTCGATTGTGGCCATGATGCTGCCCACTAACGACGGCTTTGTTGCTCTCAACAGCCTTGAGATTCCAACACTGGCGGGGACCTATTACTACGACCTCAACGGCTATGACGCCGGTACCGAAGCCAATGATGAAATGCGGGGCAGCGGAGCACCGGGCGAAGCCGGATTCCCGGTTCCTGAACCTCTGGATGCCAGCATTGGCATATCGGCAACAGGCATTGCTGCAGTAGCGGAAGAATTTGTTCATATTCACCGCAATGTGCTGGGCGACAGCGATCTCAGTGGCGGTGTCAGTGATATCGATTCAACAGTACACCGCTGGTTGAACCCGGTGGCCCGTGTGACCTTGACGGTCAAGTGAGGTGATTAAGATGATTCTGATACGCAAGCATGTCGGCCTGGTGCCGGTCTTGGCCAGCGCGGTGCTCTTGAGCGGTTGTTTGGCTGATGACGATAACAACAGCAGTAACAGCGCGAGCGACGCTGAACAAACCAGCAACAAAACCTTTGCCGTCACCGTGACCAATGCCACGGCCGGGCAACCCCTGTCGCCACTGGCAGTGGTGGCACATGGGGCCGGTTATCACACCTTGGTGACCGGCACGGCCGCCAGTATTGAGCTGGAGCAATTGGCCGAAGGCGGCGATAACAGCGCCTTGCTGGCCGCTGCCAACAGCAACCCGGCGGTGTACAGCAGCCAGAGCGGCGAGGGGGTCGTTGTGCCGGGCGGTACGGCAACGCTGACCATAACGCTGGATGGCATAAGTGTAGACAGCATGGGCGCCACGGATGAGAGCATCTTGCTGAGTATTACCAGCATGCTGGTGAATACCAACGATGGGGTGATTGCCGCCTCTGCGCTGGACGTGACGCAGCTGGCAGTGGGGTCATCGCTTCAGGTAACGGCCAACAGCTACGACGCTGGCACCGAAGCCAATACCGAATCGTCGACGACCATTCCTGGCCCGGCTGCCGGTGGCGAAGGGTTTAATGCCAGTCGAGATGATCGGCAAGACCGGGTGACGCTGCATGCCGGTGTGGTCACGCAGGACGATGGCCTGGCCAGCTCGGCACTGACGCACGTCCATCGTTGGGATAACCCTGTGGCCTTGATCACCGTGACCCGGACAGAGTGAATCCGGATACCTCGGTGTGACGCATGTCCGGGCCGCCGCTGACAGGTTTTGTAAGAACCCGAGGCTGCGTGCGACCAAGGAAACAAGGAAAACAGCCACCGCCCGGAGACCCGCCATGCCTGCGCCACTCACTTCCGCCACTGACCCGACGACGCCCGCCGGAGCCACTGAACGTGGCCTGGTCTCGGCCTCTGCGGCGCTGGCCCATCGTATTCTGGTGATTGAGGATGAGCCCGATATTGCCAATTTACTGGCCTTGCATTTACGCCAGCAGTACCACCATGTCCAGGTAACTCACGATGGTCAAGCCGGGTTTGAACTGGCCTGCCAACAGGACTGGAGCCTGATTGTGCTGGATTTACATTTGCCGGGAAAAGACGGCCTGGAAATCTGTCGTGACCTGCGCGGTCGGGGTCACACCGTACCTGTGCTGATGCTGACCAGCCGTTCCAGTGAAATGGACCGGGTGCTGGGGCTGGAAATGGGAGCCGACGACTACTTGCTAAAACCCTTCAGTGTGATTGAGCTGATGGCCCGCATCAAAGCCATCTTGCGCCGGGTACAAACCGAGCGGGCCGGTCGGGAGCCGACCGCGTCAGTGGATGAACTGGTCAGCCAGTCGCACCGTCTGGTGCTGAACCTGCGCCAGCATCGCATCAGCAAGGCGGGCAAGGTGCTCGACCTGACGGGCAAGGAATTCGATCTGCTCAGCTATTTTATGCAGCATCCGGAAGATGCCTTCTCCCGCGCCCATTTGTTAAACCGCATCTGGGGGCAAGGGCAAGAAGGCTACGAACACACGGTCAACACTCACATCAATCGCCTGCGTGCCAAAATCGAAGACGACCCGACCCGGCCCCGCATTATTGTGACTGTTTGGGGGGTGGGGTATCGCCTTGGATAAGCCGGATCATACGTACCGCCATCCGCTGAACCCGAAACCCTCCAGCCGGGTGATGGCACTCGGGGGCCGTCTGTTTACCCGGCTGGCATTGGCGTTGCTGCTGATTCTGGTGATGCTGGGCACCTTGCTGCTGGGACTGTCGGGCTATATGAGCCAGAACCACAGTCTGAATGTGTTGCAACAGCTGAATCAGCCGGTCGCCGGTTATGTGACGCGACAACAGCCGCTGCTGGATGCAGCCGGCGTGGTGGACGAGCAAGCCCTCGACCAGTTGGCCGGGCATGCCATGGTGCTGAACCCGGCCCTGGAAATCTACTTGCTGGACGCCAACGGCCAGATCCTTGGTCATCGTCTGCCGCCTGACCAGGTGCATTTGCAGCGCGTGGCGCTGGCTCCGATTCAACAGTATCTGCAACCGAACGCCCGTTACCCTGTGCTGGGCGATGACCCCAGTAATCCGCAGCAGCGCAACATCTTCTCCGTGGCCGCTATTCCGGCATCTCCAGCCTCCATACTGACCGCCAGCAGCGGCGATGCTGACGCCAGCGGAGCCAGACCACTCGGTTATGTTTACGCCGTTATTGGGGGCCAGCACTACCGGCAGTTGCATGAGTCGGTTTTTTCCAGCTACACCTTTACGCTGGGCAGCTGGCTGATGGTCGGCAGTATTGTCACCGCCGTGCTGGTGGGGTTGTGGATATTTTTTGTGCTGACCCGGCGGCTGACCCGCTTGCGGCAAGCTGTCTTGCGTTACAACCTGCTCTACCCGGATATGTCGGTGATGCAGCCATTGCTGCAAAAAACACCGCAGCCGTCGGATGAAATTGGCCAGTTGACTCTCGCTTTCCAGCAGATGGCGGCACATATTCAACAGCAGTTCAGCCGGGTGCAGGCACTCGACAGCAACCGGCGGGAACTGATTGCCAATGTGTCCCACGATTTACGCACCCCGCTGGCCAGTATTCAGGGGTATATCGAAACGGCCTTGCTCAGGTTGCACGACGGCCCGCAGCAAGCGGAGTTGCGAGGCTACCTGGACATTGCCAGCCAGCAGAGTCAGCGGTTGTCGCAACTGATTAACGAGTTGTTTGAACTGTCGCTGTTACAGGCCGACAACGCCGAGCCCAATAGCGAACCGTTTTCCTTGCTGGAGCTGGCCCATGACTGTTTGCAGGAATTTCGCCTGAAAGCGCAACAGCAAGGCGTCGAACTGGATTTGCAAGGCCAGCAGCACGACAGTTATGTGGTGGCGGATATCGCCATGATACAACGGGTACTGCAAAACCTGATCGACAATGCCTTGCGCCACACGTCATCCGGCGGCTCGGTGGTGTTGCAGATCCAGGCGCTTGAGGGTGCCACCCGGATTGAAATCCGCGATACCGGTATCGGCATCCAGCAGCACGATATTCCACATATTTTTGAGCGCTATTATCAGGCCAGCCGCTCGCAAACCATGGCCTCAACCCCCACAGGGCAGGCCAAGCGACAAGGCAGTGGCCTCGGGCTGGCGATCGTCAAACGCATTCTGGAATTGCATCAAAGCCGTATCGATGTGGAATCGGTACCAGGAACGGGCACCTGCTTCCGTTTTGAACTGGCCAACTCATTGCCAGCCCGGGAAGCTACCCTGTGACGTAACGCCATGCCTCCTCTATAATGCGCCATTGTTTTTCCGACGGAGCCGAACCATGCAGGCACGAACCACCCTGATGCTGGCCGCTATTGCCGGATTCCTGGGCGTAGCGCTCGGTGCTTTTGGTGCCCATGGCCTGAAACCCCTGCTGTCGGCACCAATGATGACGGTGTATCAGACCGCCGTTGACTACCATCTGCTGCACGCCGCGGTGTTGCTGGGCCTGGGGGTTTGGCAACTGCACCAGCCGCAGGTCTGGCTCAATCGGGCGGCGCTGTTTATGGTGGCCGGACTGCTGCTGTTTTGCGGCAGCCTGTACGCCATGGTGCTGCTGGATTTACGCATGCTGGGCATGATTACCCCGATTGGCGGCGTTAGCTGGCTGATTGGCTGGGGCTTGTTGTTTATCGCGGCCCGTTCGATGACGACTTCTACTTCCATTGATTAACGTTAGGCATTCCTGAGTGACAGAACACGAGTCCAACAACCTGAACGACCATCTTCCGGCCGATGCCGCCACTGCCTTGCCTGAAGAGGATGAAGTCGCGGCGGAACAAGCAACGGCGGACGACAAACCCGTTTATCGCCGGGGTATCAAAAGCTTTGTGATCCGCGCTGGCCGCCTGACCAAAGGGCAAGAGCTGGCACTGGAGCGCAAGTGGGCCGAGTGGGGGCTGGAACTGGCCGATGGCCCGATTGTTCCGGCGGATGTGTTTGGCCGTGATGCCCACACCGTGCTGGAAATCGGCTACGGCATGGGTCAGTCACTGGTGGCTATGGCCGCTGCGGCACCAGAGAAGAACTTTATCGGTGTTGAAGTGCATTTGCCCGGTGTCGGCTCGCTGCTCAACCTGGCAGAAGAAGCCGGTGTCACCAATGTGCGCAGTTACAAGGACGATGCCATCGAGGTTCTGAAGCTGATTCCGGATAACAGCATTGATACGGTGCAGCTGTTTTTCCCTGATCCCTGGCACAAGAAAAAACACCACAAACGCCGGATCGTACAAACCGGATTTGCCCAGACCCTGCGCCGTATTCTCAAGCCCGGTGGCATCTTCCATATGGCTACCGACTGGGAAAACTACATGGAGCACATGATTGAGGTGATGGATGCACAGGCGGGTTATGACAATATCGCCGGCCCTGGCCAGTGTGTTGAGCGCCCGGATGACCGACCACTGACGCGGTTTGAAAAACGCGGTCAGGGTAAAGGCCATGGTGTCTGGGATATGAAATACCGCAAGATTGACTGATCGTTGATCGCCCACGATCATCACTCAGGTCGATAATCCGGCGGCACCAATAATGCCGCCCCCGACTTACTATTTGATAACGTCTGGCCGCTGATTGCCGACGTCCGACGGAGCATACCGATGCAAAAGAAAGATAAAGAAAAAGTATTTGGTGGTGACTGGAGCGAAGACCAGTTGAGCACCTTTCTTGACGTTCCCAGCTACGATGGTGACAGCGCCGATTATATCGGTGCCATCCGCGCCTATCGTTACATGGTGCCTGGTACCTTTGCCCAGTATATCGAGTTGTTCAAGGCCAAAGGTCACGACCTGAATGCCACCAATGCTGCCGGTGAAACCATTCTGGCGACCATCAGCCAGCATAAACAAGGCGCAGAATACGCCGAGATCCTGAAGGATGCCGGAGCTGTCTGATCATGGTGATCAACCTGAGTGAACGATGTGCCAGCTGGCGGCTGATTGGCTGTCGGCGGGTTCGGTCACTCAGGTCTGAATGGATTGTATTAAACTATCGGCCGTTAGCTGGATGTCAGCGTCGTCGGTAGTGTTCCCACTGTTATTTTCCCCCATCCCCGGGTGCTTGTTATCGCCGGATATCGCGGTTGATTGTCTGGTGTCTGCTCTCGCTCTTGTTCTCGCTTTCTGTTTGTCACTACATCGGCACCAGACCGTCCAGATAACGGACGTTATCGGCACTAATGGCTGTATACCGTACATGCTTGCTCAACTTCAGTGGTCAGGCTGTACCGATGAGGTAGCGAGGTAGCGTAGTAGTTAAGTAGTGAAGTTAGGTAAAAGATAATTGAACCTGTCGCAGCACCACACCCCCCAAAACAGACGCGTAATTGGTGCCATTTGGATACTTCTCAGCACGGAGTCTCCAGTAGATACTAATGCTCTCTATAGATGACATAAAACGGATGTGAATGCATGAAAACGATACTGATAACAGGTGCCACATCGGGTATTGGACTGGCTGCGGCACAGCACATCAGGCAGCAGGGCCATCGAGTGCTGATCACCGGCAGGAGGCCGGAGCGTCTGGAGGTTGCACTGACGGCTCTTAACGGGACAGATCAAGATCACAAGCAGCAGGATACACCTGCGGCTCGTGGTTATTGCTGTGACCAGACAGACGTAACGGCGATCACACAACTGTCGGAATTGCTGTTGGCAGAACGGTACCAGCTGGATGCCCTGATCCTGAATGCCGGTATCTTTTTGCCACAAGCCTTTGAGTCCTTTACAACAACAAACCTGCAGCAGCAATTAAACAGCAACCTGCTGGGGCCATTACAGACCTTGTATGAATTGCTGCCGGTATTGAACAACCCGGCGAGTGTGGTGCTGGTCTCGAGCATTGTGGCGGACAAGGCCTTTGCCAATTGTACGGCCTATGCCGCCAGCAAGGCTGCACTGGAAGGGGCCATGGGCCCATTAAATCTGGAGTTGGCCAGCCGTGGTATACGGGTTAACTGTTTGCGACCGGGCATTACATTAACCGAAATCCAGTCCAAGGCCGGGATGAATGAGGAAGCGTTGGCACAGCTGACAGAAAATATGAAATCCACACTGGCCGGACGCATCCTGCAGCCAGACGATATGGTGGCAGCACTGGAATATCTGGCGTTGGGTGGCAGTAGTGCGGTCAGAGGGCTGAAGTTGCAGGTGGATGGCGGTTATTGCCTGTGATCCCGTTGTGTCTGGTCGGTAGCCTGCCGCGATGGCTGATGGCTGATGGCTGATGGCTGATTGATGGTAGATGGCTGATCGAAAGTGGCCAGGCTGATAATTAAGACGCCCCTGAACGGCTTAACCGCGGAGCAACCGATACACTGCTGTTGCCGTTTCGACAGCCATTACCAGTCGACCCTGTTTGTTTTCACGTGGAACAATGCCAACACCTGCGGCTACAACGTCGGGTGCCCAACGGGCAAGTGATGCTGTAACAAGGCATGCAGACACAGGTGTAAATCATCCAGTGTCCGCCGCGCCCGCTGTGGGTTCTGGTGTACGACCACCAGAAATACGCTGTGGCTGACCTCCAGATAAAACCGCCCCAGCCGTTCACGTTCGCGAATATGGCTCTGGATTCCCATACGTTTGAATATCACCGCCATATGATGGATCACCAGGTCGTCGTGTTGTTCATCCAACTGGCGTAATTCGGGGACCGAAAACATGGCTTGCACCAGTGTCAGTACGGCCTTCTGGCGTTTGTAGACTTTTAAATGGCGCTCCAGCACCTTGTTGAGTAACTGTTCCAGCGGCAGGGTTTCAACCGGTAGCTGGGCAATACCGAGCAAGGCTTGCTCGACATCTTCGAGCCAGCGTTGGCCCATGGCATACAGAATGGCGTGCTTGTTGGGAAAGTAGTGATACAGCGAACCTACCGAAATCCCCACCGCTTTGGCAATCAGAATGGTGCTAAGGTCATCCAGTCCCACTGTTTCCAGCAGTTCAGCCGTGATATCAATGATCTCCCGTGAGCGTTTGCGTGAGCGCCGTTGCATCGGCTCGCTGCGAGGTTGCAGGTTTTGCTGACGCTGTGAACGGGGGTTGGCAGGGGCTGGTTCATCACTCATTGGTGCAGGGGTTCCTCGTCGATAGTGATCCGGGCAACAGGCTCAATATGGATCAGAAAAAGCGGTCGCGCAGGGAATAATACAGCATTCCAGCCACCAGTCCGGGCCAGCGCAACAGGGTACCACCGGGAAAGCTTGGCGTCGGCACCGCGGCAAACTGATCAAAACCCTGGGCTGACCCGGCGAGGGCATCGGCCATCAGCTTGCCACCCAGGGTGGCAAGAGCAACGCCGTGACCGGAATAACCATGGGCAACAAACAGACTTTGATCCACGCGCTCAAAGTGTGGCATACGGTTCAGGGTAATGGCGAGGGTACCACCCCAGCCGTAGTCGATACGGTACTGTGCCAGCTCAGGGTACAAGGCCAGCATATGCTGCTGCACAAAGGCGCGAATATCGCTGGGGAAGCGTGAGGTATAGGTTTCGCCACCCCCCCACAGCAAACGGTTGTCACCCGATAAACGAAAATAATTGATGACAAAGCGGGAGTCTGCCACCGCTACATCGGCGCGATTAATCCGTTGGACGAGGTGGTCCGGGAGCGGCTCGGTGGCGAGAATAAAATTGTTGATGGGCATGATCTTGCCCGCAATGCGTTTTTCCAGAGGCCCGAGATAGCCATTGCACGCCAGCAATATATATTGGCAGGAGACGTTACCCACGCTGGTACTTACCTGGGTTGTTCGGCCCGATTGATAGTCTGTTACCCGGCTGTGTTCATACAGTTGGACACCGGCTTGCTCGGCGGCAGTCGCCAGCCCCAGCGCGTAATTCAGCGGGTGCAGGTGCAGGGCATTGGTGAAATGTTCTCCACCGTAATAACGCTCGGTACCCAGCATCTCCTGTACATCGGCGGGCTTGATGTAAGCCACGTCCTGATAACCCAGGACCTCCTGTTTATAGGCTACTGCGGCTTCAATGTCGGCGCTGTGACCCGGTTTGGCGGCGACATGTAACACGCCATGTTTAAGATCACAGTCAATCTGATGCTTGTTGATGAGTGTTCTGACCAGCTCGACCGAATCCAGCGACATCTGCCACAAGGCGTCCGCTGTGGGGCGGCCGACTTTTGCGGCCAGATCCTCATGCGCCATATTCAGGCCTTGGCAAACCTGGCCACCGTTGCGGCCAGAAGCACCCCAGCCGATTGATTCCGCCTCCAGCAAGGCGACCGACAAGCCGTGTTCGCGCAGCTGCAGTGCTGCCGACAAGCCAGTGTAACCACCACCAATGACACACACATCGGCCTTGATGTCCCCTTTCAGTGAGGGGTAGGCGCTGACACGATTGGCACTGGCGCGATAGTAGCTGCCGCGATCTGATTGTGTGTGCATGGTCTTGCTCCAGCTGTCGGATGATCTGTCTGGCGCTACCGTAGCACAATAAAATCCGAATGATAATTCGGTTTTTATTGTGCTGACAAAATCGCCAAATTGAGCAATTATCGAGCAGGTTGCGTTGCTCTTGCGGGCTTTTTGACATAGCCTTAAACCGAATTATTGTTCGGTTTGAAGATGAAGATCAAACACGAATCGCTATCCTACCGACGCTGGTTAATTGGCCAGCACAACCAGAACCTACTGCAGGACAGGTGAATTATGGAAGCCGTCGAACGCTTTCTGAAAGAAAATGGCATTACTGAAGTTGAGTCTACTTTTCCCGATATGACGGGTAATGCCAGAGGCAAGTTTTATCCTACGCGCAAATTCCTGACCGAAAATGGCGGTCATATTCCGGAATGTTTACTGGTACAAACGGTGAACGGAGAGTGGGCCGACAATCACTATGATCTGGTCGATCCGGCGGATAAAGACATGCTGCTGGTGCCGGACCCATCGACGTTGCGTATTGTGCCCTGGGCCGATGAACCCACCGCTCTGGTGATTAACGACTGTTATACCTCCGATGGTAAACACCACCCGCTATCAAGTCGCTCGGTACTGCGCCGGGTCTTGGCACTGTATGAAAAAGAAGGCTTGCGACCGATTATTGCGCCAGAGGTCGAGTTTTACCTGGTACAGAAAAACAGTGATCCGGATTACGAACTGAAACCAGCCATGGGCCGTTCCGGCCGTCGTGAAAACGCGCGCCAGTCTTACAGTATTGATGCGGTAAACGAGTTTAACCCGGTGATCGACACCCTGTACGCCTACTGCGACGAGTTGGGTCTGGATGTGGATACCCTGATTCATGAATCAGGGGCCGCACAAATGGAAATCAACTTCCTGCATGGTGATGCCATGAGCCTGGCAGACCAGGTGTATATCTTTAAACGTGCATTACGTGAAGCGGCCCTGAAACACGATATGTACGCCACTTTTATGGCCAAGCCGATGCAAAGTGAGCCAGGCAGCTCGATGCATATCCATCAAAGCCTGCTCGACGCCAATACGGGCAAGAATATCTTTGCCGGAGAAGGGGATGAGCTGTTCTCAGCAACCTTTTATCACTATGTTGGCGGTTTGCAGAAATTTACCCCGGCGGCGATTCCTTTTTATGCCCCTAATGTGAATTCCTACCGCCGTTTTGTGCCGGAAATCGCTGCGCCGGTTAATTTCAAATGGGGAATCGATAACCGCACGGCAGGATTACGTGCCCCCAAGGCTCCCAAGGATGCCACCCGAATTGAAAACCGCTTTGCCGGGTCAGACTGCAACCCGTATCTGGCCATCGCGGCCAGTCTGGCGTGTGGTTATCTGGGGATGAAACTGGGTATCAAGGCGGAAGCTCCGGTCGAGGCGCTGGCGGCTCATGAAGGGGATCTGGTGGCGGTCTCACGTACACTGGAAGAAGCCTTGCGCTTGCTGGAAGAATGTCCAGAATTGCAAGAAGTGATCGGAGAGCACTTTGTTAAGGGATATATCGGCGTCAAGCGTGCTGAATTTGAAACCTTCAACAAGGTAATCAGCTCCTGGGAGAGAGAGTTTCTGCTGATGACGGTCTAACGAACGTTTCATCGGTGTTGTTCGATAATAGATAGAGCGACGACGTAACGCTCGAAAATGTAGTTCTCGATGCATTAACGCTGGATGAAGTATCCGTAAACCAAGGCAGGGCCATCAGGTTCTGTCCCTTATTCATACAAGGGAGATCACGATATGACGTACGTAACCCGGTCACGCCTGCCACTATTGTCAGCCACTATGCTGATAGGGCTTTCTGGTTTGACACCGCTTGCCCAGGCAGAAGGCGTACTGAACTTTTATAACTGGTCTGACTATATTGGTGAAGAAACCATCGCCAATTTTGAGCAGGAAACCGGTATCAAGGTGAACTACGATGTGTACGACAGCAACGAAACCCTGGAGGGCAAGTTGCTGGCGGGTAATACCGGTTATGACCTGGTGGTACCGACGTCGAACTTTATGGCATTGCAAATCAAGGCGGGTATTTTTCGCAAACTGGATAAAAGCCAGCTGCCGAATCTGAAAAACCTGGATGCTTCCTTGTTAACGTCATTGCAGAAAAAAGATCCGGGCAACCAATATGGCGTGCCGTATTTATGGGGTACCACCGGGATTGGTTACAACCCGGCGATGGTTGCTGAAGTGTTGGGCGAAGAGGCTCCCGTCGATAGCTGGGAGCTGGTATTCAACCCCAAATACATGGAAAAACTGGCTGACTGCGGCGTTTCCTTTATGGATTCCTCCGACGAAATGTATCCGTTTGTGATGTTGTATAACGGCGATGATCCAAACAGCACCGACAAGAAATACTTCAGCGACGATGCCAGAGCGACCCAAACCCTGAAAGCGGTACGGCCCTACGTCAAACAGTTCACGTCATCCCAGTACATCAGCGATCTGGCAAATGGTGACAGCTGTGTCGCTGTCGGTTACTCCGGTGATGTGTTTCAGGCAGCCTATAACGCTGAAGAAGCAGACAACGGTGTTGAAGTGGTCTACAGCATTCCGAAAGAAGGCTCGGAAGTCTGGTTTGATATGCTGTTGATTCCGGCGGATGCCAAAAACGCCGAGAATGCCCACAAATTCATCAACTATCTGTTGCGCCCGGAAGTGATTGCGGAAGTAACCGATTATGTCTGGTACGCCAATCCGAATACCGCTGCAACGACACTGATTGACCCTGAGATTGCCGCTGATCCGGCAATTTATCCGACTCCCGATGTGTTGGAGAAGCTGTTTGTCAGTAACGAAGAAGACCCTAAAGTGGCACGTATCCGTAACCGCAGCTGGGCCAATATCAAAGCCGGACGTTAACGGCGAGAACAAGCGGCAAAGGAAAGCCAGCACGTTATAGATATAGAACAGTAGCCACAAAAAAGCCCGTTTGAGTTTCCTCAAACGGGCTTTTTATCGTTCAGTCTGGCGCATAAACCGGCATTTGAAGGCCGGTTATGAGATCAGGCTGTTTTTTTCGGCTTGGAGCGCTTGCGTTCATTTTCAGTCAGCAATTTCTTGCGCAGACGAATGCTGGTAGGAGTCACTTCGACCAGTTCATCTTCTTCGATGAATTCCAGAGCCTGTTCCAGCGTGTGACGGACTGGAGGGGTCAGGTTAATGGCTTCATCAGTACCGGAAGCACGGACGTTGGTCAGCTGCTTGGCCTTGGTCGGGTTAACCACCAGGTCGTTGTCGCGGCTGTGCAGACCAATGATCATGCCTTCGTAGACTTCCAGGCTTGGGGCTACAAACAGGCGACCACGCTCTTGCAGGGTGAACAGGGCATAGCCCAGTACCTTGCCCGGTACCATGGAGACCAGTACGCCGTTGTGGCGAGTAGAACCCAGGCTGCTGAGCACAGGACCGTAGTGATCAAACACGTTGGTCAGGATGCCGGAGCCAGAGGTCATGGTCATGAACTGCGAACGGAAGCCGATCAGGCCCCGTGCTGGCATGATGAACTCAAGACGGGTGCGACCCTTGCCATCCGGTACCATATTGGTCATCTCGGCGCGACGGTTGCCCATCTCTTCCATGATGGAACCCTGGTGCTCGTCTTCAACGTCGATAACCACTTGTTCGTATGGTTCTTGCAGCTCGCCGTCGACGATTTTCTGGACCACTTCGGGCTTGCCGATGGCCATTTCGAAGCCTTCGCGACGCATGGTTTCAATCAGTACCGACAAATGCAGTTCGCCACGACCAGAAACCTTGAACTTCTCAGGGCTGTCGCCTGGCTCAACACGTAATGCCACGTTGTGGATCAGCTCTTTGTCGAGACGGTCCTTGATATTACGTGAAGTAACGTACTTGCCTTCTTTACCGGCGAACGGTGAGTCATTGACCTGGAAGGTCATGCTGACTGTTGGTTCGTCGACGGTCAGGGCAGGCAGGGCTTCAACATGACCGACCGCACACAGGGTATCGGAAATGTTCAGGCCTTCAATACCGGAAACACAGACGATGTCACCAGCGGAGGCTTCTTCAACGGCAACCCGGTTCAGACCGTGGAAACCTTTTACTTCCAGCAAGCGGCCCTTGCGGATCTTGCCTTCAGCAGAAATCAGCTGAATGTCAGTACCTGGCTTGAGCTTGCCGCGGGAGATACGGCCAACACCGATAACACCGACGAAGCTGTCGTAGTCCAGTGCCGAGATTTGCATCTGGAACGGGCCATCAAGATCGACAGGTGGCGGGGTTACATGGTCGACGATCATCTGGAACAGTGGCGTCATGTCTTCGGCCATATCATCCGGATCTGTACCGGCGATACCGTTCAGGGCGGAGGCGTAGATAACCGGGAAGTCGAGCTGTTCATCGGTGGCACCGAGACGGTCGAACAGATCAAAGATCTCGTCCATTACCCAGTCAGGGCGAGCGCCAGGGCGGTCGATCTTGTTGATCACCACGATAGGACGCAGGCCACGCTCAAACGCTTTTTGGGTAACAAAACGGGTTTGTGGCATCGGGCCGTCGACGGCATCGACGAGCAGGCAGACGGAATCTACCATGGACATCACACGCTCAACCTCGCCACCGAAGTCGGCGTGTCCTGGTGTGTCGACGATGTTGATTCGGTAGTCGTTCCAGCGAATAGCAGTGTTTTTCGCCAGAATGGTAATACCGCGTTCTTTTTCCTGATCATTCGAGTCCATGACTCGCTCGCCACCTTGGTCTTTACGATCCAGGGTGCCGGATTGCTCCAGCAGTTTATCGACCAGGGTAGTTTTACCGTGGTCAACGTGAGCAATAATGGCGATGTTTCTGAGATTGTCGATCACAACAAAAGCCTTGGTTAAAGTTTGTGCAAAATTGGCGGCCGATTATACCTGACTTCGGATCGATGCGTGATGTCAATTTCATTATAAGAAAAGCGCTATTAATGTAGGCGTGGATATTGGAAACTGGTTGTATGAACCTCTAACGGGCACGCAGTCTGACTGGGGTCATATAAAATCAAGCAAAATGCACCAATATGGATCTATTTTGTTTGTCAGGCACCTGAAGTGTGCAAAAAAGACGATTATGGGATCGGATATACCCTGAATACCGTGAGGTTTTCTGCATGCCTCTAAATGGCACGCGAATTGCTCCTTTTTCGGGCATGGTAGCAGGGGCTGGACCCCATTATCGGATATGAAACAGCATCTGGAGATAAGTAAATGTCAGAGAACACTCTGAATCTGATCAAAGAAAATGACGTTAAGTGGGTTGACCTGCGTTTTACCGATTCCAAAGGTAAAGAGCAGCATGTAACCATTCCTGCCAGCTATGTCGACGAAGAATTCTTCGAAAATGGCCAGATGTTTGATGGCTCATCCATCTCCGGCTGGAAAGGCATCAACGAATCCGACATGATCCTGATGCCGGATGACACCACGCCTTTCATGGACCCCTTCACTGAAGATGCAACGCTGGTTCTGCGTTGCGACATTATTGAGCCTAGCACCATGCAAGGCTATGAGCGCGATCCCCGTTCTGTGGCCAAGCGCGCTGAAGAATACCTGAAGTCTACTGGTCTGGGCGATACTGCCTTCTTTGGTCCAGAGCCAGAATTCTTCATGTTTGATGATGTTCGCTGGGGTCAGGACATGACCGGCAACTTCTACAAAATCAATTCTGACGAAGGTGCCTGGGCAACTGAAGCCGTTACCGAAGGCGGCAACCTGGGTCACCGTCCACGCGTCAAGGGCGGTTACTTCCCTGTTCCTCCAGTCGACAGCCACCACGACATCCGTGCTGCCATGTGTAACACCATGATGGCTATTGGTCTGGACGTTGAAGTACATCACCACGAAGTAGCAAACGCCGGCCAGAACGAAATCGGTGTTAAATTCAACACGCTGGTGAAAAAAGCCGACGAAGTGCAAATGATGAAATACATCGTGCACAACGTTGCCGCTGCTTATGGCAAAACAGCTACTTTCATGCCGAAGCCAATCGTTGGTGACAACGGTTCCGGTATGCACGTGCACCAGTCTTTCTGGAAAGATGGTGAAAACCAGTTTGCCGGTGACGTTTATGCAGGACTGAGCGAAACAGCTCTGTACTACATTGGCGGTATCATCAAGCACGCCAAAGCGTTGAACGCGTTCACCAACCCGTCAACCAACTCCTACAAGCGTCTGATTCCTGGATTCGAAGCCCCGGTCATGCTGGCATACTCTGCCCGTAACCGTTCTGCTTCTATCCGTATTCCTTACGTTGCGTCTCCTAAAGGCAAGCGTATCGAAGCCCGTTTCCCTGATCCGACTGCCAACCCATACCTGGCATTCGCAGCCATGCTGATGGCTGGCCTGGACGGCATCAAAAACAAACTGCACCCTGGCGATGCAGCAGACAAGGATCTGTACGACCTGCCTGCTGAAGAAGCCGCAGCTATCCCACAAGTGTGTGGCAGCCTGCGTGAAGCCCTGGACAGCCTGAAAGCTGACAGCGACTTCCTGACAGCTGGTGGTGTATTCACTGAAGATATGATCGAAGCTTACGTCGACCTGAAAATGGAAGATGTTTACCGCGTTGAACATACCACTCACCCGGTTGAGTTCGATATGTACTACTCCGTTTAATCTTCGGATGAACGGGTTGTCATAAGGAAAGGTCGCTTCGGCGGCCTTTTTTTGTGGCTTACTATTGTTGTTTGCAGCCGCCACCAAATAAAGACATGGCGCTATGGCTGCTGAGGACTATGGTGTTAGACGCAAGAGGATCGGCGTGGTGAAAACAACCAAAGAATTATGGAATTCATATCCGCTCCGGAATGCCCTGCCTGACTGGCGTATCCGTTGGCAGCCGTCGGCTCCTGAGGCATTGACACAGGCGTATCGGCAGTATTATCGGTTACCCGATGTTGAAGCCGGACAGCACCGCATGGGCAAGCTGGAAAGTGCCGGTTTTGATATTGCGCTGCAGTACTGGGTTTGTCCTGACGCGGTGGCCAATCTTATTCTGGTGCACGGCTATTATGACCATGTCGGGCTGTATGGCAGCCTGATTGGATTTTGCCGGGCCCAGCGCCTGAACCTGGTGGCATTCGACTTGCCGGGGCATGGCTTGTCGAGTGGTGAGGCAGCCAGAATCGACGATTTTGATCAGTATGAAACCGTGTTTGCCGATGTGTTCCAGCAGGCTGAACAGCAGCTGCCGGCGTTGCCCTGGCTGGCTGCCGGTCAGAGTACCGGGGGAGCGATTCTGGCCAGCTATCTGCTCAAGCGCCACCCGGTAGCCGGTCAGTCAGGGCCGTTGTTGGTCTGGCTGCTGGCCCCGTTGTTACGGCCAGCGGGATGGCGCAGCGGCCGATGGATACATACGCTGGTACACCGTTTTGTCGCCCGGGTGCCGAGACGTTTTGTGTTGAACGGCAATAATCGGGTATTTGCTGAATTTGTCGCCAGTAGTGACCCCCTGCAATCCCGTTATTTGAGTGTCCATTGGGTGACAGCACTCAAGCGTTGGCTCGGCTGGATCGAGCGGCGATCACCGTTTGATTATCCGGTACGCATGATTCAGGGGACGGCGGATCAGACTGTTGACTGGCGTTACAATATTCCGGCCTATCAGCGGTTGTTCCCGGCGTTAATGTTGAGCCGCATCGTCGGTGCTCATCACCACCTGGTGAATGAATCTCCGGAACGATTGGGGAACGTATACGAGGTGATGCGGTCAGATTTGAGTGCTGTGTTGGCTGCTCAGGAGACGGCTTCCAAAACAGGGCAATGAGCTGCTCTTTTTTAAGAGCAGTGCCATAAAAAGAAGCAGGCTGGCGAAATATATCGGGGAACAGCCTGCCATACGCAGATTATCTGACGGATGATAGATCTGATTTTCGACCTCAAATGGTGCAATAACAGCTTTTCTTGCCTGGTGGGTCGGTCTTTCAGAAAATGAGCGCACTGATTTTGGCGTCATTGCTCAAAACAGAAGGGCAATTCTGGTGCAATTCATACTTTGGTCACTACTTGTGACTAAAGTGGCAGAAATGTTGCTCAAAGACAGACAAAGTAGCTATATGTCTGCCTGGTGTCATCTTGGTAGGCCATACGTATAAAAGTAGATTTTTGCTGGAGTCACTTTCAATGAAGAAGCCAGATTTACTGGTCTTTGTAGGATTGGTTGTTATTTTGGGTGCTGCCATTACTGGCATGACAATCGATGAGAATCAACGTCCGTCTGCCGTCCTGGCATCGGAACATACTATTCGCTAACTGGCTGGCACCCATCGTAGTGCGGTATCGGTAGCAATAGCAGATAAAGGAATATCCCAGGCTTCAGCAGGAAGCGTAGCAAGACACTGAAACTCATGGGCGCAGCCTATGAGCTTTGGGTGCTTGCCTGCGCGCTGAGTAAAGGCCAGCGAGCGGTCGTAAAAGCCGCCACCCATCCCCATACGATTGCCAAGCAGGTCAAACGCGACCAATGGCAAGCAGATAACAGACAAGAATCTTGCCTGGCAGCGTTTGCCGTAGCGAAAATCCGGCTCTGCGATACCAAAGCGGTTGTTGCTCATGCGTGTGCCTGGCTGATAACGGATAAACGCCAGTTCGCCGCGACGTAGCGGGTGCAAGCTGGGCAGATAGACTTCCTTGCCCATTCGGATCAGCTGTTTGATGATCTGCTCCGGGTTGATTTCACCATCATTCACCAGATACAGCGCGATTCTCCGGGCAGCCAGCAGGGCACCCGGCTGTAATAACGAGCGTTGCAGGCCTCGTGCTGCCTGGCGTTGCTGTTGCGCTGTCAGGGAGCGACGCTGCAAGCGCATGGCCTTGCGAATTTGAGGTTTGTTCATAGGGACAGGAATACAGGATGTAAGCAAATCAGAAAGGAGGCCCGCCGCACCGCTGTCGGAAAAAGGCCTTGAACCCAATGGTTCAAGGTGGTGGGTTCTTCACTGAATCAGGCTTTCCGGAAACCGGACATGCGCACAACAGCGACTGGAACCCTCCGGGGTTGTGGACATCGGCTCGAGGTCTTTGTCGACTGGCCAATGCGGCAGGAGCTGGCGAGTATATCAGAGATCAGGAGTTCTGCGAAAAGTCTGCGGCAGAATGCTCGTTTTCACGTTGTGCGGAGAGATTCAGCGCAGTGTCCAGCCGATTATTCAGGTCATCAAAAATAGTCGCCTGTTGCTGCAGCTCGTGTTGTGTTTCAAGTAACTGATGGGCAATGTTCAGCGCCGCGATCACCGCAATCCGGTCGGTACCCGGCAAGGTACCGGAGGACGACGTCGAATTCTTGATTTCAGCCATCTTCTGGTCGAGCAGGTGCGCGGCATCACGCAGCTGCTGTTCGGCCCCGGCAGGGCAGTTGATCCGGTATTCCCGGTCCAGAATCGTGAGACTCAGGGTTCTGGGGTCATTGGCCACAGTTGCGCTCCAGCACTTGCAATTTTTGTATCATTTCATGAACCTTGCGGCGTGCCGCTTCGTTTTGCTGTACCAGTCTGGTCCGTTCAGACTGCCAGTTCGCTTCTTCAGCACGCATGCGCTGGTTTTCTTCGTACAGTTCCTGATGGATGTCGAGCAGTTTCAGGATACGCTGCTGCAGGCTGTGCAAGTCATTTGCTGGCATAACATTCTTCTGGTTCAGGGCTGGACTGGGGCTACTACTATAAGAGCCGTCCAAGTGGCTGGTCAATCCGACTGTCGACTCCAGTGAAAGCGGGCAACCTGCACGATGGCAATGTTAGAATAAATAGATTGATTATATAGAGGTTGTTATGAAATTTGACTTTGCCAGTGCAGCGGATATCTGGCTTGAAGCCCGTTGTTACCAATCCCCGTCGGCTTTGCACGGCTGGTTGAGTGGTTATCTGGCCAGTGGTTCCCGCCTGACACCGAAACAATGGCTGGCAGAAGCCATGGATTACCTGGAACTGGAAATGGCTCCAGAGCCGCCACTGTCCGATATGTTGCCAGAATTCTATGACTGGGTGCTGGCTGTGATTGGTGCGGAAGAAATGGCCTACAGCCCGTTATTACCCAGTGACGAAGATGCTGATGTCGCCGAGCAGGTCGAATGTCTGGCGGAATGGAGCAAAGGTTTCCTCGATGGCTTTGGGGCTTCCGAGCGCTCTGCCGGGCAGTTACCGGAAGATGTCGTGGAAGTCTTGCGTGATCTGGATGCCTTTTCCCAGGCCGAGGTTGACGACCTGGACGATGCCGCCAACGAAGGCATGTACCTTGATCTGTCCGAGCACGCCCGGGTGGCGGCCCTGACGGTGTTTTACAACATGAACCGCTCGGCCGGTTCGTCATCCACAACCCTGCATTGATCCGGAGGTGATATGAAACTGGAAGCATCCGAATACGCTCGTCGTCGTCAGCAACTGATGGCGCAAATGAGTGATAACAGCATCGCGATTATTCCATCGTCTCCGGTGCATGTGCGCAACCGGGACGTGGAATACCTGTTTCGCCAGGACAGCGATTTTTATTACCTCAGCGGCTTTGACGAAGAACACGCCGTGCTGGTGCTGATTCCGGGGCGGGAATATGGCGAATACGTTTTGTTCTGCCAGGAAAAAATCAAGGAACAGGAAATCTGGACGGGTCGCCGGGTAGGGCCAGAAGCCGCGCTGGAGCGACTGGGAGCCGATGATGCCTTTCCGATCACCGATATCGACGACATCCTGCCTGGCCTGATTGAAGGCCGGGACAAGATTTACGCCAACCTGGGCGTCAGCCCGGACTTCGACAACCAGCTAATGGGATGGGTCAACCATATCAAATCCCAGGTGCGTAACGGCTCACGGCCACCACGGGAATTCAGCGGCCTGGATCATATCCTGCACGAAATGCGGCTGATCAAATCCGAGGCCGAAATCGACCTGATGCGACAAGCAGCAGCAATCAGCGCCAATGCCCACTGTCGGGCCATGCAAATGGTTGAGCCGGGGATGTATGAATATCAGCTGGATGCCGAAATCATGCGTACCTTTATGGCTGCTGGCAGTCGTTGGCCGGCCTATCCTTCGATTGTCGGCAGTGGTGAAAACGCCTGCATCCTGCACTACACCCGTAACGATGCGCAGATTCAGGACGGCGATCTGATTCTGATTGATGCCGGTTGTGAACTGGACTATTACGCCTCCGATATTACCCGTACCTTCCCGGCCAATGGCCATTTCAGTGCAGAACAAAAAGCCCTGTATAACCTGGTGCTGGATTCCCAATACGCCGCCATGGACTGGATCAAGGCTGGCAATCGCTGGAATGATCCACACGATGCCGCAGTAACCGTGCTGGTCGAAGGATTGCTGGCACTCGGCTTATTGTCCGGTGATCCGGATGAGATTCTGGCCTCTGGTGAATACCGCCGTTTCTATATGCACAAAACCGGACACTGGCTCGGCATGGACGTACACGATGTGGGGGAATACCGCATCGACGGCGAGCCAAGACGACTGGAAAACGGCATGGTGATGACCGTCGAGCCAGGATTGTATGTGGCACCAGACGATGAAACCGTCGAGGCGCGCTGGCGCGGCATCGGTATCCGCATCGAGGACGACGTGGTTGTACGTGCCGATGGCTGTGATGTACTGACGGCTGGAGTGCCAAAAACCGTTGAGGAAATAGAAGCACTGGTTCAGGGCGGGTTGACTGACTGAGGGCAATGCCCGGTGTGTTTTTCTTGCCTTGGCGGGCGCTAATCGTGACAGGCTCTTGACCCTGCCGCGAGCCACCCGTCAGAGTGTCACCTGCTGAACAAAGAGCGTTATCCATGACCGAACCTGCCTTATCTTCCCCTGCCTTTGACCTGGTGATTCTCGGTGCTGGCATGACCGGCGCCAGCCTGGTGCACCTGCTGCAGCCTGCGCTGGATGACGGTCTGCGCATTGCGTTGATCGATCGCCAGCAGATTCGCTGGACTGCCGACATACTGGAGCGACCGCCCAGTTTTGATGGTCGTGCCACGGCGCTGGCCTGGGGATCACGGCAGTTATTGGAACGTATGGGGTGCTGGTCGGCGGTGGCGGACCGGGCCTGTGCGATTGAACATATTCAGGCATCGGACCGTGGCCGCTTTGGGCAAACCCATCTACACGCCAGCGAGCAGGGCACCGAAGCATTGGGCTATATCGTTGAAAACGCGGTATTGGGGCGGGCGCTGCTGCAAGGGCTGGATTCCTGCCCGAATGTCACCCTGTTGTCCGATACCGAGGTAACGCAAGTTACCATGACCGCCACCGGTAGCCAGCTGACCCTGGCCGATGGCAAGACCCTCACCACGGCGCTTTTGGTCATGGCCGATGGTGGCCGCTCCGGTCTGGCGCAACAGCTGGGAATTCGGCATCAGCGCGAAGACTATGGCCGCATGGCACTGGTAACCCAGGTTGAAATGGATCGCGAGCATCAGCACTGGGCTTATGAACGCTTCAGTGACCATGGCCCGGTGGCCTTGCTGCCGTTACAGCAGCGCCACTTTGCGGTGGTCTGGACTCTGCCCCCCGATGATTGTGAACGTATTATGGCGTTGCCAGATGCCTTGTTTGCCGAGCAGTTACAACAGCAGGTCGGCTATCGCAGCGGCCGTATTCTGCGGGTTGGCGAACGCTTCAGTTACCCGCTGGCACTGGTGCGCAGTGGCGAACAGGTACGCCGGGGCCTGGTGTTGCTGGGGAATGCTGCTCACAGCCTGCATCCTGTGGCCGGACAAGGCTTTAACCTGGCATTAAGAGATACCGCCGCGCTGGCGGCCCGTGTGCTGGAAAGCTGGTCAATGAAGCGACCGTTAGGTGATCTCACCGTATTGCTGGAATACGCCCAGCAGCAACAGCAGGATCAAGCCAATACCATTCTGGCCAGTGACCTGTTGCCCAGAGTGTTTTCCCACCCCGGCACCTTGACGGCGCTGGGTCGTGGTGCCGGACTGCTGGCGCTGGCCAGCCTGACGGTGCCGCGACGGTTATTGGCACGTCACGCCATGGGGCTGGGCCAGCCTGCGCCCCGGTTTGGTTTGCCGCCAACCCCAAAACCTGACAATTTATCTTCCCGGTCGGAGTCTGCTGATGCGTTATGACGTGGTAATTATTGGTGCCGGGCTGGTCGGACAATCCCTGGCGGCCGCTTTGGCACAGGGTAATCCGCAGCTGGCTATTGCTCTGGTTGATCCGGCGTTGGCGTCCGCAGCGGAGCTTCCGGCGGTATTGCCCACGGAGGGGCTGGATGGATTTGACCTGCGGGTGAGTGCCTTGACCGCGCGCAGCCAGAATTTTCTGACCGATATTGGCGCCTGGCAATGGATTCGCTCACAACGGTGTCAGCCTTACACGCATATGACGGTGTGGGATGCAGAAGGCACCGGTGAAGTGAATTTTGATGCTGCCGATTTGCACGTTCCCTGCCTTGGCCACATCGTTGAAAATCGCGAAACCCTGGCCGGGTTGCGGCAGCAGCTGGCCTCGTGCCCGGCGGTGACCCAGATCGCGCAGCCGGTGCAATATCTCGACAGCCGCCAGTCCGACGGCCTGACGCCCGTAGTGCTGGCGCAGGGGGATACCTTGCTGGCGGCACTGGTGGTCGGAGCCGATGGCGCGCATTCCCGGGTGCGACAGTGGGTTGGATTACCAACGCGGGAATGGGATTACCAGCATCAGGCGCTGGTGGCGACCGTCGCCATGGAGAAACCGTTGGCGGCCACCGCCTGGCAGCGCTTTCGGCCACAGGGACCACTGGCCTTGTTGCCTATGCCAACCAATCCGCATCTGGCTTCGATCGTCTGGTCTACCAGTGATGATGAGGCCAATGCGCTGATGGCGCTGTCGGACGAGGCTTTTGGTCACGCCCTGGCCGAAGCCTTCGAGCAGCGGTTGGGAACCGTTACCGGGTGTTCTCAACGGGCCGCGATTCCTTTGCGCCAGCGCCATGCCCGCCGTTACTGGCAAGACGGTGTAGTGCTGGCGGGGGATGCCGCACACACCATTCATCCGTTGGCCGGACAGGGCGTCAACCTCGGTTTCAAGGACGTGGAAGTGCTGGCCGCTGAAGTACTGACGGCTGTTGCACGTGGCATCTCTCCCGGACACGATCAGGTGCTGGCCCGTTATCAGCGTCGACGTCAGGCCGATAACCTCGCGACCATGGCGGCGATGGAGGGCTTCAAGCGTCTGTTTGCTGCTGATGCGCCACTGGTGCGATTACTGCGTAACGTCGGAATGAACCGGTTTGACCGGCTGTTACCCGTCAAGCAGCACGCCATGATGCAGGCAATGGGCCTGTAGCTCCATTTGGTGTGCTGGCCGGTTCGTGCTCAACACGACGTCAGTATGTATTACGTACAAGTGCAAGTTGCTTATGATCAGTGCTGGCACAGACCGCAGCGAATAAACGGTGATGACAGCAGGAATGTTTCGCTGCATGTGCCGCAAACCGATATAATGCCCGGTTCTTTTTGCTCCACCCTGTTGAGGTCTCCATGTCTGAAGCTGTTTCCTGTCTGCGCTTGAACCCACAAGCGGAACGCCGTCTTAAATCCGGTCATTTGTGGGTTTACAGTAACGAGGTGGACACCAAAAAAACGCCGATTCAAGGTCTGGAGTCCGGTAGCCAGGTGGTGATCGAAATGGCCAACGGCAAGGCGCTGGGCAGTGCGGTGGTCAGCCCGGATCAATTGATTTGTGCGCGTCTGATCAGCCGTGACAGCAAGCAGTTTCTCGACAGCTCGCTGATTGTACATCGCCTCAAGGTTGCCCTGAGTAGCCGTGAACTTTGGTATCCGGATGGCTGCTACCGCTGGGTGTATGGCGACAGTGACGGCCTGCCGGGGCTGGTTGTTGACCGTTTTGGTGATGTCGCAGTAGTGCAAATTTCCAGTGTCCTGATGGAAACCCTGCGGCAGGAAATCGTGGATGCCATCGTCAAGGTGATCAAGCCGGACGCCGTGGTACTGAAAAATACCGGCAAGCTGCGGGCCGTTGAAGGTTTGCCAGAATACGTCGACGTTGTGTACGGCGAGCTGGAAGACAACTGCGCCCCCATGATCGAAAACGGTACCCGCTTTATGGTGCCTGTGATCGATGGCCAAAAAACCGGCTGGTTCTACGATCACCGTGAAAACCGGGCGGTGCTGAACCGGTTGGTGACGGGCAAACGGGTACTGGATGTTTTCAGTTATATCGGCGGCTGGGGCGTGCAGGCGGCCCGCCATGGTGCTGCAGAAGTTCACTGTGTGGATTCCTCTGCCAAGGCCCTGGATTGGGTTGCCCAGAATGCGGAGCTGAACGGCGTGGCAGAACGGATGACCTGCTGGGAAGGCGATGCCTTTGAAGCACTGCGGCAGCTGAAAGACAGTGGCGAGCGTTTTGATGTGGTGGTGGTTGATCCGCCAGCGCTGATTCCGCGCCGCAAAGACATCAAGGCTGGTGAGCAGGCTTATCATCGTCTCAATCAGCTGGCGATGCGTCTGCTGAATCGTGATGGCCTGCTGGTGGCTGGTTCTTGCTCCATGCACCTGGGCGAAACCCGCTTGCCGAGCATTATCCGGACACTGGGTCGGGAGCTGGATCGTGATGTGCTGATTCAACACGTCGGTAGCCAGGGCGCAGACCATCCAGTGGTTCCGGCCATTCCGGAAACCCGTTACCTCAAAGCCGTGTTCGCTCGCGTATTACCTACCCGCTAACCACGGTTGTTGCAGAAGTTCGGCCCGGCCTTGTCCGTGGCCGTTATGTATTGGGCAAGGTCAGGCGCAACAGGCTGGCGGTTTGTTGCAACAGACTATCCAGCTGCTTGATGTGATCAACCTGCGAGGTGGCTGCCGGTATCTCTGCCGCTGCTTCTGCCGGGGTTGCTGAGGTATCGGTGGGTTCGGCCCTGGCCGTTTCACTAACAGGCGTCAGAGCCTGGGTCAGCGCCGCCTGCCATTGCGCCAATAATTCTGGATGCTTGTCGCCTAGCAGCGATATTAAAGCCCCTTCCTGGGATTCGTTACCGAGTAACCAGAGCTGCATTCCTTGCAACAGAGCCTGAATATCCTGCTGGCTGGTATCGCTGAATTCACTGCTGTTACCCGGCAGACGTTTTGCCAATAATTCCGTTCGGATCAGCCAGGCACAGGCACTCATGCCGGCTTGCAGGGCTGCCGACGGGGTACTGCTGGTTACCAGCTGGGCATAGTAGCCGTCAACTTGCTGCCAGCGGCTTTGTAACAGGTGTTGGTGATCCAGTAACTGCGCCGTCACCAGTTGCAGGTATTGGCGGCGGCGTTTCTGGTTGGTGACGGCATCAGGAGCCGGTTCGCTGGAGCTACTGCTACTGCTACTGTTATTGGCTGGCAGCACATAGTCAGAGGCGTCGCGTTGCCCGTCACTGCCCCACAGCAAGAATTCAATCGCATGAAACCCCAGGCTGACCGAGGCCGGGTCAGAAAACCCATGCTGCTGCCTGAGTGCTTCCGGGGTCAACGGCAAGGCCAGATCGTTCACAATGCCGGTAAAGGGGTAGCCCGGCAGATAGTCGAGGTAGCCGCCTTCAATCGGCCAGCTGTCAATCTGATTGACTATCTGGTGGAAATTAACGCCCTGACGCTGCCATTCAACCGGGTCCGATATCGGCAGAAAACCATACAGGCGAGTACGTAAAAACGCGCTGTAGCTGTCGCGCCAGGCGCTACGGGCAGCGGCCAGCGTGGCGCTATCGGGTTGACCGATCAGGGCCGAGACAGCGCCTTGCAGCGCTTCGCTACTGGCGTAGGCCTGCAGGTAGCTATCGAAGGCCGAATGAGTCAAATGGTCATTGATCGTTGCCGGGAAAGATCCCCCCGGACTGGTGCTCAGCTCAGCCGCCGTCGGGAGAGGTTGCGCTGGTGGTTGCGATTGTTCACAGCCCACCATGCCGAGTGCCAGGGCACTGCTCAGTCCGATCATGAGTCGTTTCATTGGTGCCTGCCTCCTGATGGTCTATGGTTACTGGCGCCAGCGCCAGGATCAATCGTCACGCAGTGAGATGATTGGCCAGCCATATTGGCGAGCCTCGGCTTCCAGGGTGCTGTCCGGGTTGACCGCCACAGGATGATCGACCAGTCGTAACAGTGGCAGATCGTTGCGGGAGTCGCTGTAGAACCAGGCACCGTCCATGGACTGCTGATGCTCTTCCAGCCAGGCGTTGAGCCGGGTTACCTTGCCATCCTGAAAGCTGGGTACGCCAACTATTTCGCCAGTGTATTGGCCGTCGATGACTTCCGGGTGTGGTGCAATAATGTCGGCAATACCCAGACGCTCGGCAATCGGATAGGTAATGAAACCGTTGGTGGCGGTAATGATCAGTAAATGATCCCCCTGGTCCCGATGCTTCTGGATCAGGTCACGGCTTTTTTGGCTGATCAGTGGTTCAATACGTTCAGCCAGAAAACGCTCGCGTTCGGCCAGCATATGTTGCAGTGGATAATCGAGTAACGGCTGTAAGGCAAAACGCAGGTAAGCGTGAATATCCAGCGTGCCGGCTTTGTATTGTTCATAGAAGTGGTCGTTGCGATGCTGATGCACCGCCGGGTCGACGAGTTCCCGGTCGGCCAGATACTGGCCCCATGCGTGGTCACTGTCATCGGATAACAGGGTGTGGTCGAGGTCAAAAATTGCCAGAGCCAAACGATTCTCCCGAACGGATTGCCGAAAATTGCACAAAGAGCCATATTCTATGATGAATGGGCAGCCCGGGTCACACGTTAAAAACAGGCACGGACTGACACTCATTGGCATAAACGTCCTGTTCCGCCGCTTGTCAGATCCTGTGGTTCGGGAGAAGATAAAGAATAACAATCAATACCTGCGAGTCGATGCATGTTGCTTGACCTTTGCGTTGAAATGGGCAAGTTTTGCAACTCTGTAATAATTCTCGGATGGCATTGTGATTGATGATCAGGGTTACCGCCCGAATGTCGGTATCATTCTGTGTAATGACCAGGGCCAGGTGCTCTGGGCCAGACGCATAGGACAGGATGCCTGGCAGTTTCCTCAGGGTGGGATCAAACAGGGGGAGTCCCCGGAAAATGCGCTTTATCGGGAGTTGACCGAAGAAGTTGGCCTGACAGCGAACGATGTCCAGATTCTGGGCTGTACTCGTGGCTGGCTGCGTTATCGCCTGCCAAAACGTATGATCCGTCAGGGGCGTCAACCGGTGTGCGTTGGCCAAAAGCAAAAGTGGTATCTGTTAAAGTTGACCACCGAAGAAGCACGAATCGATGTGGCTGCATCACCCAAGCCGGAGTTTGATGGCTGGGACTGGGTTAGTTACTGGTTTCCGTTGGGTGAAGTAGTCGCTTTCAAGCGCGATGTCTATCGTCGCGCAATGACTGAGCTGGCGCCGAAAATCGCTCGCTTGCAACGTAAAAGCACCAGTTGAGGTCTTATGCTCGACATACTTCGCCGAATTGTCCAGGAGGTCAGCAGCGCCAGCGATCTTAAGGATGCATTAAAAGTGGTGGTCGTGCGTATCCGCGAGGCTATGCACACCGAGGTATGTTCTGTGTACCTGTTTGATGCAGACAGCAAGCGTTATGTACTGATGGCGACCGAAGGCCTGAAGCAAGAAGCCGTTGGGCGGGTCAGCCTGTCATCATCCCAGGGTCTGGTTGGTCTGGTCGGTGCCCGCGCCGAACCGATCAACATCGACAATGCTCCGTCACACCCCAAATTCCATTTCCTGTCCGAGACCGGAGAAGATCCGTTTCTGTCGTTCCTTGGCGTACCGATTATTCATAACAAGCGCCTGATGGGGGTGCTGGTTGTACAGCAGCGTGACAGCCGGCAATTTGATGAAAGTGAAGAAGCCTTTCTGGGCACCATGTCGGCCCAGTTGGCCGGAGTGATTGCCCACGCTGAAGCGACCGGAAATATTCTGGAGCTGTCACCTGCCAGCACCGAACGTAAAAGTACCCGTTTTAACGGTGCACCGGGGGCGGCGGGTGTCGGCCTGGGCACCGGTTACGTGATTACCCCGGCGGCAGACCTGATTGTGGTGGTCGACCAAACGGTCGAAGACATTGAGCAGGAGCTGGAGAATTTTGACAAGGCGCTGATTGCTGCCCGCAGTGAAATCCGTCATCTGGGTGCCCAGCTCAGCCATGATCTGCGCCCGGAAGAAATGGCGCTGTTTGATGTTTATATCAATATGCTCGACGACAATGCCCTGGGGGCAGAAGTCACCAGCCGCATTCGTGAAGGCCAGTGGGCACAAGGGGCCTTGCGCCAGGTCGTGATGCAGTATGTGGGTCATTTCCAACTGATGGAAGACGTTTACCTGCGTGAGCGGGCGACGGACATTCTGGATCTGGGTACCCGTATTCTGGCCCACCTGCAGGGCACGGCGGATAAAGCGCCGGAGGAAAAAATATTTCCGGACGACTGCATTCTGGTCAGTGAAGAACTGACCCCTGCCATGCTGGGCGAAGTACCGACCAGCAAGTTACGCGGACTGGTATCGGTAAAAGGCTCCTCCAACTCCCACGTGGCGATTCTGGCCCGGGCGATGGGGATTCCAACCGTAATGGGGGTGGTGGATTTACCCTACGCCCAGTTGCACGGCAAGGATCTGGTGGTGGATGGATATCGTGGCGTCTTGGTGTCCAACCCGAATGAGGATATCCGCGCGGAGTATCAGGAAATCTACGAAGAAGAGCTGGCCCTGCAGGAAGACCTGGAAGTACTGCGGGATGAACCAGCCGAAACCCTGGATGGCCATCGTATTCCCTTATGGGTCAATACTGGCCTGCTGACGGATGCCTTGCGCAGTCTCGATCGGGGTGCTGAAGGCGTGGGTTTATACCGCACCGAAGTGCCCTTTATGATGCGGGATCGTTTCCCCAGTGAAAGTGAGCAGCAAAAAATCTATCGCCAGCAGCTGGAGATGTTTGCTCCGGCACCGGTGACCATGAGAACGCTGGATATCGGTGGCGACAAGTCGCTGACTTATTTCCCCATCAACGAAGCCAATCCTTTTCTGGGCTGGCGTGGTATCCGGGTAACGCTGGATCATCCCGAGATTTTTCTGGTGCAAGTGCGGGCCATGCTGAAAGCCAGCGAAGGCCTGAACAACCTGCGTATCATGCTGCCGATGATCAGCAGCGTCCATGAAGTCGACGAAGCGCTGCACTTGATTTACCGTGCCCATGCCGAAGTGATCGAAGAAGGCTGTGATATCGACATGCCCAAAGTCGGGGTCATGATCGAGGTACCTTCCGCCGTGTTCCAGATCCGTGATCTGGGCTTGCGAGTTGATTTCCTGTCGGTCGGCAGTAACGACCTGACCCAGTATCTGTTGGCGGTGGATCGTAACAACCCGCGGGTGGCTGACCTCTATCAGGCGTTTCATCCGGCGGTCTTGTCGGCCCTTAAAATCATTGCCGAGACCGCTCGTGAAGTAGGCAAGCCGGTCAGTGTCTGTGGTGAGCTGGCGGGTAATCCACTTGGCAGTGTGCTGCTGATGGCCATGGGTTACGAGATGCTGTCGATGAACGCTACCAACCTGCCAAAAGTAAAATCGGTTATCCGTGGTGTCAGCCTGGAGTGGGCAGAACGCTTGCTCGATCAGGTGATGCAGATCGAAAGTGCCCATGTGATTGCCGCCATGGTACAGCTGGCACTGGAGAAAGAAGGCTTTGGCCGGATTATCGGCCCGGCTTCCGGTCGCGGCTAACCAGGGTTGGAACGACTCATTGCCCCGGCTGCTCTGATTGCGCGGGGCGCTTGCTGATTGTTTTATATCAAGGGTAGCTGAAACCGGCACCGGGCGCCTGCAGCGCCATTCTCTTGCCAGCGCTGTTCTTCAATGCTGAGCCGTTGCCCCCGGCCCAGCAGGCTGCTGCTACTGCGGGTGCCATAACGGGCAGAGATAATAAACTGCGCCGATAACAAACGCTCTGTTTCCAGCGCAACGCCTGTGTCGGGCAGCCTGTCGTCCGGCCAGGGCTGACGGCGCTTCAATAAGCGGGTTAATTCGGACTGATCCTGCTGCCAGGTGGGCCGGTGCTGCTGGCGTCGTTGGGCTTGCAGCAGTTGCTCTTTCGCCAGCTGTGCTTTGGGCCAGTCACTGTCGAGCCAGGCATTACTGAGCGCATGTATGCCGGGAGAGACCGCCACCGCCGCGGGTTCCGGTGTATTGGTGATGTACCAAAGCTGATGCGCTGTACCACACAGCAAATTAAAGCGGCCATAACGGCCTGCCTCCGGCAACAAGGCATCGGCAAAGTCCGCGGGTGTTTGTGTGCTGCGCAGATAACGGGTCACCAGTTCACCACGAGAGCGCACATGCTCTGGCGGCTCAGGTAAACGAATATTGGTGACTGCCGCAAAACGCAGGTCATTGGTTACTCCCAGCCAGCTGCCGCCTTGCTGCAAATCCTGCCCGGCAACCAGGTCGGGAGACTCGGGCCAGCGGTGTAACGGCGCGGTGGGGCGTTGATGAAATTCGTCACGATTGGCAGTCAGCGTCAGCCAATCGGTCGCATCTGGCTGCCAGTCAAATACAATCAGGCACATGGTAAAAGTCTCGGATACCGGTGTCTTCAAGGTTACCCTGATGCCTGTGGCTTGGCGACCTGGGCGGTTGCCGAGTGTTGCTGGCTGGTACGCATCCTGCCGCTGCGCTCGCGATTCAGGCCATGCCGGGTATAATGCGCGCCTTTTCTTCTCTTCTGCACGGGAGGTGGTCTGTGACCACTCTGTTGATGTATCTCGCGGTAGGTGCCTTTGCCGGAACGCTGGCCGGGTTGTTTGGCATTGGTGGCGGCATGATCATTGTACCGGCCGTGCTGTTTGCCTTGGCGGCAGAAGGCGTTGGCGTGGATGTGATGACCCATATGGCCGTCGCCACGTCGCTGGCAACCATTGTTTTCACCTCACTCAGTTCGATCCGCGCCCACCACCTGAAAGGTGCCATCAATTGGCAAATGGTGTCGCTGATGACGATGGGCATTATCGTTGGCACCAGTCTGGGCGTGGTACTGATTGCCGAAGTCCCCGGGCCGCTGCTGCTGAAAATCATCGGCGTGTTTGCTGCCTTGCTGGGTATCCAGATGTTTTTTGGGCTGCAACCCCGTCCGGGTAAAAGTGCCCCGGGGCACAAGGAGCTGGGATTGGCCGGAGCCGTTATCGGTTTTGGCTCTTCCTGGTTTGGTATTGGCGGCGGCACGTTTTCCGTGCCATACCTGAGCTGGCGTCAGATCGAAATGCGTCAGGCAGTGGCAACCTCCGCCGCGTGTGGCTTGCCGATTGCCTTGACCGGTGCATTAACCAATATCTGGTCCGGCTGGGGCAACCCGGCCTTGCCCGCCTGGAGCACCGGCTTTGTTTATTGGCCTGCGGTGGCCGGTATTGTCATCACCAGCGTGCCCTTTGCCCGCCTGGGTGCCCATTTGGCGCATCGACTGGATCAGCGCAAGTTGAAAAAGGCATTTGCGGTCTTGCTGATCGGCGTATCCATCAAATTCCTGACGCTGTCATGATGGTGTCGAACGCCGGCGTTAGGCTCTTGTCACAGCCTGTCTTGTCCTCGCGTCTGGTCGGGGTAACACTTATTGTAAGGACGTCACCATGATGACTTATCCCGAGATCGACCCGATTGCCCTGGCGATCGGGCCATTAAAAATTCACTGGTATGGCCTGATGTACCTGCTGGCCTTTGGTGCCGCCTACAGCCTGGCAATCTGGCGTGCCCGTCGTCCCCAGTCTGGCTGGAACGATCAGCAGGTGTCTGATCTGGTGTTTTTTGGGGCCATGGGCGTTATTCTCGGCGGCCGCTTTGGCTACGTTTTGTTCTATAACTTCGATCAGTTTCTGGAAGATCCGCTGTGGCTGTTCCGGGTCTGGGAAGGCGGCATGTCCTTTCATGGTGGCTTGCTCGGAGTGCTGGTCGCGCTGGGCTGGTTCAGCTTCAAGTACAAAAAGAACTACTTTGATGTCGGTGACTTTGTAGCACCACTGGTTCCGATCGGTTTGATGTTCGGACGTATTGGCAACTTTATTGGTGGCGAACTCTGGGGCCGCGTTGCTGACCCTGCGGTAGTGCACTGGGCCATGGTATTCCCCCGCGCCGATAACCTGCCTCGTCACCCGTCACAGCTGTATCAGGCCGGGCTGGAAGGCTTCTTGCTGTTTATTCTGTTGTTGTGGTATTCCAACCGCCCGCGTCCGCGCATGGCGGTAGGGGCTGCGTTCCTGTTTGGTTATGGGGTATTCCGCAGCATCGCCGAGTTTTACCGCGAGCCGGATGCCCATATCGGCTTCGACCTGTTTGGCTGGATGAGCCGCGGACAATTACTCAGCATGCCGATGATTCTGGCTGGGCTGGTTCTGTTGCTGGTGGCTTATCGGCGTAATCGTTTTGCGCCGGTCAGTTGAGCGTTTGTTTGATAATAAAAGGTAATGTATGAAAGCGTATCTGCAACTGATGAAACACGTACGTGAACAGGGTGTGTTCAAGCAAGACCGTACCGGCACCGGCACCTACAGCTGTTTTGGTTATCAGATGCGATTTGATCTCCAGGATGGTTTCCCGCTGGTGACCACCAAAAAACTGCATCTGCGCTCGATCATTCATGAGCTGTTATGGTTTCTCAGTGGCGATACCAACATCCGTTACCTGCAAGACAACAAGGTAACCATCTGGGATGAATGGGCCGATGCCGAAGGCAACCTCGGGCCGGTTTACGGTGCCCAGTGGCGCTCCTGGCCCACCGCCAGTGGTGAGCAGATCGACCAGCTCAGCCAGCTGGTTGAACAGATTCGCAATAACCCGGATTCCCGTCGGCTGATTGTCAGTGCCTGGAACGTAGGGGAAATTCACAACATGGCCTTGCCGCCGTGTCATGCGTTTTTCCAGTTCTACGTTGCCGAAGGCAAGCTCTCCTGCCAGCTCTACCAGCGCAGCGCAGACATCTTCCTGGGCGTCCCCTTCAACATTGCCAGTTATGCCCTGTTGGTGCATATGGTGGCGCAGCAGTGCGATCTGGCAGTGGGCGACTTCGTCTGGACCGGTGGCGATGTGCACCTCTACGCCAACCATCTGGAACAAACCGATGAGCAATTGTCACGAGAGCCAAAAGTGCTGCCGCGCCTGAATATCAAACGCAAACCGGCATCCTTGTTTGACTACTGCTTTGAAGATTTTGAAATCGAAGGCTATCAGCACCACCCGCATATCAAGGCACCGGTAGCGATTTAAAGGGCCGTAATTCAAGGTGCAGCTGAAATAGGCGGGCAGGCAGAGACAGGCTCAAGATGGGATTACCGGACGCTTACCCCCGAGATTATGGCGTCAAGGTTATAGTGTTTGGTTTTGTAGGTCTGACCATGCGCGGCCACATGTTCCAAAATGGAACACGTGCTCTTTTCATCCAGTTCGCCTACTTTAAAAATATTGCTTAAATGCTTGGTAATAGCGGGCCGCTTAGTATCAAAAAGCTCCGCCATTTGCGCTTGTGTTAGCCACAGCGTTTCCTGTTCCAGTTTGATCTCAATCTGCACTTGGCATCATGTGACTGGTAAATTTCAATGCTGTTGTCCATGTCGCTCTCCTTGCTCATTCCCTCTACTAATTACATCCAGAATATCGTTTACAAGGGCATCCTGGCGAATGCAGGGCTGCTGTTCTGAAACAATCCAAGTGTTTGTATCGTAGCAAACCCCCGGTAAGGATACGGATGGAATTTATCAGACACGGAGAGCTGGCCCCTGCATGGAATTGATCAGGTGCGGAGTCGGGCGGACACCAGTGGCGTCCATCCGGCACGTTTGGGGGCTGGTTCTGCTGCAATACGGGCGTTATCATCGGTCGTTTGGTGTCATTTGCTGGTAACAGCGGTGATGTTCTCCCGGTTTGACGCGGTTCTTGCCCATGAAGCTGTCTCTGATTGTTGCTCTGTCACGTAACCATACGATTGGTCTCGATAATCAATTGCCCTGGCATTTGCCGGGTGATTTGAAGTATTTCCGCGACAGTACCATGGGCAAGCCGGTGGTGATGGGGCGTAAAACCCATGAAAGTATTGGCCGGGCCTTGCCTGGTCGCGCCAATATTGTGATCAGTCGTCAGCCGGATTATCAGGCGGATGGTGTGGCGGTGGTCGACAGTCTGGAGTGTGCCATCGAGCTGGCGGCGCGGTTGGCGTTACAGACCGATGCCGATGAAGCCATGATCATGGGGGGCGCGGAAATCTATCGTCAGGTGTTACCGCTGGTTGAGCGTATGTATCTGACGGAAGTGGATGCCGATATCGAGGGCGATGCGTTTTTCCCGGATTTTGACCGTTCCGAGTGGCATGAGTTGAGCAGCGAAGCCTACGGCCCCAGTGATACCAATCCCTATCCTTATCGCTTTGTGGTGTACGACCGTATCGTGTGCGGCGAGTAGTTTTGCTGGCAGCCGGGCCGCCAATCGGCAACGGTTGCGACGCACTATAACGGCTCAGGCTGTCTGGCTTGAGTCCGACCCCTAATCCTCTCATCATAGCGGCTCATCGTATTGAGCAGGATTCTGGCTGTGTCCCATTTGCCGTTAAAGGTGTTCGCTGGCGCGGAGGCGTTACAGCATATTCGTGAGCATGGTTTGCACGCGGATGATATTGAGGTGGTGCTGGGGGCTTCCGGTGGGCCGAAGTGGCTGGTATTGGCGGCCATGGATCGTTATTTGCTCCGGGAGTGGTTTGCCCAGCGCAGCCAGCCATTGCATTTGTTGGGAACGTCGGCCGGTGCCTGGCGGCTCAGTTGTTTTGCCCAGCAGGATGCCCTGGCGGCGCATCAGCGTTTTCTTGAGGCGTATGTCAGTCAGCGTTATTCGGCCAAGCCAACGCCGCAGGAAGTGGCAACCGAGTGTCGTCATATTCTTGATCTCACCCTGGGTGAGCAGGGGTTGGCGGAGATTCTGGCCCATCCTTTTATGCGTTATCACACTCTGGTGACGCGCTGTCGTGGCTTGACCGCCAGTGATACCCACTGGCTACAAACGGCGGGCTGGCTCGGGGCGATTGGGGCCAACCTGTTGTCACGCAAGGGGATGCGCCCCTGGGTTGACCGGGTGCTGTTCCATCATCCCGACAAGCCACCCATCGACCATTTTCCTCATTTGCCCGCACAACATGTCACATTAACTGCCGATAATCTGCGCCCGGCTATTTTGGCGACGGGGGCGATTCCGTTGGTGATCGACGGGGTGCGTGATATTGCCGGAGCGCCAAAAGGCACGTACCGGGATGGCGGTATTACCGACTACCAGTTTGATTTGCCGGTGTTGCCGAACAAAGGGTTTGTGCTGTATCCCCATTATTTTGCCCAGGCTCCCAAGGGTGGCTGGTTCGACAAGAAGTTACGCTGGCGTACCGCATCACGGGAGTATTACCGTCGCACCATCATTATTGCGCCGTCGTGGGAGTTTGCGGCGACCTTGCCGGGCGGCCGCATCCCGGATCTGGATGATTTTTACGATTTTGATTACTCACAGCGGCGGCTGCGCTGGGAGCAGGTACTGGCGGCTTGCGAAGGGCTGGCGGATGCGCTGGATCATATTCACAGTCAGCAGCGCTGGGCGGAGATTGCCGAGCCTTTACCCTGGTAGATCGCCCGGCTCGGGCCGAGTGTGTACGAGGGGTTTTTGAATCAATACAGGGCGACGGTATATGGCACGAGTGATTGAAGTATTCCGGGTTTTTTTATGGCTGGGGTTAACGTCTTTTGGTGGCCCGGTTGCCCATTTGGGGTATTTCCGTAGCGAGCTGGTAGAAAAGCGTGGCTGGTTGAGCGATGCCGCGTATGCCGATCTGGTGGCCCTGTGTCAGTTTTTGCCTGGCCCGGCCAGCTCTCAGGTTGGTTTTGGTCTGGGGTTGATGCGGGCGGGCTGGGGCGGAGCCTTGGCGGCCTGGCTGGCGTTTACGTTGCCGTCAGCACTGGCGCTGGTGGCGTTGGCCACCATGGCGACTACGGTGGCAGCGTTGGCGCCGCTGTTACAGGGGCTGAAAATTGTGGCGGTGGCCATTGTTGCTCACGCGGTGCTGGGCATGGCGCGTACCTTGTGCCCCGATCGGGCCAGGGCATCGATGGCGTTGCTGGCGGCGGCCCTGGTACTGTTACTGGGTGGTTTGAGTGGTCAGTTATGGGCGATCGCAGTGGGCATGCTGGGCGGCATGATCTGCTGTCGTCATTTGGCTGGGGCTGTGCCGGAGGTTCCCTTGTTTGGTGTGTCCCGTCGTGCTGGTCTGGTGGCTCTGGGGCTGTTTGTGGTGTTGCTGGGGGGATTACCCTGGCTGGCGCTGGCAACGGCGGAGCCGGGCTGGCAGCTGTTCGACAGCTTTTATCGGGCCGGGGCACTGGTGTTTGGTGGCGGTCATGTGGTGTTGCCACTGCTGGAGGCAGAAACCGTGCAGGCCGGGCGTGTTGGGGCTGAGGCTTTTCTGGCCGGTTACGGCGCAACTCAGGCGGTGCCAGGGCCGTTGTTTACTTTCAGTGGATTTCTGGGGGCCGAGTGGGCGCAAGGTCTGGGGGCTTCCGGGCTGATGACCTGGAGTCTGGCCGGGCTGGCGCTGGTGGCGGTGTTTCTGCCCGGTTTTTTGTTGCTGGTGGCGGTCTTGCCGTTCTGGCAGCTGGCGGGGCAATGGGCCGGATTACGGGCGCTGATGGCGGGAGCCAATGCGGCGGTGGTCGGGATTCTGGCGGCGGCCTTGTATCAACCGGTGTTTACCAGTGCCATTCATTCATCGGCGGAAATGGCTTTGGCGTTGCTGTGTTTTGTTTTGCTGACCAGCTGGAAAGCACCGTCCTGGCTGGTGGTGATCGTAGGGGCGTTGGGTGGTTGGGTGCTGGGTTTTTGATAACCGAACAAGAGGCCGGGTAATCCCGGCCTCGGTTGGACTGTTTGTTGTTTGTGATGCTATGTGAGTGGGAAGACGTCAGGACTCTGTTGCAGTGGCCGGAGTTATCTCGGCGACTGGCGCTGCCGTGGTTGCCGGTTCTGGCTCTGCCAACCCTCCCCCTAACACCCGATACAGCGTGATACGGTTGGACAGCTCTTCCAGCTGCGAGCTGATCAGTTCCTGCTGGGCTGAGTAGTAGGTGCGCTCACTGAGCAGAGTGTCCTGAAAACTGTCAACACCGGCCTGGTAACGCTTCATGGCCAGTTCATGGCTGCGTCCGGCGGCATCGACATAGGCGCTTTCTGCATCCAACTGATCCTGAATGGTGGCACGGCGGGCAAGGGCGTTAGCAACTTCCGCAAAGGCGCTCTGAATGGTGTATTCGTAGTCGGCCAGATACTTCTGTTGCTCGGCCTTGGCGGCTTCCAGATCGGCTTCCTTGCTGCCCCAGTCGAAGATATTCATGCTCAGGCTGGGGGCCAGCGTCCAGATCGTGGAAGCACCTCCGCTGAACAGGCTCGATAACGCCGCGCTGGCGACACCACCGGTTGCGGTCAGGCTCAAGGATGGAAAATACGCCGCCCGGGCTGCGCCAATGTTGGCGTTGGCGGATTTCAGCGTGTGTTCGGCCGCCAGCACATCCGGTCTTTGCAAGAGTACCGCCGACGACAGCCCGACGGGAATGTCGGTCACCAGCTGTTGCGTGGTGGGCAAGCTGGTTGGCAGCAGGGCATTATCCAGGTCGGAGCCGACCAGCAGTTGCAGGGCGTTTTGGTCTTGTGCGACCTGGTTGCGATAGCTGGCGATATCGGCTCGGGCGCTGTGGTAGGTGGTTTCTGCCGAGACCAGATCAATCCGTGAGTCGACTCCCAGCTCCAGCCGTTTGGCGGTAATTTCCATGGCTTTCTGGGCACTGTCGGCAGTCTGCCGGGCCAGTGCCAGCCGGTTCTGATCCGAGGCCAGCGTCAGCCAGGCGTTGGCGGTTTCCGCTATCAGGCTGATATGGGCGGCGCGGGCGGTTTCGGCACTGGCGTAATAGCTTTCCCGCTCGGCGTCGGTAAGGCTGCTGTTTTTGCCAAACAGATCGATCTCGTAGGCGCTTAAACCGCCGGTGGCTTGCCAGTCACTGCTGACGCTGCCGTCGGTGTTGACGCGGGAGCCTTCGATGCTGGCGTCGAGTGCCGGGTATTGGTCGGCACTTTGGCCGCGATAAGTGGCCCGGGCAGCGGCGACATCGGCGATGGTGGCACGCAGGTCACGGTTATTGGCCAGTGCCTGTTCGATCACCTGTTCGAGGCGTTGGTCCTGGATAAAATCCTGCCACGGCAGCTGCTGGGCGGCACTGAGGTTATTCTGGCTCTGGCTGTCAGCATCCGGCAGCTGTGCCGGGATGGGAGCATCCGGGCGCTGGTAGTCCGGGGCCATGCTGGCACAGCCGGACATCAGTACAACGGCGGTGATGGGCCACAACAGCGGGCGACAGCAGTGAATGATCGGCTTCATACGGAGGCTCCTGTGTGGTTTGGTGACGGTTTTTTATCCAGGCTGGTGGTGGTCATGGCGGCGTCATCGTCATCATCATCGTAACGTTTGCGGCCCGGAAACAGGCCGCGCACCAGCACAAAGAACAGCGGTACAAAAAACAACGCCAGTACGGTGGCACTGAAAGTACCCCCAACAATGCCGGTACCGATGGAGTTACGACTGTTGCCACCGGCACCGCTGGACAAGGCCAGTGGTAAGGTGCCGAAGATAAACGCCAGCGAGGTCATCAGAATGGGGCGCAAGCGCAGGAATGCCCCTTCGACGGCAGACTCAACCAGCCCCTTGCCTTTCATATAGGCGTCTTCGGCAAACTCGACGATTAGAATGGCGTTTTTGGATGCCAGACCAATGGTTGTCAGCAAGGCGACCTGAAAATAAATGTCGTTTTCCAGGCCCCGGAATGTTGCCGCCAGCACTGAACCCAGAACCCCCAATGGCACAACCATAATCACGGCGATGGGGACCGACCAGCTTTCATACAAGGCGGCCAGCGCCAGAAAGACCACCAGAATCGAGATGGCATACAGCATGGTGGACTGGCCACTGGACAGCCGTTCCTGATAGGACAAGCCGCTCCAGGAGCCGTTGGCACCGCCACCGAGGGCGCTGGTCAGGGCTTCCATTTCGTCCATGGCATCACCGGAGCTGGCACCGCTGGCGGCGGCCCCTTCGATTTCGTAGGAGGCAAAGCCGTTATAGCGGCTCAATGTCTGCGGCCCGGATGACCAGTAGCTGCTGGTAAAGGCAGAAAATGGCGTCATTTCGTTGTCGCTGCCACGGACAAACCAGTATTGCAGGTCATCGGGTTTGGCGCGGTATTCACTGTCTCCCTGGACGTAGACTTTTTTCACCCGGCCGTTATCAATAAAGTCGTTGACGTAGGAACCGGCCCAGGCCGTCGACAGGGTGGAAGAAACGTCCGACAGCGAGACCCCCAGGGATACCGCTTTGGCCTGGTCAATCTCGAGTTGCAGTTGCGGCGTATCGCTCAGGGCGCTCAGCCGTATCCCGGTAATCTGGTCGCTGGCGCTGGCGGCTTGTATCAGCTGGTCCTTGAGCGTGATCAGCTCTTCTCGGCTGGTGCCGGGAGCGGCGAGTAATTCGTAGGTAAAGCCGTTGCTCTGCCCCAGGCCTCGAATGGATGGAGGGGACAAGATAAAGAAGTTGGCGTCACGAATGGTCGACAGGCTCGCTCGGGCACGTTGGATAATGGCGTTGGCGGAGGTGTCTGCGCTGGTGCGTTCATCCCAGTGTTTCAACGCCACAAAGGCCATGCCGGTATTCTGCCCGGAGCCGGCGAAGCTGAAGCCGGAAATGGCGAAGATGTGTTTGACGTTGTTGGCTTCATTGTCGAGGAAATAATCCTCGATCTCGCGGGCGACTGCGGCCGTGCGCGGCAAGGATGCGCCGGTGGGCAGGTTGAACATCACCATGATTTCGGCCTGGTCTTCCGATGGCAAAAAGCCGGTTGGCAAGCGCATCAGCGAGAAGGCCAGCACCGCAATAATGGCACAGTAGCCCAGCATCCAGCGCAGGGGTCGGCGTATAACACCGGCAACGTTGCCCCGGTAGCGTTGGTTCATGGCGTCGAACTTGCGATTGAACCAGCCAAAAAAACCGCGCTGGCTGGCGCCGTGGTCGGTGGGTTTCAGCAAGGTGGCGCACAGGGTTGGCGTCAGTGTCAGTGCCACAATCACCGACAGGATCATCGAGGAGACAATGGTGACGGAGAACTGCCGGTAAATCACTCCGGTGGAGCCGCCAAAAAATGCCATGGGCAGGAAGACCGCCGACAACACCACGGCAATACCGATCAGGGCGGTGCTGATTTCTTTCATGGATTCGATGGTCGCCTGGCGCGGCGACAGGCCTTTTTCGGCCATCAGGCGTTCGACGTTTTCGACCACGACAATGGCATCGTCCACCAGCAAGCCAATCGATAACACCAGTGCCAGCATGGTCAGGGTATTGATGGAATAACCAAACACGGCCATCACACCAAAAGTACCCAGCAATACGACGGGCACGGCTACCGCAGGAATCAGGGTGGCGCGCCAGCTGCCCAAAAACAGATAGATAACGGCGATAACCAGGATAATGGCTTCGAACAGGGTGTGTTCAACTTCGGCGATGGAAACCGTGATGAAGTCGGTTGAGTCTTTCGGGTAGGCGATATCCCAGCCGGTTGGGAAGTTGGTTGCCAGCTTCGCCAGGGCTTCCTTGACGGCGACGGCGGTATCGAGTGCGTTGGCACCGGGGGATAACAGTACCGCCATGCCGGATGATGGGTGACGGTCCAGGCGGCCTTCGTAGCTGTAGCTTTCACTGCCGCGTTCTACCCTGGCGACATCGCCAAGCGTGACCAGGGCACCTGAGCTATCACTTTTGATAATGATATTGCGGAACTGCTCGGCGGTCTGCAGCATCGATTGGGCGGTGACGGTGGCGTTTAATTCCTGCCCGGCCGGTGCGGGTTGGGCACCGATATTACCGGCGGCAATCTGTACATTCTGGGCACTGATGGCACTGGTAACATCAGAGGTCATCAACTCATAGTTGGCCAGTTTGATCGGGTCGAGCCAGATCCGCATGGCGTATTGGGCACCAAATACCCGGGTGCTGCCGACCCCTTCGATACGGGCAATGGAATCCTGCATGTTCGAGGCTATGTAGTCGGAAATATCGTAGCCCGAGACGCTGTCGGTGGTGTCGTATACCGAGGCAATCAGCAAAAAGGAAGACTGTGAGGATTTTACCGTAACGCCATTGTCTTGCACCGCATCCGGCAAGCTGCTGGTGATCTGGGATACCTTGTTTTGTACCTGAACCTGGGCCATGTCCGGGTCGGTCCCCTGCTCAAAGGTCACGTCGATACTGGCATCACCATCGGAGGAGCTGGAGGAGCTGAAATACAGCAAGCCATCCAGCCCGGTCAGTTGCTGTTCGATAATCTGGGTCACGCTGTTTTCGACGGTTTCGGCCGATGCGCCGGTATAGGTGGCATCGATTTTAACGGTCGGTGGCGACACGCTGGGGTATTGGGCTACGGGTAACGACAAGATCGATTGCAGCCCGAATAGCATGATGATGATGGAAATCACCCAGGCAAATACCGGGCGATTGATAAAAAACTTGGCGATCATGGCAGGAAAGACTCCGGGTTATTCGCTGGCAAGCTGCGGTGTGTGGTCATCGGGGTTGGTATCGGTACGGCTCAATTTGATCGAGCCGTCGTCGTTGACCTGCGCCTTGACGGCAATGACGTCATTACCTGCCTGTATCTTGCTGGTTCCTTCCACTATCAGTTTGTCACCGGGCTCCACACCTGCAGATACCAGCCACTGATTGCCGATGGCGCGTTCTGTTGTGACGATGCGTTTTTCAACCTGATTCTTGTCATTGAGCAGCAAGGCCACGGCATGACCCTGGCTGTCGTGGGATATCCCTTGTTGTGGCAGCAGGATGGCGTTGTGGTTAACGGCATCTTCGACCACGGCGCGGACAAACATGCCGGGCAACAGGAGGCCATCGGGGTTGGCAAATTCGGCCCGCAGGGTGACTGAGCCGGTATCTTCGTTCACCGCGACTTCGCGGACTTTCAGGGTGCCTTGGTGCTCATAGCGAGAGCCGTCTTCCAGAATCAGGCTGACTCTGGTATTGCCGGTTTTGATGCCGGACTGTTGCAGCAGTTTACGCAGCAGTAACTGATCCTTGGACGACTGGGTCATATCCACATACATCGGGTCGAGGGTATTGATGCTGGCCAGCGCGGTACTTTGTGAGGCATCCACCAGCGCTCCGGGGGTCACACTGGACAAGCCGATACGGCCACTGATCGGGGCGGTGATTCTGGTATAGCCGAGGTTGATGTTGGCGGTGACCAGCGCGGCCCTGGCGCTGGCGAGGGCGGCTTCGGCTTCCAGCCAGGTGGTATGGGCATCGTCAGCATCCTGTTGGGAGATGCCCTGAATGGTGACCAGACCAGCGTAGCGCTTGTCGGTCAATCGGGCTGATTCCAATGCCGCTTTGGTACTTTTGAGATTGGCTTTGGCCTGTTGCAGCGCCGCCTGGTAACTGGCTGGATCTATCTGGTAGAGCACATCTCCGGCATTCACCTGTGAGCCTTCTTCAAACAGGCGTTGCTGGATAATGCCGCCTACCTGGGGGCGGATATCCGAGCTTTGTGATGCCACTGTGCGGCCTTTTAATTCACTGGTGAGGCTGACGGTCTGTGGCTGCACTTCAATATAGCTGACTTCCGGGGTCGGTGGCGCCGGTGGCGCCTCGCTGGAGTCGGACAAACAACCAGACAGCAGAGCGATCAAGGTCAGGCTTGTGAATAAATGGATGAAGGATTTCATCGCGGAGAGTCCTCTGGTGAAACATGAATGATTAGCTTCCCGGATTGTTCAGAAACCAGGCGCAAACCCCGGTTTGTTGCGCGACCGTAGTGCCAGGAAAACATCAGGTATTGGGAGTTGCCGCCATTGTCGCCGGGAGGAAGTTAAGAGCGGGTTAACAAAACGTAACAAAGCCGTATAAAAAGCAGCAGAAAGAGGCAATCAATGTGAATTTGATGCGAATGGTGTGGGCGCGGGTTGAGTATGAGCGGGGAGCAGGCCGAATAAGTGGATGGTTGACAGTTAAACCATTAATGATTGCCGGGAATCAGATTGCCCAGCAGCAGGTGGCAGCCGCCTTTGTCGCGAAAGAAAGGCCGACCGGCACGCCACAAGTTGAAGCCCAATGCTGCCGACCAGTGCTTGGCTTGTCGTTGTGCCTGCTTGGCATCCGGTATCGGCGTGGGAGTGAGTGGCGGTTTTTGCGCCCACAGAATCCAGTTGCCATCCTTGGTGGTAGCGTGCTGGGTAATGGGAAAACGTTGTTTGAGTTTCCACAACCAGAGTGCCTGGTCGCGGTGTTCGCGCCACAGGTTGAGTACCAGCCAGCCACCGGGAGACAGGTGCTGATGGCAGTGGTCGAGAAAGCTTTCTTGCAACTGTTGCTGATCCAGACCGTCGGCCAGAAACAGGTCGCTGAGTAACCAGTCTGCGGCGTTGGGGGGCGCCTCGGCCAGCCAGGCTCCGGCATCGGCAATCTGGACGTTCAGATGGCTGTCACGGGGCAGGGCAAAATATTGCCGCGCCACCTGTAATACCGCTGCTCGCAGTTCCACTACATTAATCTGGGACTCGGGCAGCAGGCTATGAATCGTATTGGCCAGCAGCCCTCCTCCCAGACCCAACAAACAGATGCGTTGTGGTGCTTGCTCGGCAAACAATAACAGCGAGGCCAGCATGGCGCGGCTGTATTCGTGCTGCAGCTGTCTGGGCTGGTGCTTGAGCAGGCAGCTCTGTTCATCGGCAGTACCAAAACTGAGGTAGCGTTTGTTGCCGTCATCGAACACCTGTATGACGCCATGGTCGTCGTAGCGGCGGTGTATTTCATTGGCGGCAATAAACCACTCACTCATTGTCTTGATGCCTGTGCTCAGAGGGTTTTCAGGAAGACCTTGGAGTTACGCTGGAAGTTATAAAGCTTCTGGCGTTCTTCGGGCAGGTCGGAGACCTGGCCAGGCACAAACCCCTGTTCAATAAACCAGTGGGCAGTCCGGGTGGTCAGTACAAACAGCTGCTGGAACTGGCGCTTGCGGGCTTCCTGTTCAATTTGATCCAGCAGCAGCTGGCCGCGGTGGCCGCCACGATAGTCGGGGTGAACCGCCACACAGCCGAGCTCGGCGCGGTCGTCAGAGTAGGGGTAAAGCGCGGCGCAGGCGGTGATCATGCCGTCCCGTTCGATAACATAAAAACGGTTCAGCTCGGTTTCCAGCAACTCCCGTGAGCGGCGTACCAGAATGCCGGCGTCTTCCAGCGGTTTCAGCAAGGAGAGGATGCCGCCAACGTCATCGATTCTGGCCGGTCGCAGCTGGTCGTACGGGTCCTGGCTGATCATGGTGCCCTTGCCCTCGCGGGTGAACAGCTCCTGCAGCAGGGCGCCATCGTGCTGAAAGCTGATCAGATGTGCCCGTGGCACTCCCTGGCTGACGGCTTTGAGGGCCGCTTCGGCGTGATGGCGGGCTTCGCCGTGAAAGTGGGTCAGGCGTTCTTCGAGGCTGCGGCAGGTCAGTTGCTGCAAGGTCTCGCCGTTGTCTTCGAGCAAGCCGTCATCCTGTCCCATCAGAATCAGTTTGTCGGCGCGCAGGCTGATGGCCGCCTGACGGGCAACATCTTCGACGGCCAGGTTGAACACTTCGCCAGAGGGCGAGTAACCAAGGCAGGACAACAGCACAATATTGCCCGCCGCGAGCAGGTCGGTAATGGCGCTATGGTCGATCCGGCGTACTTCGCCGGTGTGCTGGAAATCAATGCCATCAATCACGCCCATTGGGCGGGCGGTGACAAAATTGCCGCTGACTACTCGCATGCGGGCACCGTGCATGGGGGAATTGGGCAAGCCGACGGACATGCGGGATTCAATGTCTGCCTTGACGTAACCAACCGCGGCTTTGACCGCGGTTAACGCCTGGCGGTCGGTGATGCGGAAGTCTTTGTAAAAAGTACTTTGTACGCCCAGACGTTCCAGTGCGGTATCGATCTGCGGTCGTGCGCCATGGACCAGTACCAGGCGTACGCCCAGGCTGGTCAGCAGGGCGATATCCTGGACAATATGGGTAAAGTTGGCGTCGGCGATGGCGTCGCCTTCGAACATCAGCACAAAGGTTTTGCCCCGGTGCGCATTGATGTAGGGGGAAGACTGACGAAACCAGTGCACATAAGCGGTGGTATCAGGGGTCACTGCAGTGTCTCATTCATGCAAGTAGAAGGTAGTCGGACGATTTAACCATGCTCATCCGCTGGGCACTACTGCCGGCAGCGGAAATGCCTGTCAGGCCAATCGTGTCGGGCTGATATTCAGGGTGCCGATCAGCTTTGGGAAGTGAGGCAAAATTGCTGGATCAGGGATTGCAGCAGTTTGACGCCCGGTGCGATCTGGTCGATGGCGAGGAATTCATCCACCTGATGGGCCTGATCAATACTGCCCGGCCCCATTACAATGGTTTCAAACCCAAGCGCTTGCAGGAAGGGCGCTTCGGTGGCGAAAGCGACGGCTTCGCTTGGGTGGCCGGTCAGTCGCTCGGCAGCCTGTACCAGAGCACTGCTGGCGGGGGTTTCAAACGGCTCGACACCGGGAAAGTGGCTTTCCAGCTCGAACGTTACCTGGTTCTGGGCGGCGATGGGGCTGAGTCGCTGGCGAATCTCGTTACGCAAATCGTCATTACTCATGCCCGGCAAGGCGCGCAGATCAAAGGCCAGCTCGCAGCTGCCACAGATGCGGTTGGGGTTGTCGCCACCGTGGATACAACCGAGGTTCAGCGTTGGTACCGTGACGGCAAAATGGGCATTGTTATATTGCGTCGCCAGCTCGCGGCGCAGGGTTCTGAGTTCGCCGATGACATCGTGCATGGCATCGATGCTGTTGACGCCCAGCTCCGGGTTGGATGAATGCCCGGCGCGGCCGGTGAGGCGCACGCTTTCCATAATAATGCCCTTGTGCATGCGGATAGGACGCAGGCTGGTGGGTTCACCAATCACGGCATAACGGCCCTTGAGGCGACCCTGGTGAGCGAGATCGCGAGCGCCGGTCATGGCGCTTTCTTCATCGGCGGTGGCCAGAACAATCAGTGGCTGCTGGAAATCGCTGGCCTGAAACACCTGTACGGCTTCCAGTATCAGTGCAAAAAAGCCTTTCATATCACAGCTGCCGAGACCGTACAGGCGGCCGTCACGTTCGGTGAGGGTGAAAGGATCGGACTGCCACAGCTGCGGGTTGCAGGGCACGGTGTCGGTGTGACCACTGAGCACCAGACCGCCATCGCCACTGCCCAGTGTTGCGATCAGGTTCGCTTTGTCGGGGTGATTCGTGACGGGCAGGATCTCGCAGGCAAACCCCAGCGCCTCAAGCCAATGGGCAAGGCAGTGAATCACCGCCAGGTTGCTCTGGTCGTACTGGGGTAACACCGAGCTGATGCTGTTATGGCTGATCAAGGTGCTCAGGCTTTCGATGAGCGTAGGGACTTTCCGGGCAGAAACAGACATAAAGCAATGACCTTGTGCTTGCGCAACCTGACGAGCGTCATGACAATAGCGCCATGACCTATGAAATTGAGCTTAAACTGCGTTTTGCCCCGGAGCACGCCATTGCCTTGCAGCAGGCGCTGGATGTGCGGGCAACGCGTGGCGGACATTCTACGCTGAACAACACCTACTTTGACACTGAGCAAGGGGACTTGTCGCGCCAGGCGTGTGCCCTGCGTATTCGTCAAAACGGTGAGTCATCGTTTGAGCAAACCCTGAAAACCCGGGGTAGCAATCAAGGGGGGCTGAGTGTTCGTCATGAATGGAACTGGTCTCTCGATCATCACCAGCTGGATACCACCTTGCTGGCCAGCGATGTGGTACGGGCGCACTGGCCTGACGTCGTGTGTGCTGACTCACTGCTGCCCTTGTTCAGCACCAACTTTGCGCGCCAGCGCTGGGTCTGGCAGCGAGGGCCAAGCCAGGTCGAGGTGGTACTGGATCGTGGCCTGATCCGGGGCGGAGGTACGGAGGTGCCCCTGTGTGAACTGGAGCTGGAGCTGCTGCAAGGGGACCCCGCCGATATCTGGTGGATGGCCGAGACACTGGGTGCCGAGGTGCCGCTGTGGATGAGCGACATCAGTAAAGCCGAGCGCGGTTACCGCCTCCTGGGCATGGGTCGGGACTGGCGTCAGCGGGGTAATCTGTTTGCCTGTGATGTCGATCCGGCCCTCTTGCCAACGCAACTGAATGAAAGCCTTGAGTGGATCAAACGGGCGCTGGAAGCATTACTTTGGGAGCCTCCGCGTAGCGCCGATCTGGCGATCGATTTTGCCGCACAGCTGTTAGCTTTTTTTGAGCTGGCACGGCAGGAACCGGCGCTGCAGCAATATTTGCCCGCCGGGACTCTGGTAGACTCGGCGCTGGCGTTGACTTATGCCTGTCTGGTGCAGACCGGATGTGATGAGCAGTCATCATGCTTTGGGCAAGCCGAGGCTGAGATTAACCAATGGCGTGAGCAGCCTTCGCTGGCGGGTGCCTTGTTGCAACTGGGCCACGGTTTATGGCAATGGCAGCCCAGTGGTGTTTCGTCGCCGGAGGCCGTCTCGTCACTGTCCCGGTATCTGTTGTCGCGGTCCGTCAATGCCCCGTCACGAGGGGCCGACTGGTCGCCATCGCAGCTGGTGGCGCTGATGTTACTGGCAAGGGATAACGGGTCGCTCACATCGGCGAACCGGGCGGAAATTGCTCGTCTGGCCCATGAGTTGCTGGGTCTGCAGTTGCACCAGGTAGCGTTGGGTTCTGACAGCCGGGACATGGCAGTGCAGCAGCATTCCCGGCGGTTGTCTGGATTAGTGGCGCAGTGGATGCACTGACGCCAGTCGTCGCCTTGTTTCTATCGTATTCTTTTTCTTCTCTGGAGTTTTTCCATGCAGTCTAGTGCTGATCGTCAACTGAGTCTTACTGGTCTGCTGGAGGATATGCGCAGAGACAGGTTGCTCAGTTCCAGCGATTACGAACAGGCTCTGGGTATACGTCGCCAGGCGGGAGAGGCGAGTTTGCATCCGCTGACCTTGCTGGCGCGGCAGAACTTTCAGGATGCTCGCCCCCATGGCAAAACCCTGACCGAAGATGTGCTCTGCGAGTGGTTGGCGCAGCGGGTAAATATGACCACCTGCCAGATCGATCCGCTGGAAATTGATGTGCCTTCTGTGACGGAGGTGATGTCGTACGCGTTTGCGGAGCGTCATTGTATTCTGGCGGTGCGGGTGAGCGCCGAGGAAGTGGTGGTGGCGACGGCAGAGCCGGATGTCACCAGCTGGGTGGTCGATCTCGAACATGTATCCCGGCGGCGGATTCAGCGTGTATTGGCGTCGCCGTCGGCCATTGAGCGTTACCGGGTAGAGTTTTACCAGCTGGCCAACTCGGTCAGCCGGGCGCGTGGCGATCATTCCAGCAGTGGTGCGGTACAGAATCTGGAAACCATGCTGGAACTGGGCAAGGCCAGAGCGCCGGACGCCAATGATGAGCACATCGTCAATATTGTTGACTGGCTGCTCCAGTATGCGTTTGACCAGCGCGCCAGTGATATTCATCTGGAGCCACGGCGGGAGGTGGCTCATGTGCGCTTCCGGATTGATGGCGTGTTGCACAATGTCTACGAGCTGCCTGCCCAGGTGGGTATGGCGGTGGTGGCACGGCTTAAATCCCTTGGCCGTATGAATATTGCGGAAAAACGCAAACCTCAAGACAGCCGTCTGAAGTCCAAGACCCCCTCTGGACAGGAAGTTGAGTTGCGGTTGTCGACCCTGCCCACGGCGTTTGGCGAAAAACTGGTGATGCGGATTTTTGATCCGCAGGTGCTGGTTCGCAGTTTTGTCGAGATGGGTTTTGGCAAGGAAGATCAGCGCCGCTGGCAGAAAATGGTCAGCAACAACCACGGAATCGTGTTTGTCACCGGGCCGACCGGATCGGGTAAAACCACCACGCTGTACTCGACCCTGAAACAGCTGGCGACCGAGGACGTAAATGTCTGCAGTATCGAAGACCCGATCGAGATGGTCGAACCAGCCTTTAACCAGATGCAGGTACATCCGGGCATCGAGCTGACGTTCGCCAGCGGTGTGCGGGCGCTGCTGCGTCAGGACCCGGACATCATTATGGTCGGGGAGGTACGTGATCTGGAAACCGCAGAAATTGCCGTACAGGCGGCGCTTACCGGGCATTTGGTGTTATCGACCCTGCATACCAACGATGCACCTTCAGCGTTTACCCGATTGCAGGAACTGGGGCTGCCTGCCTATCTGATTCGTTCCAGTGTGCTGGGGGTGATGGCGCAGCGGTTGATCCGGTCGCTGTGTCCGCATTGCAAACAAAAACAGCCGACCGACGAAGCCGCATGGAAGCAGCTGACGGCTCCCTGGTTGGTCAAAACTCCCGAACATGTGTACAGCGCTGTCGGGTGTCTTGAGTGTCGGGGTACCGGTTATATGGGGCGTCTGGGTATTTATGAAGTCATGCCCATGACCGAAACCCTGGAGCTTTTGATTAACGAACAGACGGATCAGCAAAAACTGCGTCAGGCGGCGATGAAAGAAGGCATGCACAGCTTGCGACTCAGTGGTGCCCACAAAGTGGCGGCTGGTTTGACAACAATGGAAGAAGTGATGCGTGTCGCACCGCTGGCACGACATTCAAGTTGATATTGTTGACGGACGCCCAGTAACACGAATCGTCATGGAGAGTCTGGGCTTCAAACGTTACAATGCGTCAAAGCTCACCCAGGCAACAGGATATCCCGGTGCAAAAACTCGTTCCTCCCATTATCGATCTCGAAGCCTCCGGTTTCGGTTCCGGCAGCTATCCCATCGAGGTCGGGTACGCGCTGGAGGATCGCATGGTGACTTGCTGCCTGATACGTCCGGCTCCATCATGGTGTCACTGGAGTGAAGAAGCAGAAAAGATTCACGGTATCTCCCGTTCGATGCTTGAGTCCGACGGCCTTGGCCCGCGTGAAGTGGCATTACGTATGAACGACGCCTTGCGAGGGAAAACCCTGTACTCGGATGCCTGGAGTTACGACAGCTCATGGCTTGGACGGCTGTTCGATGAAGCTGATCTGGTGCAGCGCTTTCGTATTGATACGATCAACCGCCTGCTGAGCCAGGAGCAGATGGAAGCCTGGCATGACACCAAGAACAGCCTGTGGGATGAGCTGAAGATCGAGCGCCATCGCGCTGCCAATGATGTTCGCGTGTTACAGGAAACGTTTTTACGGGTCACTGGCCGGGTCTGAGACCGGCGGATTGTTCGATTATCTTGACCCCATTGAGCCGGGGTTTATCCTTATGCGCCGATGATCTGTACCCTCGGCCGTGCCGTCTATATGCAATATGGCTCAATGCTGGAGCTTGCCCGGCAGATCCGGTATGTTTCCCGGCATACCCTCATTGGACCCTGACAGGCTCCGAAGAGCACTGGAGAATAAAAATGGATATCAGCCAGTTACTCCCTCTGGCAGCGCAACTTGTGATTCTGATTGCTCTGTTTCTGGTCGTTGCCCCGCTAAAAAAACGCCTTGATCGTATTGAGACCAACCTGGCTGCACAGACTGCCGAGCAGTCCGAGCACCATCAGTTCAGTGCGGAAACCCTGGACAGTGTCGTTAATGAAATCAAGGATCATTTTGAGATCAGTCTGAACAATCTGCTACGAGATACCGGTGATATCAATCACAGCCTGAGAGTCAATGGCGAGCAGAGCCAGCGCGCCCTGGAGTTACAGGAGCTGGTGTTCAGCGAGATATCCGGTGGCCATGCGCATATCAAGGACCTGTTGTCCGCCAATCTTCGCAATCAGAAAAAACTGGCTGAAGAGATGGCCCGGACATCCATTAACGCATTCCGTAATGCCAGCGCGCAGACGCACTCCGATGTTCAGCAAGCATTTGCAGCACAGGATAAGGCCTTGCTCAAATTGAGTGATTCTTCCCAGCGTATGCTGAGTAGCACAAGTGCGCATTTTAATGAAATGAGCAAGGAAGTGGCGACGCTCAAGAAAGCGGTGGCAGCGATGCTTAATATCCAGCGCAAGGCTGATCAGATGCTGGAACCGCTGTCGGCACAGCAACAACAGCAGCTGACGCTACTGAACCTGGTACGCGAGCAGCAGCTCCGACAGCGGGAAATTATCGATGCGGAGATGACCATACTGACCGATCTTAATCACTCCTTGCAGCTGCAACGCCAGCAGCTGGATGACTTGGGCGAGAATGGCAGTGTGGCCGCTGCCGTGCTGAACAACCTGCAGCGTAATCAGCTGGAAGCCACCACTTTCGAGCGCCGCTATACGGCTCTCAGCCAGGAGTTGGCTGAACTGTCCGTTATGATGCAACCTTGGCTGGAATCCCTTTCCGAGCCTTATGCCGCAACGGCATTACATCAGGTTCAACCCTCTGTGGTCGTCGAATAACCTGATCTGTCTCACGTTGTGTTTGACATGGTTTTGTAATAATCATTGGCCGGTCTTACTGATCAGGTTCTGCCTCCTCTTATCCATATCCGCTGTATGTATGCTGTTTGATCTGCATGTCGTTGCCATACAGGCAGGTGCCTGGTCGCGGCATCACGCCGTTTCAGTTTCCAATACATCTGGATATGCCGGGTAGTCCTGTTCCGTGGATTCAGGATAACCGCCAGTGCCCGTGTTGGAGATCATCACTGCAGGTTGCTGTTCCTTTTTATGGTCAGAACGCATGAAAACCAGACAATACCATTGTTGTAGGAGACAACTCTTATGTTGACCAGTGCCAGAAATCAATTAGTTGGGAAAGTCCTCCAGGTTCGTGGTGGAGCCGTTAATGATGAAGTGGATATCGCCCTGAATGATCAGGATGTGGTGGTGGCGATCGTCACCAGTGAAAGCACCAACAAGCTTGGATTAACGGCGGGCAAGGAAGTAACGGCCTTGATCAAATCCAGCCATGTGATGCTCAGTACCGATCTGGATTTATCCATCAGTGCCCGTAACTTGCTCAAGGGCGAAGTATCGGCAGTGCGTCATGGGGCGGTGAACTGTGAAGTGGACGTGACGTTGCAGGGCGGTGGTGAACTCGTTGCCATTGTTACCGAAGGCAGTATCAACAAGCTGGGCATCCAGGTCGGTACCCCTGTCTGTGCTTTCTTCAAGGCCAGTGCCGTTATTCTTGCTGTTTGAATTAACGGGCTAACCAGCCTGAACCAGTCGTACTGGCTGGCATTTCCCCAAAGAGGTCTGGCGCTGTTTTCAGCGGTAGACTTCGCCTTTTTTTACCGCCTTGTCTGGTCGGGTTTTAAAGCGTTTGTGCAACCACAGATACTGCGACGGATGTTGACGCAGTTGCTGCTCGATAAAGGCATTGGCAACCCGTGCGTCTTCGATATCATCCCCGCTGGGAATCGGCAGTGGCGGGTGTACGGTGATATCGTAGCCGGAGTTGTCATGGCGGCGAAAGTAGGTGACTGGCATCACGGTCGCCTTGCCGGCTCTGGCAATGCGGGAAGTGGCGGTAATCGTGGCCGTCGGAATCCCGAAAAAATCCACAAAAACACTGTTCTTGCGGCCAAAGTCCTGGTCTTGCGCGTACCACAGCGCCTCACCTTGTTTGAGGCAACGAATAAAGGCGCGGATATCCTTGCGGGTGTAGCAGCCGCTGTAGAGTTTCTGGCGGCGCTGTTCCATCAACCAGTTCATCACTGGATTGTCTTGGGGCCGGTAACTGACATTGACCGGTACCTGGGTGACAAACAGAGCCCCGGCAAGGTCGAGCATGGAGTAGTGCGCTCCCAGCAATAACACCCCTTTCCCGGCGGCCAGTTCTGCCTTGAGCTGATCAAAGCCATGAAAGTGGGTTCGGCTCAGCAAATAGTCCGGCCGCCGAAACCAACCGATCAGGGTTTCCATCAAGCCAATGCCGTTGTCGATAAACACCTGTCGCACCAGTTGCGCCTGTTGCTGTGGGGTTTTCTCCGGAAAGCAGAGACCGATATTGACCCTGGTGATGTGGCGGCGACTTTTGCCCACCTTGTACAGTAACAGCCCCAGCGTTTTACCAATCATCAGCTGGAGACGGTAGGGCAGATAAGTCATGGCGACCAGCAGGCCAACGCCACACCAGACTGGCCAGTAGCGAGGATGTAACAGGTGCTTGGGAGGCATGGATATTCTCTTTCGACGTACGGAAAGTCCGGCAAGGGCTGCCGGACCCAAGGATCAGTGTAGACGCTGTATCAGCGCTGGTTGAGCCAGTTCATATACGCATGGACACCGGTTTTGACATCGGCGAAGGCCAGGTCATACCCGGCTGCCCGCAAGGCACTGATATCAGCCTCGGTAAAGCTTTGGTAAGCGCCTTTAAGGTGATCTGGAAACGCCATGTATTCTTTACGGGCCGGGTTGCCTTGTTCCTGGTGCCAGTCGATCACGGCATCAGCGACGTCATTAAAGCTCTGGCACTGGCCGGTACCGAGGTTGAAAATACCGCTTTGATCCGGGTTGGCCCAGAACCACAGGTTAACCTTGACGACGTCTTCGACAAACACAAAATCACGGCGTTGTTCACCATCGGCATAACCGTCACAACCGGCAAACAGTTTGCACACGCCATTGGCTTGAATCTGGTTATTAAAGTGAAAGGCGACCGATGCCATGCTGCCTTTGTGATGTTCACGGGGGCCATAAACATTGAAGTAACGGAAACCCACCACCTGACTTTGGAACTGTTCCGGCGATGTTGCCCGTAGCTGACGGACATACTGGTCGAATTGCCACTTGGAATAGCCATACACGTTCAGTGGCTGCTCGAAGCTGCGCTCTTCCTTGAAAACGGCACTGCCACCATAGACTGCCGCACTGGAGGCATACAGAAAAGGAATACGTTGTTCGAGGCAGGCGTGTAACAGGATTTTGGAGTATTCGTAGTTGTTCTCCATCATGAACTTGCCGTTCCACTCGGTGGTTTCGGAGCAGGCGCCCTCGTGGAAAATCACGTCAACGTCGTCGAGCAGGCCGTCATCCAGCTGTACCCGCTGGATAAAGTCATCCTTGTCGAGGTAATCAGCAATATCGCAGTCAGCGAGGTTGTAGAATTTCTTGCCGTCGGTCAGGTCGTCGACCACGATAATGTCGCTGCGGCCCTGTGCGTTCAGGGTTTTGACAATGTTGGCACCGATAAAACCAGCCGCGCCGGTAACAATGATCATGACTTGCTCTCCTCAGAATTCTGAATACGTTTGACAATGGCACTGGTGGAACAGTTGTCTTTGAAGCTAAGAATAATGACGTCACCGCCGTTGTCCTGCACACAGCGACCGCCAGCAATCTGATCAACGGTGTAATCGCCACCCTTGACCAGAATATCCGGTAGCAAGCGGCAAATCAGACGCTCTGGTGTGTCTTCGCTGAACGGCACTACCCAGTCAACGCTTTCCAGGCCAGCCAACACCGCCATGCGGTGATCGATTGGATTGATCGGCCGGGTCGGGCCTTTCAGGCGGCTGACGGATTCATCGGCATTGACGGCGACCAGCAGCCGGTCTCCCAGGGCCTTGGCTTCTTTCAGGTATTGTACGTGACCCGGATGCAGGATATCGAAGCAGCCATTGGTCATCACCAGGGTTTCACCCCGTGAGCGCGCTTCTTCTACCTGAATGGCGAGGCTGTCTTCGTCGAACATCCCGGCACCCTGATGATTTTCGCTGCGCAATTCGATACGCAGTTCTTCGGTGGTTGCGGTCGCGGTGCCGAGTTTGCCGACGACAATACCGGCGGCGGTGTTGGCCATCAGTGTTGCCTGGCGCAGGTCACAGCCTGCGGCCAGAGAGGAGGCCAGCACCGAAATCACCGTGTCCCCGGCTCCGGTAACATCAAATACTTCTCTGGCCCGGGTGGGTAAATGGAACGGCTCCTGATGTTTGACAATCAGGGTCATGCCTTTTTCACTACGGGTGATCAGGATGGCATCGAGGTCATGGGCCTCGATCAGCGCTCGCCCTTTGGCGACCAGTGTGTCGTCGTCCGGGCAGGGGCCGACCACCGCTTCAAATTCACTCAGGTTGGGGGTGATCAGGCTGGCGCCGCGATAACGTTCAAAATCAGTGCCTTTGGGGTCGACCAGCACCGGGACATTGGCCTGGCGAGCGGCACGAATCAGTCGTTGCGGGTTGCTCAAGGCGCCTTTGCCGTAATCTGACAGTATCACGACTTGCGCCTGGCTGAGCTGCTGGTCGTAGGTTGCACACAGCGTCGACATATCGGTGCTGTGAAAAGCCTCTTCAAAATCGAGCCGGATCAACTGTTGCTGGCGACTGATAATGCGCAGCTTGGTAATGGTGGGGTGGCAGGGGTGCTCGAGAAAGTGACAGGCGACCCCGGACTGTTGCAGCAGGCCCGACAGCTGACGGCCATTCTCATCGTTGCCGGTAACGCCCAGCAGCACGGCATTGGCACCCAGGGTGGCGATATTGAGGGCTACGTTACCGGCACCACCGGCACGGTTTTCGATGTCCTGGATTTTAACCACAGGCACCGGCGCTTCCGGAGAAATACGGGAAGTTGGACCTTGCCAGTAGCGGTCCAGCATGACGTCACCAAAGACAAGCACCTGGGCTTGATGGTAGTCCGGAACGTTGGTATTCATTGTAATTTGCGCACTAAAAAAAGAGCGCTGAGTCTAGCACAATGGCTTGTTGTGCTACCATTCCTGCCCCTGTTCCCGCTAGAGAACTCACTTGTGGCACGGCTTGGCTATACTGTTTTTCTGACCCTGATAACGCCGATTTTGCTGGCCCGCCTCTGGTGGCGTGGCCGCAAGAATCCAGGTTATCGCCAGCGTATTGTTGAACGTTTTGGCGCCGTCACTCCCTTGCCTCACCGTGGAGCCATTTGGGTGCATGCGGTATCGGTGGGGGAGACGCTGGCTGCTGCCCCGCTGATCGAACAACTGTTGCGGCAGTATCCGCAGCGCACGATCTGGATCACCAGTACCACCCCAACCGGGGCAGCGCAGGTCGAACGTCTGTTCGGTGATCGGGTCCGGCGCAGTTTTATGCCGTACGACTTGCCGTTGTGCTGGTGGCTGTTTTTGCGACGGACAAAGCCTGACTGTCTGGTGGTGATGGAAACTGAATTATGGCCCAACCTGTTGGCCTGTTGTCAGCAACGGGGCGTACCGGTGCTGCTGGCCAACGCCCGTCTGTCTGAGCGCTCGGCCCGCGGATATGCCCGCTTGTCTGCACTGACCCGGCCGATGTTGCAGCGCCTGACACACGTAGCGGTGCAGCATCAGGTAGATGGCCAGCGGTTGCTGGATCTCGGTTTGCCGCCATCCCGGCTGAGTGTCTGCGGCAGTATCAAATACGATGTGGTGGTGCCGGCCGGGCTGGATGAGCAGGCCGCGGCCTTGAAGCAGGGCTGGGGCAAGCAACGGCCAGTGGTGTTGCTGGCGTCCAGCCACGATGGTGAAGAAAGCCTGATGTTGGCTGCCATGACATCCTGGTTGCGGCGCTGGCCAGAACTGTTGTTGGTGCTGGTGCCGCGCCATCCGGAGCGCTTTGGGCCGGTGGCGCAAGCGTGTCTGGAGCAGGGTTTTACGCTGGCGCAGCGCAGCACCCAGGCTCCTGGCAACGATGCACAGGTTTATCTGGCTGACAGTATGGGCGAAATGCTGCTGTTGCTGGCGGCCGCCGATGTGGTGGTCATGGGTGGCAGTCTGGTGCCGCGCGGCGGCCATAACCCGATCGAACCGGCGGTGCTGGGCAAGCCGGTACTGATGGGGCCGCATTATTTCAATTTTCAGACGGTGGTGGATGAGCTGGTGGATATTGGGGCGGTACAGCTGACGACCGCTGTCACCCTGGCTGGCGATGTTGCGTTGCTGCTCGATCACCCGGAGCAGCGCCAACAAATGGGCCTGGCGGGGTACAACCAGGTGCAACAGAATCAGGGAGCGGTAGCCCGGCTTGTTGCGAATGTCGCAACGTTGCTGTCAGACAATGCGCATTAAATACGCAGTGTCTGACGGATATAAGCGGCTGACCCGGGTCAGTCGCTGTTTTCCAGCTGCTCCGTCAAATCCATCCATTCCATTTCGACATCTTCCAGCTTGCTTTTGGTCTCTGCCTGTTCGGCCAATCGCTGTTTGAGTTCCTGTTTGCGAGCATCTTCGTACAGGCTGCTGTCTGCCAGCGTTGTTTCGATTGCGGTGAGCTGTTGCTGCAGTTTTTCCATCTGTTTTTCTGCGGCTTGCTGCTGTTTGCGTAGTGGTGCCAGACGCTGGCGGCGGGCGGCATCCAGACGTTTCTGCTCCTTGCGATCAACCGTTGTGGCCGGGCTGGCACTGTCCGGTGCGGTGGCCGGACTGCTGGTGTCCCACTGTCCCCGGGTGTTGAGGTACTGGTGGTAGTCGTCGAGATCGCCATCAAACTCCTGCACCTTGCCGTGATCAACCAGCCAATATTCATCGACACTGGCTTTGAGCAAATGACGATCGTGGCTGACGATCAGAATGGCACCGGGGAAGTTCTGCAGCGCCAGCGTCAGTGCCTCGCGCATCTCGATATCCAGGTGGTTGGTCGGTTCGTCGAGAATCAGCAGGTTGGGTTTCATCCAGGCGACGCAGGCCAGCGCCATACGGGCTTTTTCACCGCCGGAGAAAGGTTCAATCACTTCCAGGGCACGGTCGCCATGAAAACCGAACCCACCCAGGAAGTTACGAATTGACTGCTCGCTGGCCTTGGGTTTCAGCCGTTGCAGGATCAACATCCCCGACGCTGAGGTGTCGAGGGATTCGAGCTGGTGCTGGGCAAAATAACCGATGTGCAAATGCTCGCCCCGGGTACGTTCACCGGCGAGTAAGGGAATCTCTTCACAGAGGGTTTTTAACAGGGTGGATTTGCCCGCGCCATTGGGGCCAAGCAAGCCGATGCGGTCACCGGGCACAATGGAAAGGTTGACGCCAGGAAGCAGCGTTTTGGTGTCATTGGCTTGCTGATAACCGAGGTCGGCCTGTTTCAGCGTCAGCAACGGGCTGGACATTTGTTCATGACAGGGAAATTCAAACCGGAATGGCGAGTCAACATGGGCCGGTGCGATCAGCTCCATGCGCTGTAATTCTTTCAGGCGGCTCTGGGCCTGCTTGGCCTTGGATGCCTTGGCGCGAAAGCGGGTAACAAACTTTTCGATTTCTTCAACACGGGTTTGCTGTTTTTCGAACAGCAGTTGCTGCTGGGCCAGCTTTTCTGCCCGGATCCGTTCGTAAGCGCTGTAATTGCCAGGGTAAAGCGTCAGCTTCTGCTCATGCAAGTGGACAATATGATCGGCCACGCCGTCGATAAAATCGCGATCGTGAGAGATAAACAGCAGGGTGCCGGGATATTTGCGCAGATAACCTTCCAGCCACAGGGTAGCCTCGAGATCCAGGTGGTTGGTTGGTTCATCCAGTAACAGCAGGTCGGAGGGCATCATCAGTGCCTGAGCCAGATTCAGACGGATACGCCAGCCCCCGGAAAAATCTTTCACTGCCCGTTGCAGGTCGGCCTGGTTAAAACCAAGACCATGGAGCAACTGCTCAGCCTTGACGGGCACTTCGTAGCCCTTGTGCTGGTCCATGCGGTCGAGCCAATGGGTCAGCTGATGGTCATCGGCGGCGTTGGCAATGCCGGCTTCTATGGTGCGATAGGGCTTGTCACCATCGATGGCGTAGTCGAGGGCGCTGCGTTCGCTGGCGACGACTTCTTGTGCCATATGGGAAATTCGCCACTTGCCGGGAATTTCCAGATCACCGCCATCGACGGTCAATTCGCCGTTCAGCAGTGCAAACAGAGTGGATTTTCCCGCGCCGTTGGGACCGATCAGGGCCAGTTTCTGGCCATCATGGATGCGCAGGCTGGCATCTTTCAACAGGGTTTGCGTACCCCTTTGCAGGGAAACCTGATTAAATTCAATCATATTCGACAGTGACTAAAGGTAGCGGCAATGGCGGCGCAGTGTGCCACAGAATCTCTGGACAACCCACTGTGGCAATTCGCCCAGCGGTTTTACCAGATGAATAATGTTGAGCAGCGATTGCTTGAGATACAAGAAGATGGCGGAGATGTACTGCTGGTTTTGGCGGCATTATGGCTGGCCAGTGAGTGGCGTGCCTGGCCTGAGGATGAGCCGTTTGCTCAGCGTCTGGCCGGTTATCTGGGGTGGAGGGACAGCGTCATCCGGCCGTTACGGGGCATACGGACCCTGCTACCCAAAGGTTCGTTATCCACAGCGCCAACAAACGATCGCTTTGCTGGCGAGTTCCGCCAACGGGTCAAGGCACTGGAGCTGGAGGCCGAGCAGTTTGGCCTGGCTGGTTTGTATCAGTTGCTGGAGGAGTTCGCCGGGGCGTGTCCTGAGGAAGAAAGCCTGGTTGATTGTGTGATGGAAAACCTGGCATTGCTGCCAGATTGGCCGCAACCGGATCGGGATGACGATTCGCCAGAACCCTTGATCGACGCTCTGGAGGCTTATCTTGAGCAGCAATCATGACATGGTTTCTGTGATGATGCCGGGAGTGTGTGTCATGGCGATGGCTTGTCAGCCTGGTAATGGCTGCCGGGAGAAGACTTGGTGCGGGTACTTTCCAGCCATTGCAGCAGGACTTCCCAGTGAGCCAGGTCTCTGGCATCCGCCAGCGGGTCATCAATGATGCCTTGGCCCAGTTCGCTGGTTCTGACATAACGCTGGGTGTCCCGCAGGGTGGTGATAAAGGGAATGCCAAGGCTTTTCAGAAACAGATTCAGCTTGGTATAGATCAGGGTATTTTGCCGGGTGCGATTGGCGACGACGGCAATCGCCCGGGGGGATTGGCGGAACACCGGTGACAGCATAACGTCCCGAATAAACGTGGTGGCCGCCCGAATATCAATGGCGGACGGCAAGACTGGAATAATCACCGCGTCACTTTGGCGGATGCGATCGCCAAGGGCATGGCCGGTCAGCCCGGCTGGTGTATCGATGATCATCATGGCGGTATTGCTCGGTACCCGCATTTCCCAACTGCGAGTGGCGGTCGTCTGGCTGCGGCGGGTGGCACAGACGCCGGTAATCGTGGGCAAGTGATGACCCCGTGCCTTGAGCCAGTCACTGGCGGAGGCTTGTGGGTCATAGTCGATCAGGGCGGTGTGAAGCTGTCGGGCAGCAAAAAAACTGGCGAGGTTGGTGGCGAGCGTGGTTTTGCCACAGCCGCCTTTGGCATTGGCAATCAGTACGCGAAAGGGTTTTTCATGACGAGTGATTCGTACATCGCTACCCTGGCCTGATGCCGTGCGGTCACTTGAGGAGGAAGCGGTTGCGGGAGAGGTCTGTAACACAGTTGGTTCTCCTTCTGCTGATCGTTGTGCCAGTGCTTCCGGGACTGGATATCAGTCACTCGGAGTTTCCCTGCAAGGCACTTATACATTCAAGTATCGGTTACAATAGTTAACGGACAAAACGAACATCAAAGGATGGTCAAATGCTAAAAGCCAGAATACTGATTCCACTGGCGATCATACTGGTGAGCGTGTTTATGACACCTTACTTTCTTAACCGTTCTGACGGCAAGCCTTTGGTATCGATGGGGGAGAGTGTTGATTCAACCTTATCGACGATGACCACTCGGAAAACCTACTATAAATGGCAAGACGCCGAAGGTATCTGGCATTTTGGTGACGAGGTACCCGAAGGAGTGGCTGTGATTCCGGTGACGGTGGATACGGCGGCCAATATTCTGCAACATTTTGATATAGGGACGGAGCCGGAGATCCACAGCGAGGCACGGGCGTCGACCGCTGCAGATGACGTTGATCGGGTACAGCCGGGGCTTGAGGCGTTGTTTAATCCCAAGGCCGCTGAACAGGCCCTGAATGATGCCAAGGCTGTGCAAGGACTGCTGGATGCCCATAATGCCCAGATAGAAAGCATGACGCGTTAGCCTGCGAAGTGGGTCGAAAAGTGGGATGGGAAGTGGTACGGGGATGGAACCTGGAACAGTGTAACGACGGGTGGCCGACTCTTGACGGTTGCAAGAAACAAGCGACAGGGCGTCGAACCCGGTCAGTGGATTCGACGCGCTATGTTGTTATTCAGTAACCGATTCGCGATGAGCAGTGTGCAGGCGTTCGATCAGCTGATCTTCCAGTTGAAAGCGTTCTTCCAGTATTTCTCCCAGGTGAGACAGATCTTCCGACAGCTTGGTCAGCTGCTCCAGATTGCAGGAATGATCATAACGATCGTTGAAGTCCACACACTGGGTCGTCAATTGGTCGAGACGAGGAACCAGTTGCTGGGCAAATTCGAGGCTGCCATCGGCATATTCCCGCGCTTCGACCATCAGGCGCTCGTAAATTTCAAAATGGCCAGCGGAGCAGTAATCCATCATCGCCTGACAAAAATTCTGTACCAGCTCGGCCAATGGGGTTTCTTCGTGAGACAGCGGTTTGACACTGGAAAGGTGGCAAAATTTGACAATTAACGCCTGTCTCCCGTTCAGCCAGCTGTCGATCATCTTGTGGACGCCACCCCAGCGTTCTTTGGCAGTGTTGACTCGTTCTAACATACGGCACTCCTGTCTGTGATCGTGAGTCTGTCCCCGGTGCTTGTAACGGAACAGGGAACAGCCTCCGCTGGCATCAAAAGCCAGCTCTGGCGCGACCAATATAGGCAAGGTTAAAAGCTCTGTGCAAGTGGCTTTTTCAACAATTGCCACTTGCTATCCGCCATGGTTCTGCTTATCGCTCAGGCCGCTCAGGCTTTCCGCCCATTACTGCGCCATTTGGCGATCAGGGTGATCAGGCTGATGATCGCAAACACAATAAAGAACAGCCGCGTCCACTCCGGCATGCTCATGCCCCAGAACATCCAGGAAATATCCGCGCAGTTGCCGTTGCCGTGCAGCATGATGTTGATCAGCTCATTCATGGGCAGGGTTTCGAGCAGGTAGTCAAAGCTGGGACCGCAGGCAGGGACTTCTTCTGGCGGCAAGCCTTGAATCCAGATGTGGTGGTTGGCTACCACGGCTCCAAAAACAGAGGCGCCGGTGGTCAGGGCCAGTGCCAGCCGTGACATCCAGCGAAAGCCGTCAAAAATAAAGGCCAACAGGCAGCCAATACCGATCAGCAGGGTCGCCAAGCGTTGCACAATACAGAGCGGACATGGCTCCATATAAAGCACAATCTCGAAGTAATAGGCTGCACCAAGCAGGGCAGCACAGATCAAAAATCCGGCCAGATAGCCAAAACGCAATAATCTCGGGCTCATGGGGTTGCCTTATGCGAAATCGTGATGATGGGCGAGTGTATCACAGCACTTTGTACGGGAACCGGGTTGTCATTGCGCAAATCTGACACCCGTTATGGCGGCGTCAGATTTGAGTCATGGTTCTTTACGTGCCAAGTGGCTGTGGTGGCGGATGTCAGTCCGCCAGAAGTCGAAAATGTTCCGCCGGATGCAAGCATTCTCGCCCGTTTTCTCTGCCATATTGGCCAGACCGGACGAGAGTCTTGTTAACGTTGCAGGTAATCGGCAAGAAAGTCTTCGAATGACAGTGTATCGCTGGCTTCGATTTGGGCTTGCTCTTGCAGTGACTGGCGGGCCAGGGCTTGCCAGTGGCGATGAACCTCCGGTGCCAGTGGTTGTGACAGGGCCTTGCGGTGCTGTCTGGCTTGTTGCAGGGTAAATTCGCTGAACTCCAGCTTTTGCTCTTGCAGCGCCGCCAGTACTTTGGCGGATGGCGTATGAGCCGCATCGGCCAGTTTCAGGCGTTGCTGGCCCAGGCTGTCGATATGGAAGCTGTGCTGGTTGGCGCTGTCCATTTGTTGCGCCAGTGCCTGCATGTCATCCAGCAAGGCCAGGCCCCATTGCTGCAGGTTGCGCTCTTGCCCTTGACTGAGCAGCGTCAGGCCCGGCTCCCGGCCGCGCATGACCGTGCGCTGTTGATTGGTCTGTATCTGCAGATATTCATCATCTTCAATGGTGTCGCTGGACTGCAGCAGGCAGTAACACAAAAACAGATCCATAAACGTCGTTTGTGGTACATCGATGCCAACCGGCATAAAGGGGTTCAGGTCGGTGTTGCGGACCTCGATGTATTCGACGCCAAAGGTATTCAGGGCTTCCAGCGGTTTTTCATCGTTTTTGGCGATACGTTTGGGGCGGATGTCGCTGTAGAACTCGTTTTCGATTTGCAGCAGGTGGGTGTTCAGCTGCTGGTAAACGCCGTGCTGATCCTGGACGCCCAGTTTTTCGTAATCGTCGACCTGGACATTAATGGCATCCCCCAGAGTCTCGACGTAATTCTCAACGCTGTTGTAGCACACTCGCAGGCTGGACTGGGCATTGTTCTGATAGCCCAGGTCACTCATGCGCAGTGATGTGGCGTATGGCAGATACAGGGTGTGTTTGTGCAAGGTATCAAGGTTGTGCTCACGGCCGGCGAGAAAGCTGCTGCAAACGGCCGGGGAGGCGCCGAACAGGTACAGCAATAACCAGGAATAGCGCCGGAAGTTACGGATCAGGCCAAAATAGCGACGTGAGATAAAGTCCTGCAAGGATTCGTCTGGCTGGTTATCCAGGGCTTTGAGTATTGGCCACAGTTCGTCGGGCAGTGAAAAATTATAATGAATACCCGCAATACATTGCATGGTACGACCATAGCGGTGCCACAAACCATGACGATAAACATGCTTGAGCTGGCCCAGATTGGAGCTGCCATAGGTCGCAATCGGGATGCTCATCTCGCCTTCCAGAATACAGGGCATGGAGCTGGGCCAGATCAGTTCGGCGTCCATTTGGCTGAAGGCAAAACGGTGAGCCACATCGAGACAGGCAATGGCTTCATGGCCGCTGCGGTAGACCGGCGTGATAAATTCCAGCAAGGCTTCGGAATAATCCGTGGTGATGCTGGGGTGGGTCAGGGTCGAGCCAAGCCCTGTGGGGTGGGGCTTCTGGCTGATAATGCCATCGTTGTTACAACGCAGACCTTCCTTCTCGATACCGCGCTGCAACCGCGTCAATAGAGCCGCATGTTGCGGATTTTGCAGTAGCGCCAATGCGTCGCGATAGGCAGTATCTTGGAAAGCGCGGGGAAGGGTGGTGGTTGCCAAGGTCGTCTCGATTCAGAACAAATGTCGGCGGAGTATAAAAGAAAGCTGGTCGGGTAAGTAAGTCCGGGCGCAGGACTGACAAGTAAAAGAGCTGTGCAGGAGCGCAACAATAGCCAGCGACAGGAGGCTGTCTGTTGCTGGCTATTGGTCATTCGGGTGAGTCGGGCGGTTATTTTTTCTTGCGCGCGTTGGACAGCGCCGCTGCCAGTGCCCCGGCCATGGCGCCCTGGCCTTGCGGCTGTTTGTCGCCAAACGAGGTCCGGTTTTGGCCGCCTCGTTTGGGGCTGTTGTTGCGTTGGCCACCGCGATTGGCTTGTTCAGCGGCTTTTTCATTGGCATCGTCACCCAGGCGCATCGACAGGCCAATACGTTTACGCTCAGGGTCCACTTCCATTACCTTGACCTTGACGATGTCCCCGGCCTTGACGACATCCCGAGGGTCTTTGACATAGTGGTCAGCCAGTGCCGAGATATGTACCAGGCCATCCTGATGGACGCCGATATCCACAAAGGCACCAAAGGCGGCAACGTTGGTAATGACACCTTCGAGCACCATATTGGGTTTCAGGTCGGAGATTTTTTCGACACCTTCCTGGAATTCGGCAAAGCGGAATTCCGGGCGCGGGTCACGTCCCGGTTTCTCCAGCTCTGCAAGAATATCTTTCACCGTCAGCAGCCCGGCGTCAGCACTGACAAACTGCTCGGCATTGACCGATTTGAGGAAGGAGTGGTCTCCGACCAGGCTGCCGATATCCTTGCCAAAGTGCTTGGCGATATTGTTCACCAGCGGGTAGGACTCAGGGTGAACCGCCGAGGCATCGAGGGGGTTGCTGCCGTTCATGATGCGCAGAAAGCCTGCCGCCTGTTCGAAGGTTTTGGCTCCCAGTCGCGGCACCTTGGCCAATTCCTTACGGCTGTTAAAGGCACCGTTTTCGTCCCGGAAGGCAACGATATTATTGGCGAGGGTGGTGTTCAGGCCGGAAATCCGGCTGAGCAGTGGTGCTGATGCTGTGTTCAGGTCGACGCCGACCGAGTTCACACAGTCTTCCACAACGGCATCCAGCGAGCGGGCCAGATGACTTTGGTTAACATCGTGCTGGTACTGGCCAACGCCGATGGATTTGGGTTCGATTTTGACCAGCTCGGCCAGAGGGTCCTGCAAGCGTCGGGCAATGGAGACAGCGCCACGAATGGTGACATCGAGGTTCGGGAATTCCTTGGCAGCCAGCTCGGAGGCGGAGTACACCGAGGCACCGGCTTCGTTGACCATGATTTTTTGCACTTTCTGGCTGGCATCCAGCGCCGGGTTGATCTTTTTCAGCATATCGCCAACAAACTTGTCGGTTTCCCGGCTGCCTGTACCGTTGCCAATCGCAATTAACTGCACGCCGTGTTTTGCAATCATGGCCATCAGGATGGCTTCAGATTCGGCAAATCTGTTTTGCGGAGGCGTGCAGTAAATCGTGCTGTAATCGACCACCTTGCCTGTGGCGTCAACCACCGCAACCTTCACGCCGGTGCGCAAACCCGGGTCGAGGCCCATGGTGTTTTTGGCACCAGCGGGCGCAGAAAGCAGCAAATCCTTGAGGTTGTCGGCAAAGACCTTGATGGCGCCTTCTTCGGCCTTTTCGCGCAATTGCCCGACCAGTTCGGTTTCAAGGTGGGTCAACAGCTTGATGCGCCAGGTCCACTTGACGACTTCGGCCAGCCAGCGATCGGCGGCCCGGCCTGCGTTCTTGAGCTGGAAATGACCGGTAATCATGGCTTCACACGGGCTACCAGCCAGCTTGTCTTCCAGCTCTGCTTGGGTGACCAGCGAGAAACCCAGTATGCCTTCGTTACGGCCGCGCAGAATCGCCAGCGCACGGTGACTCGGCACGTTTTTTAACGCTTCATCGTGTTCAAAATAGTCGGCGAACTTGCTGCCTTCGGCTTCTTTACCAGCAATCACCCGGACCGACAGGATAGCTTCCTGTTGCAGAAACTGGCGGAGCTTGGCCAGCAGGTCGGCATCTTCGGCGAAGCGTTCCATCAGGATATACCTGGCACCATCCAGTGCGGCCTTGGTGTCGGCGATGCCCTTGTCGGCGGAGACAAACGCAGTGGCTTCAGACTCGGGGGTCAGGTTCGGATTATCCAACAGACGTTCGGCCAGTGGTGCCAGTCCGGCTTCGATGGCGATCTGGCCTTTGGTGCGGCGTTTTTTCTTGTAGGGCAAGTACAGGTCTTCGAGCCGGGTTTTGGTATCGGCAGTCAGCAGCTCCCGCTGTAGTTCCGGGGTCAGCTTGCCCTGCTCACCAATGCTTTTCAGGATGCTGTCGCGACGATCTTCCATCTCGCGCAGATAACGCAATCGCTCTTCCAGATTACGCAGCTGGGTGTCATCCAGTGCTCCGGTGACTTCTTTCCGGTAGCGGGAAATAAACGGTACGGTGGCACCTTCATCCAGCAAGGCAACGGCAGCCGATACCTGTTGCGGACGGATATTGAGTTCTTCGGCAAGGCGTTGGCCTATGGATTCGAGCAGCATGTGGTGGTCGGACCTCGGTCAGGTTGGACAAGAGAATGATTGATTTCCGATAGCAGAGCAGCAGTATAAACAATATCATCCTCCAGCATGTAACCTCAGGTCTCATTGGTCAGATACTGGCGTTGCACCGATTGTTATTCATATGGAGAGGTATAGTGCTGGAAACAACATCGGCCACAGATAATCAGAGGCCAGCCACAATCTTTGGGGTAGGCTCCTGGAAAGATTTATTGGGGTTATTCCCCATTTTGGTGGCCGTGTTGTTTGCTGTGGGCCTATTGGCGAAATATTTGTCTGGAGGAGGCGCTTTTGCTGACTATCGCTCGGCATTATTAACGGTACAAGTGAGCTTGGCTGCTCTTCTGTTGATTATGTTACAGGGCAAGCTGGTAGTGACAGGCAGGTTCTGGTTGTGGGCCGGTAGCGTCTGGCTGGTGTTGTCTTTGACCGCGACGGGAGTGTCGGACCATATCCATATCGGGACTTATCGGCAGTTGGAACTGATGCTGTCGCTGCTGAATATCTGGTTATTAGGGCTTTGTTTGCAACGGTTCAACTCATTGAGCTACTGGGTTACGACGGTAGTATTACTGACGGTTTGCCTGACCTGGTTGATCAATCTCTCTTTGTTTCTCAGTCTGGAATATCCTTTTCAGTATTCATGGGGTTGGGGTGGGCCTGCGTACGCTCATATTCGTCATTGGGGGGATGTGGCGGCGGTTGGTGTTGTACTCAGTTGTTATTTTTTAACACGTGGAAACGTATGGAACAGGATGCTTGGGGCGCTGGCGTTTTATCTGTCAGCCGTTGCGGTCTTGTTTTCTGCCGGGCGTGCGGCTTGTGCGGCAACCTTGTTGGCTGTGGTAATGATTGCCTGGTTACACCGTCGCCAACGAGGTGCTCTGTCGGTACTGGCCCTGTTCAGTGGGTTGGCTGTATACACGGCGATATTATTGACACCGGAGCACGGGCTTGATGTCGGGTGGAGCGGTATCTGGCGAATGATAGGGGCTTTTGGCACTCTGGGAGTAGAGGAAAGAAGTTTCAGCAGCGGCCGCACCATCATCTGGGAAGCGGTACTCACTCAGATGGCCGGTCAGCCCTGGTTGGGTGGTGGGCCCGATTCCTATCATTATATGAATCCGTTTCCTTTTGGCCAGGCACCACACAATACCTTGCTGGAATTTGCCCTGAACTGGGGCTGGCCTGCGGCCGTGATTGCTTTGGCCTGGTTATGTTGGATGGGAATACGCGGACTGGTACATATCTGTCATTCAGATAAAAAGCCTGTGTTACCGCTAACCGTTTATTGGACCATTGCTTATGGTGTTTTATTCCTGCAGGGACTGGTTTCTACGACCTTTCATGAACCACCCAGTATGTTGCTATTAGTGGCTGCGTTGGCGATGATTTTGTCCTCTCGACCCCTAATTGCTAAGGACTATGCTTATCGCTTCACACTGAGCGCGGTTATTGTTGTGTTTCTGGTGATTACTCTTGGGGTTAATCAGCAATACCTTCGGGTTGTGGCGTTTAATCAGCGTGTTTTGTCATCTGCATCTGTGACGGATCAGGAGGTGGACTGGGTCAAGAATCACCCCTATTTGTTGTCGGGAGTATGGACACTGTTGAGTCGTACAGAGCGTTATTCAGAAGCTGAAGCATTCGAATTGGCAAATTGGCTTGAGCCAAGAATAGAAAAAAAAGCCTATAGAGTGATTGCCTGGAAGTCCGGATACTGGCGTCAACAGGGGAACTTGCAGAAAGCGGAAGCCGAATTGGAACGCGCTATTACCAGTCGACCATTGCTGGGTTTGAAACCTGGTCTGCTGGAGGTGTGTTACTTGGCTGGTGTTTTGGAATGGCATGACTCCTGCCTTTCAGCAAAAGAGTATGGCCAGGAGAAGGCAAAAAAAATCAGAGCCAAACAATTGATCAATTACTGATCAATCAACCAGCCCGAGTGCCGGTCTATCGCTGCGACTGGTATGCCTCTTACCTCTGACTGCTTTGTGCCTCGTATTCCATCACCCGCCTTGCATAGTGATGGCGGGTTTTTGATGATAGATTCAACGAGTTAGGTAAAACCCGTCCCATTCCATCTGTGCGCTCTCTGCTCTGTTCCGGTGTCGTATCGGATACGCCGCTGGGCCATGTTGTCTGAATATTGAATAACCGAGGTGAAGTTCTTGATCTGGTTTCTTGAAGGTCAATCGAGTCAGCGCGATATCATTACCGGCGCTCGCGACGCCTTGCCTGCGGATGTCACTCTCTTGGCTTCTCATCGTGGTGATCGTCCGGAAATCACCGGTCTGGCGGATGTGTCGTTACGTGAGCCGAAGGATAGTCCAGACAAAATTGATTGGGTAATTGACACCGCTCTGGAGCATGGCGTCCAGGTATTGCTGGCCGGACGTAATTGGCAGCTGTTTGAGACGGCTCGCGATCGCTTTGAAGCACATGGCTTGCAGCTGATTACCGGTGGCATGTCGTTGGAGACCTTCCGTCTGGTCGATAACAAAAGCCTGTTTACCGCTGCTGCTGAGCGTGCCGGTTTGGCCTGTGTGCCTGCGGTGACGGTGACGACGGCAGAGGAATTGGCGCAGGCGTATGCTGACATGTCGGTTTACGGTGAAGTCTGTATCAAGCCTGCCATCGGTATTTATGGTCAGGGCTTCTGGCGTTTTCGGGAAGGTGTGGATGCCTTTCGCTGTTTTGCGAATCCGGATGCCCGTGAAGTCAATTTTGAGGCCTATTTACAGGCCTATGGTCTGGATACCCAACGTGCCCCGATGTTGGTGATGCCGTATATGGCGGGCAGCGAGTGTTCGGTTGATATGGTGTGTGAAGCAGGGGTGGCGGTAGCCTATGTTGGCCGTCGCAAACAGGGCTTGTACCAGACCTTTGAGCGTGAGTCGGCAGCGGTTGAGCTGGCACTCAAGGCCGCTGCTCATTTTGGCTGCGATGGTCTGGTGAATGTGCAGACTCGTGACGATGACAACGGCCAGCCGCATCTGCTGGAAATCAACCCGCGTTATTCCGGTGGTATCGGTTACACCCGGCTCACCGGGGTCAATTTACCCGGTATCTGGGCCTGTCGCCGCCTGGGTTTGCCAGAGCCTGTGAGTGATTGGCTTCCGAATCTCAAGGTAAAAGTCGTCAGTGTGGCTTTACCATTGACGGCAGGCTGAGTTGGAATCACCGCCGGGGTTGCAATTGGCCGGGGTTTGTCTCCATGCTTCAATCCGGCAAACAGGATCAGGGAGTGAGTATTGATGCGGGAATTGGTCGTTGGTGCCAATGAAGGGCTGCCAGTCACAGACATTCGGCTAACCCTGGACAGCAAACAAGGTGGCGCGCTGGGACGTAACGCCGGGTTGGCGTTATTACCGCTTGACGCAAAACACCTGCCGACCGGTGCACCTTCCTTGTACCGGCTCACCCAGCCCTGGATGCAGTGGCACGACGAGGGTGACTCACTGCGGTGTGAGGTCGATCTGGCGCAATTACCTGCCCGAAGTGACCGGCTGTTGCTGGTGGTGTACACCTTTGCGGCAGTGGGGCCAGTGGCTGAGCTGGAGCGTGTACACTTGCGGATTGCGGATATCATCTCTTATAAACTGGAGCTGCAGGATTCGGGTGATGCTGCCATGGTCATTGGCGAATGTTACCGCCGTGGTGCGCAGTGGAAATTCCGGGCGCTGGCGGAAGGTTCTGCTTATGGCCTCGCAGCGTTCGGGCGTCGTCTCGGGTTAACCATTGATGATCGCCATCCGGACCGGTCGCATGAAGCCGCTGGGGCGGAAGCGGGCAGGGCCGCTGCCGGTGTGGCAACAGGCACTGGTTTTGCGGTTTCCTCCCGACATATCCTGACCTGTGCTCATGTGATTGAAGATCGCCAGGATATTCATATAACGTCCTTTGACGGGCGTTATCGTGCTGAGCCAGTGATGGTCGATCGCCGTAATGATATCGCGTTATTACGTATCCAGCAGGAGCCCGGGTTGCAGCCCGTGTGCTTCCGTGACGATGTGCGCTGCCATCTTGGTGAAACGGTTGTCGCACTGGGTTTTCCTCTGGCCGGTTTTGCTGGTGGCGATGTTCATGTTACACAAGGGGGCATTTCGGCGCTGTTTGGTGTCCATAACGATGCCAGCATCCTGCAGTTCACCGCACCGATTCAGCCAGGCTCCAGCGGCAGCCCGTTATTCGATAGCAACGGAGCCGTCGTGGGTATGGTGACTTCAAGTATCAGTGATGCACAAAATATGAATTTTGCCGTCAAGGCCGCTTTGTTACAGGCCTTTTTGCACGCTTGCCGGGTCGAGGTGTCCACCATGACAAGCGCCACCACACTGACCACGGCCGATATGGCACGAGTGACACAACCTTCCTTATGGAAGATTGAAGCACGCGGCAGCTAAATACATCTTGCTGACCCCGGCCACCGTGTTGTGTGTGCTGTGGTTGGTACTCTGGGAATAAAATCATGGAAAGTACCGCAGTAAAACACGCTTTGAGTGCCCAATTAATGCGCGGGTTGCTCGAAGTTAATGTGGACGATGCACGTATCGATCCCGACGAGTTATTCGGTTTTGCCGAGCGGCGCAACCCGAAGCGGGCATTTCTGTTTGTCTCTCGGGTGTTAGGTCGTCATATTCCGGTACGTCCGGCGCAGATGGAAGCCGCTTTTACCAAATTGGCGGCGCAGATTCCGGATGACTTGCCCGGCCCGGTGCTGGTGATCGGCATGGCTGAAACCGCCGTTGGTCTGGGAGCCGGTGTCCATCGTGCCTACAGCGCAACACGATCGGATGCAATTTATCTGGTGACGACCCGCCATCCGGTCGGGGATGACATTTTTACCCGCTTTGAAGAAGAGCACAGCCATGCCAGTGCCCATCTGATTCATCGGCCGGTGGATGCTGATATTCGGGATGCCATGTTGCAGGCCCGTTCGCTGATATTGGTCGACGATGAAGCCTCAACCGGCAAAACCTTTATCAACCTTTATGAAGCGCTGATGGCATCCGGGCTGTCGCATATTGAGCGGGTGGTGACCTGTGTCTTGACGGATTGGTCCGAAGGCGCCGTGCAAAACAGGATTGCAGCCCCGACCGATCAGGTCTCGCTGTTGCAGGGCTCTTACCGCTTTATTGAAGATATTACTGCCCCGTTGCCAGAGATGCCGGATGTTGAAACGGTAGAGGCCGGAGAATGGCTCTTGTCGCCGGAGCATGACTTTGGCCGTTTGGGTGTACGCCATGTCGACGACACGCTGGCGCCTGGGCTGCAAATCAAGGCCGGAGAACGGGTGCTGGTGGTTGGCACCGGAGAATTTGTCTGGAAACCGTTTTTACTGGCGGAACGACTGGAACAAGCCGGTGCCGATGTGCATTTTGGCTCGACTACCCGTTCGCCCATTGCTATCGGTCATGCCATCGAACACGCGTTATCCTTTCCGGACAACTACGGTCTGGGTATTCCCAATTTTATCTATAACGTCCGTCCGGGCCAGTTTGACCGGGTGCTGATTTGTACCGAGACTCCGGCAGAGGCTGTTCCCGCTCTGTTGATAGATACTCTGCAAGCCGAGGTAGTGGTCAATGAGTAATACGCGTCCGCTGGTTTTTGTCGATCTTGATGACACCCTGTTCCAAACCGCTCGCAAAATGCCACCCGACAGCCCGCGCCACCCTGCCACCCTGGATGTGCACGGCCAGCCCAATGGTTATATGACGCCGGTACAGCAGACTTTTGTGCAATGGCTGCTGGCCACCGCCGACGTCGTGCCGGTGACGGCGCGCAGCGTAGAGGCCTACCGCCGGGTGCAGATTCCGTTTGTCCATGGTGCCGTGTGTGCCCATGGCGGCGTGATCCTGACGCCGGATCATCAGCTGGAGCCACAATGGCAGGCACAGATGACCGATCGTCTGTCAGCCTTTCAGTCACGGCTGCAGCAGCTGAGCGCCGCCACATTGTCTATTGGCGAGGCGCTGGGTTTCTCACTCAGAGGCTGGGTGGTCGAAGAAGAAGGCTTGCAACATTACGTCGTCACCAAGCATAACGAACAGGACGATGCGGTACTTGCGCAGGTGTTAGCCGAAGTGCAGCGCCGCGGTTTGCTGGAAGGTATGCACGTACATGCCAATGGCAATAATCTGGCTTTCTTGCCCCAGGGGCTGGCCAAACAGCTGGCGGTGCAGGAATGGCTGCAGCGGGACCGGGCCATCAACGGCGACCGTCCGGTATTGGGGTTTGGTGACAGCCTGACCGATTTGGGTTTTATGAGCGAATGCCACTGGTGGGCCACCCCGGCCCGAGGGCAGTTGGCACGGGTGGTGGAGGACCAGATTCATGAGTGATGTGTTTAATGCACTTCACACCGTTGGCAGTGGCAGTTATCTCGCTGACGATGTGCATTTTTTATTGCAGCCCTGTCAAATTGAGCCAACCGACGTGGCTGAGAAAGAGCGTCTGATTCAGACCAATCAGAAGCATTATTCAGAAATGATCAGTCGGGAAGACGCACCAACCGACATTCATATCACCCTGTATGAGCGAGCGCTGAAACAGAATGGCGCCCGTATGGCTGCCGATGTTCAGGCATTGGCCGAGGCTTTGAACACCGGCTGTCCAGGCGGCGCGGTGGTGCTGGTATCGTTTGTTCGGGCCGGTTTGCCGCTGGGCGTGTTATTACGTCGGGCACTGCTGGCGCTGGGGCGCGAGGCTTATCACTACGGCATCAGCATTGTGCGTGATCGTGATATAGACCGTGTGGCGCTGGAAGCCATTATTACCGCGCACGGTGCCGACAACCTGATCTTTGTAGATGGCTGGACAGGAAAAGGAGCCATCGCCGGTGAGCTGCAGCGCAGCCTTGGGGATGATCCACGTTTTGTTGGTGGGCCACGTATGGTGGTATTGGCCGACCCTTGCGGTCATGCCTGGCTGGCGGCATCGGCGGAAGATTGGGTGATCCCGTCCGGTATTCTGGGTGCCACTGTGTCGGGTCTGGTGTCCCGTTCCATCTGGCCGGCGGATGGTGGCTTGCACGGTTGTATGCGCTGTGATCATTTACAGGCCTTTGATGTTACCCGTGCGTTTGTTGACCGGATTGAGGCTGAGCGTCAGCAACTGGGGCCTGTGACGGCCGCAGTTCCCTGGAGTGATACGCAACGACAACAGCTGCAAACTGCCGCCACTGGTGTTGTCAGTACACTGGCTAACCGCTTTGGCATCACCAATATGAACCGCATCAAACCGGGTATTGCCGAAGCCACTCGGGCGGTACTGCGACGCGTGCCCGAACATGTACTGGTACGGGACAAGAACGACAGCGACGTCCGCTTGTTAATGCATCTGACCGAACGTGCCGGTGTCACCGTCGAGGAAGTGGGTGATGCCCTTGGTCCCTATCGGGCTGTAACCATTATCCGGAGCGTGAATCAATGACACGAGTGTCACCCTATGCCCTGGGGGCGACTCTTTATATGCCCGCCACTCGTGCGGACCTCGCCGATGTTATCTGCCACTGCAAAGTGCCTGAACTGCGGTCGTTGGTGATTTGTCTGGAAGATGCTGTGGCCGACAGCGATGTGGATATTGCGCTGCGAAACCTGGAACAGTTGCTGCTGCAATTACATCAACAAAAGCAGCCGTTTTATCCGCCGGGCCAGCCGAGCAGGCAGCCATTGCTGTTTGTGCGCCCGCGTAATGCCGAGATGGCAGCACGCTTGAGTGAATGGCCATTGATATCCGAAATCGACGGTTTTGTGATTCCGAAGCTGACGCTTGATAATTTACCGGTTTGGGAGCAAGCACTGGCTCACCCGGATTTATTGCTGATGCCAACACTGGAAACACCAGAAACCTTTAATCCTGCCGCCATGGTGGAACTGGGTGAAGCCTTGAAAGTCCGGCTGGGGGAGCGGATTGTGGTGCTGCGTATCGGCGGCAACGACCTGATGGGTTGTTTGGGGCTGCGCCGCAACTCGACCACAACCCTGTACAGCACGCCCATGAGTTATCTGATCCCGATGGTGTCCGGCGTGATGGGCTCATTGGGTTTCTCTCTCTCCGCGCCCGTATTCGAGCAGCTGGCTTCCCCGCAGTTATTGCAGCAGGAACTGGATCTGGATATCGCCCATGGCATGGTCGGTAAAACCGCTATTCACCCCTGTCAGATCACTTTGATTCACGACCGTTTCCGGGTCAATCTTGAAGATCTGAATGCCGCCAGGATGATAGTGCAAGACCAGGCGCCAGCGGTCTTTCGCCATAACGATGCCATGTGTGAGCCTGCCACTCACCAGAAATGGGCGCGTGGTATTCTGGAGCGTGCCAAGTGGTATGGGGTAAAACCGCAGGAAACCATCAGTCAGGATGGGCCGCTCGGTCTGACCGAATCGCGCTGCTAGCCGCATGCTTAGGTCGCGTGGTTAACCTCAGTATTGGGTCGAGAGCGCTGAGAACTGTTGTAGCTTTCACCGGTCACAGTTTTGTTGCTACCCGTATGGTTGAATGGTAATAACAACATCACATGTCTGTGCCAGAAATGACACATGAGATTAATTATCTTATCACTATCTTGTATGGCAGCATGGTCGGCCACTGCCACAGCAAGCATCCAACAGGATGCCGGTGGCACAGATACCCACTCAGATGATGAGCAAGGAGCAAAATAATGGCACTGACTCTAACGAAAAACCAAAGCATCTCCCTGGAAAAAACAGCCGGGAGTGGCCTGAGCAATATCTCGCTTGGGCTGGGATGGGACCCGGTCAAAGCAACCGGTTTCTTCGGCAAGTTAATGGGCGGCGGTGCCATTGACCTGGATGCCTCCTGCATCGTGCTGGATGACCAGTTGCAATCCATCGATCTGGTGTGGTTCCGCCAGCTGAAATCAAAAGATGGCTCAATCCAGCATTCTGGCGACAACCGTACCGGTGAAGGGGATGGTGACGACGAAAGCATCTCTGTTGATTTGAAGAGCCTGCCAGCGGCTGCCAAACACCTGGTGTTTACCGTTAACAGTTTTACCGGCCAGAACTTCGAAAAAGTAGAAAACGCCTACTGTCGTATCCTGAATCGCAGCAACAACACTGAGCTGGCCCGTTTTAACCTTTCCGAAAAAGGTCAGCACACCGGTATTGTGATGGGGTGTCTGAGCCGCGACAGCAGTGGCTGGCAGTTCAAGGCAATCGGACAAGTCACCAATGGCCGTACTGCAGACGATCTGGTTAATCTGGCCATGCAGGCGGTACGTGGATGAGTGTATTGGTGCCAGGCGCCAATGCGCCAGTCGCCACGGGAGAGTTACGGGTGGATATCCGCTATTCACCATTACCCGGAGCCGACATTGATATTTCTGCCTTTGTATTGAATGCCGCGCACAAGGTACGTGGTGATGGCGATATGTGCTTTTATGGTCAGCCCGATATTCTGGCCGGGGCCGTTCGTATGACCCAGGCTGATGCCGGTCATGCCGTGTTTTTTCTGGACCCGGGACAGCTACCGGCAGAAGTTGAAAAAGTGGCTTTTACCGCCACGATTCACGCCAACAAGGCGCGTTTTGATGCCGTCTCGCAACTGACGCTGGCAATCAGTGGTGGTATCAGCTCCGATATTCCGACATCCGGCATGCAGGAAACAGCACTGATTCTGGGGGAGTTTTACCGTCGCCAGGGCAGTTGGAAATTTCGTTGCGTGGCTCAGGGGTTTGCCGGTGGCCTGGAGCCGCTGGCAGAACACTTTGGTGTGGATGTCGCGGCCCCAGAGCCTGAGCCGGCTCCAACCCCGGCTCCGGCTCCAGCGGCACCAAAATCCACGGTGAATCTGAGCAAGGTGACGCTGGATAAATCCCGTTCCAGTATCAGCCTGGAAAAATCCACCGCGGGTTTTGGCGAAATACGGGTCAACCTGAACTGGAACAAAAGCAGCTCTGGGGGGTTCTTCTCCAGCAGCAAAGCGATCGATCTGGATGTGGGTTGCCTGTTTGAACTTCAGGATGGCCTCAAGGGTGCGGTACAGGCTCTGGGAAATGGCTTTGGAGATCTGCAGGGTGAACCCTATATCCAATTGATGGGTGATGATCGTACTGGCTCGGTGGATGGTGGCGAATGGCTGCATATCAACGGCCAGAAATGGCACCTGATCCGGCGTATTCTGGTGTTCGCCTTTATTTACAAGGGCGCACCCAACTGGGAAAAAACCGACGGGGTGATCACCATCTATATCCCTGGCCAGCCGGATATTGAAGTGCGTATGAATGAAGAAGGCGGCCGTCATGGCATGTGTGCTGTTGCCATGCTGGAAAACGATAACGGTGCGGTCAAAGTGACCCGTTGCGTGGATTTTCACAAAGGCCACCGGGATCTGGATCAGGCCTACGGCTGGGGAATGCGCTGGTCGGCCGGATCAAAATAAATAATCGCAGCGACGCTGTGTTTTTTCACAATGAGGAATACAACATGTTGGGATGGCTGAAAACAAATGTGTCGATGGCACGGGACAAGCTGACGACCGAAGTTTCGAAGTTCAAGAACAAGGACTTTATGGAAGCAACCGCCACTGCCTGCGCCATGATTGCCGCCGCGGATGGTGATATTTCTTCCGCTGAAAAAATGAAAATGACCGGGTTTATCAACAACTCGCCAGAGCTCAAGGCCTTCAATCTCAATGACGTTATCAACGTGTTTAACGACGCTTGTGGCAAGTTTGAGTTTGACTATCAGATTGGTCAGGCGGAAGCGTTGAAAACGATCAACAAAATCAAGAAAGACGATGGTGCCGCACGTTTGCTGGTGCGGGTTGCCTGTGCCATTGGTGCCTCGGATGGCAGTTTTGATGATCAGGAAAAAGCCGCTTGTCGTTTGATTTGTTCGGAGCTGGGCCTGAATCCGGCTGATTTCGAGCTTTAGGCTTTACCTGCGCTGCGACGAAGACAGTCCTGCTGGCACCGTCTTTGTTGCCATCACGCAAGAGTGGTGCGGTATCATCCGAGAGGTTGATAAACCGTAAATAAAAATTATGGGCAAGTGAGTAATTTATTCATTCATCTTGTCCATGACACCAGCGACGCAGAAAGTATGCGTTATGACCTGGCCAACGATGCATTAACGGAAACTGCCATGAATTTTGCGGCATCGCATCGTAACAATGGCGAGTGGACATTTTATGCGCTTGGCCATGAGCATGCAGCAAGACGGCATGTCCTGGCCAAGGGTCAGGTATGAAATTTTGATTGGTTAATTGACTGAATAAGGAATAAAAAAATGGCTATAAGTCTGTCTAAAGGCGGTAACGTTTCCCTGTCAAAAGAAGCACCAGGCCTGACTGAGGTGGTGGTTGGTCTTGGTTGGGACCCTCGTGTTACTGACGGTACTGAATTCGATCTGGATGCCTCCGTGTTTATTACCGGTGAAAATGGCAAGGTACTGGGCGATACCAGCTTTATTTTCTACAACAACAAGGTATCAACGGATGGTTCGGTTGAACACATGGGTGACAACCGTTCAGGAGAAGGTGATGGCGACGACGAAAAAGTCACCGTTAAACTGACCTCTCTGGCGGCGGATGTGAAAAAACTGGTGTTTGCTGTCACAATTCACGAAGCAGAAAGCCGCAAGCAAAACTTCGGTCAGGTTTCCAACGCGTATATCCGTGTTGTAAACAAAGCCGACGGCAAGGAAATTGCCCGTTACGACCTGTCTGAAGATGCATCTACCGAAACGGCCATGATCTTTGGCGAACTGTATCGCCATGGCAGCGAGTTCAAGTTCAAGGCCATTGGTCAGGGTTTTGCCGGTGGTCTGAAGCCTCTGGCGGAAGCACACGGCGTTAACATCGGTTAATCGACCGTTGCCTGGAGCATCCTGTCCAGGTTTGGAAGCGGGTCAGCTACTGGCCTTCTTCTGTTTCTTCAGTCACCCTGCCGGGTGGCTGAGCTTGATCCATTCGTGATCATCCGCTTGACATATCAACTATCGAATATAACCAGGGAAAGGTATGGGCCTCCGTTTCAGAAAGCGTATTACCATCATGCCGGGCGTGCGCCTGAATCTCAGTGGTTCCGGCGTCAGTACATCCATTGGCCCTCGAGGGCTGAGTCTGACACTGGGACGTCGAGGTACTTATATCAATGCCGGATTGCCGGGTACCGGTCTCTATTACCGTACCCGAATCGATAATAGACAATCCTCCGCTGCCGCTGCTGGTTCCAACCCCGTCGACTACCCTGATACCGTGAATATTCAGGTTGATGGTGATGGCTTGTTACGACTGACCGATGAGCATGACCAACCCTTGCCCGCCAAAGCAGCCAGACAGGTCAAGGCTTACCAGGCCGAGACCATCCAGACATTACTGGAGCAGGCCGCAGAACGTATCAATACCGAGCTGAATGCTTGTTTGGGGGTACATCTGTTAACGCCCAAACCGGGTACTCCGCCAGCTTTACCGGCCCCCTTTGCTATTGATGAACCATTGCCGCCGGTGATCGAAGAGCCGGGCTTGATGGATAAACTGTTATTTCGACAAGACAGCATTGAACAGAGTAATCAGCAGGCGCTGGCGAGTTATCAGCAAGAACTGGCGCAGTGGCAGCAGCTGCGTGATGATCATGAGCAGGAATGTGCCGAAGTTGAAAAAGCCTTTCGGCTGGCGGCCCAAGGATTCAGTGCCCATATGGAAACGGCGCTGGATTATGTCCTCAGCGGCATTGCCTGGCCGAAAGAAACCTTGATTGAGTATGAATTTAACCATGATGTAACCGGCATTGCCCTGGATGTTGATTTGCCGGATGAAGGAGATGTACCCCAGCGGATGGCCGAGGCGCGGGGCAACGGCAAGTTATCATTCAAAAAACGCACCGATGCCCAGGGGCGGCGTGATTTTATCCGACTGTGCGCCGGGTCGCTGTTTCGGGTCACTGGCGAAGTGTTTGCATTGTTTCCGGGTATTCAGCGCTGTCTGATTTCTGGTTATATCCAGCGAGCCAATCCTGCGACCGGGGTTGTGGAGGATCAATACGTCTTGTCCGTGCTGATCCAGCGGGAGCAATGGCAAATGCTGGATTTTGATCGGCTGGAAGACATCGACCCCGTGGCGACCCTGCAAGCGTGTGGTGTCAGAATGGCCCGTGACCGCTCCAGCCGACTGAAAGAAATAGAGCCTTTGGCGCGAGACGTTCTGGATATAGGCTGAGGACGTTGGCGTTGGCGTTGTTTGACAGTGCAGCGGCAACAGGCGCCATAAGCAATAAAATAAAAAAGGGGCGCTACCAGTAATGGTAGCGCCCCTTTTATTTTATCGGACTGTGTTATTGAGCATTCAGCAGCAAGGCAGTCTTACAGCTGAGGGCCCGCCGCCAGAATGGCGTCGGAAACATCGTATTTCTTGAAGTTTTCAATAAACTGGCTCGCCAGCTGGCGTGCCGCTGCATCAAACTTGTCCTGGTCAGCCCAGGCTTTGGTTGGATTCAGCAATTTGGTTTCTACACCAGGCAGTTCGGTTGGTACACGAAGGCCAAAGACTGGCAGCTCTTCGGTTTCAACGTCACGCAGCACACCAGACTGAACAGCAGAGATCACTGCACGCGTGGTTGGAATGCTGAAGCGCTCACCACCGGCACCGTTTGAACCGCCAGTCCAACCTGTGTTGACCAGGTAGACCTGAGAGTCGAACTCCGTCACACGTTTCATCAGCAGTTCCGCGTATTCGCCTGCTGGACGTGGGAAGAAGGGTGCACCAAAACAGGTAGAAAAGGTGGATTTCAGACCTTTTACGCCCCCCATTTCCGTTGAACCAACCAGAGCTGTGTAACCGCTCAGGAAGTGGTAAGCCGCTTGTTCCTTGGTCAGGACAGATACCGGTGGCAATACACCGGTCATATCACAGGTCAGGAAGACAACTGCTTTGGGTTCGCCAGCCATGTTCTCAACAACACGTTTCTCAACGTGGGTCAGCGGGTAAGCACAGCGGCCGTTTTCGGTCAGGCTGGTGTCGTTGTAGTCTGCCACTCGGGTTTGCTTGTCGATCACCACGTTTTCCACGATGGCGCCAAAGCGGATGGCATCCCAGATAATGGGTTCGTTTTTCTGTGACAGGTCAATGGTCTTGGCGTAGCAGCCACCTTCGATATTGAAGACAGTGCCCTTGCCCCAACCGTGCTCGTCATCACCAATCAGGAAGCGACCCGGGTCAGCAGACAGGGTGGTTTTACCGGTACCGGAGAGGCCGAAGAACAGGCAAACATCGCCGTCATCACCAACGTTGGCAGAGCAGTGCATTGGCAGCACGTCTTTTTCTGGCAACAGGAAGTTCTGTACACCAAACATGGCTTTTTTCATTTCGCCAGCGTAACGCATGCCTGCAATCAGTACTTTGCGTTGGGAGAAGTCGACAATAACGCAGCCATCGGAGTTGGTGCCATCACGTTCCGGTACGCACTCGAAGTTGGCAACGTTCAGGATTTGCCATTCTTCCTTGTCTGAAGGGTTGTAGCTTTCCGGCAAGATAAACAGGTTGCGACCAAACAGGTTCTGCCAGGCAGTCTGGGTCGACATTTTGACCGGCAGGTAGTGCTGCGGGTCAGAACCAACATGAACATGGGAAACAAAGCTGTCTTGCTGGGCCAGGTATTCTTCTACGCGGTCCCACAGGGCATCGAATTTATCGGCATCAAATGGGCGGTTGATATTGCCCCAGTCGATTGCATCCTTGCTGCTTGGTTCTTCTACAATGAATTTGTCCATTGGAGAACGGCCAGTACGAGCGCCGGTTTCTACTACCAGTGCGCCGTTATCTTGCAATAGGCCTTCGCCGCGGGCAATGGCTTGTTCTACCAGAAATGGAGTAGATAAATCCGTGAATACAGTGGTCATATCGATACCCTGATGGGTCCTCGCAGTTGTGGTCGGCAATAGTAGCCGTTACCAAAATTCGTACACCCGTCTGTGTGTGCTGCAGACGATACTCGATCAATGAGACTGCGCAAGTATGCCAGAAAATGCCGTTTGCGCTAAGTCTCCTCTTTATGGGTCAGCTTAATAACCCGCATAAACAGGGGCTATATTTGCTGATTCTTCGGATTATTTGTGGGGTTCCAGATCATTGTAACAAATGTAACAGCGACCTGGCAGGCAGTAATTTAATGCAAATTGTTTTCAGGGAACAGCTCTGCCATATCATGTTGGCCGAATTCGTAGTGTTGGTGGCAAAATTCACAGTCGACCGAAATGCTACCGGATTCTTCCATCATTTCGGCTAACGCCTGGTAGCCAACCTGATGCAGGGCGTTGGCCAGCCGGTCACGGGAACAGGTACAGGCAAACGACAGCGGCGTGGCGGGATACACCCGGACATCCTCTTCGTGATACAGGCGTTGCAATAGCAGATCATTGTCCAGCTCAAGGAGTTCTTCATCCTTGATGGTGGCGGCGAGGTGAGAGACCCGGTCCCAGGCATCCTGGTCAATGGTTTGCTGCTCGTCGCTGTGTTGCTGGCTGGCGGGTAGTTTTTGCAGCATAAAGCCAGCGGCCCGGGTGCCATCACTGCAGAGCCAGAAGCGTGTGGGCAGTTGTTCTGACTGGCTGAAATAGTCTTCCAGTGCGGTGGCTATATCGCCTTGGGGAATGGCGGTAATACCCTGATAACGCTGGCCTTGCTCCGGCTCCAGGGTGATAACCAGCTGGCCTTCCGTTGCAAAGGTCAGGGTTGCTTCTGGCTGATCGCTGTCATAGCGGGCAATCGCCCGCAGCTCTCCCAGTTCATTGGTTTCTGCCTGCAACAGGGAGATAGCCCCTGGCAGGCGTATTTGCAGGGTTAGCCGGCCTTTGAACTTGAGGCTGGCACTCATCAATGCGGTGGCGGCGAGTAACTGGCCCAGGGCTACCCGGATAACGGGCGGGTAGTCGTGGCGATTCAAGATTGCCTCGTAAGTGGCATTGAGATGGGCGACCTCTCCACGAATCGGGGCGGCATCAAACGAAAATCGCTGCAATTGATCAGCACTGGGGTATGACATATCGGTGTACCTGTAACGTTCAGCCAAGATCCTGATGGACCTGCTCAAAACGGCGCATGTCGCGGCGTTCTTTTTTGTTGGGTTTGTGGTCTGGGGTGGGCATGGAGGCACGTAACGCCCGGCGTTGTTCGGAGTTGTCCATACGTCGCTTGATGCTGGCCGGGGTTTCTTCATACAGCAGCCGTGCTTCCGGGGCTCCCCGGCGCTGGTCAGACAAGGTGGTGATAATCACCTCTTTTTCGTCAAAGCCCTGGCGAATGGTCAGCCTGGCACCCGCATCGGCCAGTTTGCTGACCTTGCAGCGTTGGCCGTCGTAGTGAACCTTGCCGCCTTCAATGGCGTGTTTGGCCAGTGCCCGTGTTTTGAAAAAGCGGGCGGCCCAGAGCCATTTGTCGAGGCGGACTTTGGTGGAGTTGTCAGTCACGGTGGGTAGTGTCCTGTGCGTCAAATACCAGTTCGTCAAAATGTAGAATGCCGGGAAACCGGTTTTGCAACACCGGCTCGCGCTGGCTGTCAGGGTGATGGATGGCCAACAGATAATGAATGCCCCAACGCTGGGCTGATTCTAGCACAGCCATACTGTCATCAATCAGCAGGGTACGCTGCGGGTCGAACGGCTCGTCTTGCTGCAAATGCTGCCAGAAGGCCTGTTGTTCTTTGGGTTCCCGGTAGTCGTGGGAGCTGATGATGCGGTCAACGTATTGATCCAGCCCGGTGTGGTGCAGTTTGAGTTCCACACTGTCGCGGTGAGCATTGGTGACAATGACCTTGCGTTTGCCTTGCTGTGCCAGGGCGTTGAGAAATTCGCGCACAAAAGGCCGGAAGCCGATTTTGCTGGCGACGTCTTTTTTCAACTCCGCGATCGGTAATCCGGTCAGATTGCTCCAGTGATCGAGGCAATACCAGTTGAGGGTACCGCGCAGGCCGATAAAGCTGCTGCTCAGTTCCGTCAGAGCGGCGGCCTTGTCGATGCCCTTGTGGCGGGCATACTGCTCGGGCAAATGTTCCAGCCAGAAGTAATTATCAAAGTGCAAGTCCAGCAGGGTACCGTCCATATCCAGTAGTACGGTGTCAATTTGTTGCCAGTCGATCGGGCGCATAGGGTTATACTCAACAGATTTTCAGCTATTTAAACAGGCCTGACATGGATAAAAAACCTCAGATCCTGCATCGCTCGCTGGTCGCCCAGAGTCGGCTGTTCCGGGTTGAATCGATGGCGTTGCGTTTCAGCAACGGTGTGGAGCGCACTTATGAACGGTTGATGCCCGGTGGCCCGGGTGCGGTGATGATGGTGGCGTTGCTGGATAACGACACCGTGGCACTGATCCGGGAGTATGGCGGTGGTATTGAAGATTACACGCTGACCTTGCCAAAAGGTGCGGTCGACCTGGGTGAAACAATACGGGAAGCCTGTCACCGCGAGCTGCAGGAAGAAATTGGTTATGGCGCGCGCGAGTTTGTCTTCCTTAAACGATTGAGCCTGTCACCCAGCTACATGAGTGGTGGCATCGATGTGGTGCTGGTGCGGGATTTGTACCCGTCACGGCTGGAAGGCGACGAGCCGGAGCCTTTGGAGCTGATCCCCTGGAAACTGAGTGACCTGCTGTCGTTGTATCAGCGCGACGACTTTTCCGAAGGCCGGGCGGTGGCAGCGCTGGCGCTGGCGCAAGCCTACCTGGCCGGTGACTACGACGGCGAAGTGCTGCCAGCCTGAGTGCTTGCCGGGGCCAACTGTTCCGGCAGCAGTTCCACCAGCGCGGCACGTAACGTTGCCATGCGGATGGGTTTACTGACAAAACCGTTCATGCCAGCGCTCAGGCAGCGTTGGCGGTCTTCCATCATGGCATTGGCGGTGAGTGCCAGAATAGGGATTTGGCTCTCATCGCCAGAGAGCTGGCGTATATGCCGGGTCGCCTGGATACCATCCAGCACCGGCATATTGATATCCATCAGAATCAGATCGAAGGCGTCCTGTTTCAGTGCCTGTAACGCCTGGCGACCATCACTGACCACCACACACTCAAGCCCGAGTTTTTCCAGCATGCGCGAAGCAACACGCTGATTCACCTCGTTGTCCTCCGCCAGCAGGATACGGCCAGACAAGGCGGGTGATTGCTGCAGGGATGGCCGCTTGGTCACGGCCGGTGGCTTGGCGGCCTGCAAGGGGAGTTGCAGGGAGAAGGTGCTGCCCACCCCGGGGCTGGATTCCAGCTCCACATCCCCATTCATGGCGGATGCCAGGTGGCGACAAATAGTCAGGCCCAGACCGGTGCCGCCATAACGACGACTGGTGCTGCTATCAGCCTGGCGGAAGGCGGAGAACACCTGCTCTTTCTTGCTCTGGGAAATACCAATGCCGGTATCGGTGACGGCAATGCGGATATCGTACAGCGCCCCTTCGGTCTGCTTGCCGGTGACCTGCACTTCTATCTGGCCGTAGTCGGTAAATTTGATGGCGTTACTGATCAGATTGGTGATGATCTGACGGATACGTTTGGGATCGCCATTCCAGTATTGTGGAATATCACCGTCGTAATAATAAATAAACGTCAGACCCTTGCGTTTGACCGGTTCATCGAACAGCCGTTTGAGGTCACTGAGTTGCTGGTTGAGGTCAAAATCGATCTGCTCCAGCTCCAGGTTGCCGGATTCAATTTTCGACAAGTCCAGAATGTCGTTAAGGATCTCCAGCAGTGACTGCGATGAGGTATGGACAATATCGAGATAATGGCGCTGCTCGGTTGTCAGGTTGGAATCCAGAATCAGTTCCGTGGCACCCAGAATACCGTTCATGGGGGTGCGGATCTCATGGCTCATATTGGCCAGGAATATGGATTTGGAATGGTTGGCCTGTTCCGCCTGGGTCAAGGCTTCCCGGATGCGGCTGTTGGCGGTTTCGAGTGCCTGCCGGTTGGCTACGGATTCGGTGATATCCAGTCCAGCCAGCAACACCTGTCCCTGGGAGGTATTGGCACTGGTCAGTCGTGTCATGCGCCAGCTGATAATGTGCTCTTTGCCGGTCGATGACAGCACCGGAAATTCCAGCGACAGGTTGCCATTATGACGACTGAGCAGATTTTGCCATTCGCGCTCAACGGTGGAGGTCGCCTGCTGCGGAATCAAATAGCTGAACGGGTAACCGTTGATCTGGTCTTCCGGTATTTGCAGCAGCTGCTGGGCCTGCAGGTTAACCCGTGTCACATGGCCGTTTTCATCACAGATAATCAGCAGGGTCTGCATGGTATTGATATACGTCGATAACCGCTGCTGCTCTTCGCGGAGCTGCGCTTCCATAAAATAGCGCTGGGTAATGTCGTCTCCGGTGACCAGCAGCCAGACCTGGTCGCCATCATTCTGCTGCCAAAGGCGGACTTGCATGGCCCAACGGCCCCATTCGCCGTAGCGGTCGAGCAGACTGGCTTCAAAATCGACCATGGAGCGGGTGCTCAAGGACTGATCTATTTTTTGCTGAATCAACTCGCGCTCATTACGGCGTTGGATACTGGACAGATAAGAGCCGGGGCAAAGGTCAAACAATTGCTGGAAGTTCGGGTTGGCATCCAGGATCAGCTGTTGGGCATTCACCCTCAGCACGATGCCACTGACATGCTCCCAGGTGAACCCTTGTTGCAGCAACTGCTGTTTATAATGATTGGTCACCGGGCGAGTCAGATAATGACTGATCAGGCCGATGCCCGAGCCCACCACAAGCAAGGCCAATATGGCCACCCCTGCCAGTATTTTCAGGGTGACGACGTCTGGCTCTCCTCGGGCGAGCAAAAAAGCCGTTACTCCCATAATGGCACTGATGCCCGCTACCAGAGCGGTAGAGGTCAGTAGTAACTGTTGGCCAGGACTAAACGACATCTGGATTCCTTGAAGTGATACGACCAGGTACAGCAACAACAGTGAAAAGCGGTTAACTGTATCGATGAGGCTCTGAGTATCAAGTATAGGCGTATTTGCCTCAGCAGCCCGCGTAATCTCCTATCCTGACAGGCCTTGCTGACAGAGTGAATAGTGCACCGATGTCGTTATCATGACGTTGGTCATTATGCGTCCATTGATGACGGAGTTATTGCCCGCCGCCGGTAGCGATAAGCACATAGACTACCACTTAAAACAGACTGACGAGCAAGGGTAACACCACAGCATGCAGAGTCGCCGTCAGTATCATTGCGGTGATGGCATAGGCTGCTTCCCGCTCCCCCAGATCCAGTGCCCGACTGGTACCAATCGCATGAGCACAGACCCCCAGCGTAATACCAACGGTTTCTGGACGCTGGATACGCATCAGCGTCAGAATCGGCAAAATCATGATGACCCCCAACAAGCCAGACAAAATCACAAACGCCGCCGCCAGTGACGGATCACCACCGAGTTGACCAGTAATGGCAACCGCCACCGGTGTGGTAATGGACTTGGTCAGCATGGTTTGTGACAGCATGGGATCACCGATCCACCAGCTGGTCAGCCACCAGGCGCAGGCGACGGTGGTGGCACTGCCCAGTGTGACGGCCAGAGCAATACGGAGGGCATCCTGACGTAATGCCCTTAACTGCAGGAACAGAGGTACTGCAAGCATCACAATCAGCGGTTGCAGCATATCGTGCAGATAGTGCCCGCCTTCCATATACGTTGTGTACGGCGTATCGGTCAGTTTCAGCGTCACCACCACCAGCCCGATACCGGTCAGAATCGGTGGCAACAGTACCAGATTACCGGTTAACCGATAGACCTGCTGACCGAGCAAAAAAGCACCGATGGTCAGCGCCGTCCAGAACAGAGGGGTTTGCAGCAATATCATCATGAACGTTTTCCTCTGGACATAATCCAGCCACATACCAGTGTGCCGGGAATCAGACTGATGGCCAGAATCAACAGCAGTAGCAGCCCATGCTCGCGCACCAGTTGTTCATGGGTGATCACTCCCACGCTCACCGGAATCAGGAACAACGGTAAAATCGGCGCAAGTGACTGGGTAATGCTGGTCAATGCTGCAGGCACCTTGCGCTGGCTGATCAGAAAAACCAGCAACAGCAACATACCGATAATCGAAGGAGGAATAGGCGCCGAGGTCCAGTGTTGAACGAGCGTCCCGGCCATTAAAAAGGCCAGCAGAATCAGCAGTCCAGTCATAAGCGGTCTTCCGAACGGAGCGGCATAAAAAACCGGGTTTTTATTGATATTATCAGGCAGAAAATCATGAGCAGAAATAACGCTCTCGGCAATAATGTCAGAGCGCAAACAGTACCATTAACCACCAGAAGCACGCTATATTTTGTTGATAAGGCAATCTAACCGATTGATTTGTTAAAGAAAAAATAGCGCATTAAACACTGCCGCCAGAATACGGAAATCCCTGTTGCCACGGCACCGGGACACCCATTAATCGAATATAATCACCGCTGGTTTCTGCCGCCAACCCAACCCCGTCGCTGTGATAACCTTTCAGCTATCACTTACGGGGACATCTATTTAATCCTGCACGGCTCTGCGCGAGTGTTGCCGTTGTTCAGGGCAAGGCGACGAATGCAGCGAAATGACGGGTCCTTTTCAAATTCTCCCCTTACGGATAACGGTTATGAAAATCCTGCACACGTCTGACTGGCATCTGGGTCAGAGCTTTTTTACCAAGAGCCGCAAGGCTGAACATCAGGCTTTTCTTGATTGGCTGCTGACGCAGGTACGACGTTATAACATCGATGCCGTGATCGTAGCGGGGGACGTGTTTGATACCGGTACCCCTCCGAGTTATGCACGAGAAATGTACAATCGATTTATTGTCGCGATCAGCCAGTGCCACTGCCGCCTGGTTATTTTGGCGGGCAATCACGATTCGGTTTCGACGCTGAATGAATCCAGGCAGCTGGTGGCGTGCCTGGATACGCAAGTAGTGGCCAGTATCAGCCCGCTGGACCCCCATGAGCAGCTTATCGAGCTGGAATATCGCCATGGCAGCGAGCGTGAGCATGGTGACGCGGCTGGCCCGGTTGGTGCCATCGTCTGCGCTATTCCCTTTATCCGCCCGCGCGACGTGCTGCAAAGCCGGGCCGGTGAGTCGGGATTGGAAAAACGTCAGGCCCTGGGGGAGGCCATCCAACAACATTATCAGCGGGTTTATCAGGCGGCACTGGCACTCAAGACCAGCAAACAACTCGACGTACCGATTATTGCGACAGGACATTTGACGGCGCTGGGCGTCAGCCAGTCAGATTCCGTTCGCGACATCTATATCGGCTCGCTGGACGGGTTTGCTGCGGATGGTTTCCCTCCGGCAGATTATATTGCTCTCGGGCATATTCATCGGCCACAGCGGGTGGCCAAATCCGAGCATATCCGTTACAGCGGATCGCCCATTCCACTCAGCTTTGATGAATTAAAAACGACCAAACAAGTGGTCATGGTCGAATTTTCTGGTTCACACACCGTTGCGATAACCCCTGTTGATGTGCCGGTTTTCCAACCGATGGCCGTTATCAAGGGAGATCTGGCAGCCATCGAACAGGGGTTGCTGGCCTATCAGCATATACCTGCTGATCAACCGGTCTGGCTATGTATCGAAGTGGAACAGCAAGACTATCTGGCCGATTTGCCGCAACGGATTCAGGCCCTGACCGAAGGGCTGGCGGTCGAGGTCTTGCAACTGCGCCGTTCACGGCTCCGTGGCCGTCAGGTATTAACCCGGCAAGCACAGGAAACATTGGCAGAGCTGACCCCGGCGGAGGTCTTTGGCAAACGTCTGGCGCTGGAAAACCTTGACGATCAGCCCGGCAGGCAGGCCCGGATTGAAGTGCAGTTCCAGCAGATTCTGGCAGAAATCGAGCACCCGGAGCACGACGCATGAAGATTTTAAGCCTCCAGTTCAAGAACCTGAACTCACTCAAGGGTGAGTGGAAAATCGACTTCACCCAAGCGCCATTCAGCGACAACGGCCTGTTTGCCATTACCGGCCCGACCGGGGCAGGCAAAACCACCTTGCTCGATGCCATCTGCCTGGCGCTTTATCACCAGACGCCCCGGCTGGGTCAGATCACCACATCGTCCAATCAGATCATGACTCGCGGCTGCGCGGATTGTGCCGCCGAAGTGCAGTTTGACGTTAAAGGCATGGCCTATCGGGCACACTGGAGCATGCGTCGCTCCCGAGGCAAGGTCGATGGCAATTTGCAGCCTGCCTGTGTCGAGCTGGCCGAAGTCGCCAGCGGCAAGGTTCTGGCGACCCAGTTACGCGCCAAGAGTGAAATGATCGAGGCCATCACCGGACTGGATTTCTCCCGTTTTACCAAGTCCATTCTCCTGTCGCAGGGAGAATTTGCCGCCTTTCTGAATGCCAATGCATCCGCCCGTTCGGAGTTACTGGAGGAACTGACCGGCACTGAAATCTACGGCCAGATATCAATGCGGGTGCATGAGCATCATGCCAGCGCCAAGCAACAACTGGCTGAACTGCACGCCCGGGCCCAAGGGGTGCAACTGCTGGATGATGCCCAAAAACAACAGCTGCAAGAGGAAGCCGGGCAATTACAGCAGCAACAAACAGCGATCAAACATGAGATAGCCACCACCAGTGCCCATCGTGACTGGTGGCAACAATATGACCTGGCCCGAAAGCAGCGGATCACCCAGGCCGAACGCCTGCAGGCGGCCGAAGATCATCTGGCCAGCGCCCGGTCCGATATACAACGCTTGCAGCGCAGCGAACCGGCGGTGCAACTGCAGACCCCATACCGCTTGTTACAGGCGATACGCAGCGAAATCGAACAGCATCAGCAGGACTGTCGGCAAAAACAGGCACAGCAACACCAGCTGGCCGCTGAGCTGGCCAGTGCAACGACCCGTTTGACCGGGCAGAACCAGGCACTGGCAACGGCCAAAACCCGGCACCAGCAGCAAGAGCAATTGCTGAACGACCAGGTGGTACCACTGGATCAACAGCTGCTTGCCCAGCAAGACAAACTCAGAGAATTGCAGCAGGCCATCGATGATGAGCTGCGGCAACAAACCGGACATCAGCAGCACCTGGAACATCTGAGCGAGCAGCGGCAGAGCCAGACACAACAACAAGCCAAGGTTGAGCATTACCTGGCGCAACAGGCGGCCGACCAGTCACTCAAGCGGTATCTGGGGCAATGGCAGCAACAGGCCCAGCAGATTCAGGCGGCCAAGCAGCAGTTGGCACAGCAGCGTGAAAAAGAGGTCGAGCTACAACAGCAACTGACCCGGCAGCAAGGTCAGCAGCAACAGGCTCAACAGCAATACCAAGAGGCTGACAGCGCCGCGACGACCAAAGAGCAAGCCTGGCAACAGGCGGTTCAGGCGCTGGCTGGTGCCAGCCGTGAACTGGGCACTCTGGATCAATTGGAGCAGCAGCGTACCGGGCAGCTGGAGCAGTATTCCGTATTACTGAGCTTGCTATCCATCAGCAAGCAATGGCAATCCCTGGCGGCAGAACAACGGGATAAACAAGCCATAGCCGAGGATAGGCAGCGCCAATGCACCCACGTCGAACAGACACTCAGCCAGTTGAAAGGCCAATACCAGCAACAGCAGCAACTGGTACAGGCGTTAACCCAGCTGGTGACCCAGGACGAACAGCTGGCCCATTATCGGGCTGCCCTGCAGGCTGGTGATCCGTGTCCACTGTGTGGTTCGCAGGAACATCCGCAACTGGACGCCGACAAACATCAAGAGGCACTCAACGGCGGCTTGAGCCGTGACTCTCAACATATTACCGAGAAGCTGGACGCCGAACGGGTACTGGATCGCATCAGGGAACAAGGGCAGGAAGCCAAAGAGACACTGGCATCCAGCCAACGTTATCAACAAGAACTGGCGCAGCGTCTGACGGATATCCAGGTTGAGCAAGCCGACTTGCAACAACAATGGCAACAGCAATGGGAGCAACAGTGGCAGTCCAGCATCGCCAAATCGGAGCAAGACATTTTGCTGACGATTGCCGACACCCTGGCGCTGGAGCGACAGATAACCCGGCACCAGGCCGAGCAGCAGCGTTATGGCGAGGCCATTCAGCAGCTCAACGCTCTTAATAAACAGTGTGAGCAGGCCCGGCAACAACGGGATCATGCGCTGCAGCAGCTGACCAGCGCCCGGACCGGGCTGGCCCTGGCCGATCAGGCCATCACTAACAGCCGTCAGATGCTGGACGACCATCAGCAGCAACAAGCCCTGACGGCGCAACAAGCCGAGACCTTATGGCAAACCTTTGTCACGCAACTGAGCGAACAAGGTTATCCCGCGCCGTCGCCGGCAGAATTGGCCTTATGGCTGGCCGCCCGACAGCAAGACAGCCAAAAGTGGGACGACCATATCCGTCAGCAAGAACAGCTCAAGGCCAGCCTGAACCGGCTGGATGCCGATTATCAGCACTGCCAGCAACAGCTGGATAAGGTAAAGCAGCAGCTGACCGATACCCGCGAAAAACAGACCCGGCTGAAGCAGACGGTCACGACGCTGCAGGCCCAGCGTTATCAGCTGTTTGGCGACAAAAGTGTGCGGCAAGAACGGGACAACAGCATCACCGCACTGCGGCAGGCCGAAGCGGACTACCAGACTGCCCAGCATCAGCAACACACAGTATCCAGTCAGCATCAGGCTCTGCAGGCCGAGTTAACCACACAACAGCACGGCCTCGACCGCTTGCAAGCCCGACTGGATGAGCAGCAATCCGACTGGCAGTCACAGTTGGCGGCCAGCCCCTTCGCCACCGAAGCCGATTTTCTGCAGGCCTTGTTACCGGAGGCCGAACGTCAACGCCTGCAGCTACAGAAACAACAGCTGGATAACGAACTGGAACGCAGTCGCGCCTTGCTGGAGCAGGCCGAACAGGCCTGCCATCAGATCCTGGCAGACCCGCAGGCGGCGATTTATCAACAAACGGCACTGGCTGACGTAGAGCAGGTGTTAGCCGAGTTAACCACCCGGCTGGAACAACTGAACCAACGGGCTGGTGAAATCAGTCACGCGCTCCACTCCGACCAGACCCGGCGCGACAGTCAGCAAGCGCTGTTTGATCAAATCGCAGCGTTCCAGCGAGACTATGACGATATCAGCTATCTGCATGGCCTGATTGGCTCACGGGACGGCGCCAAATTCCGTAACTTTGCCCAAGGCCTGACGCTGGACAATCTGGTGGTACTGGCCAATCAGCAGCTGCAACGATTACACGGCCGTTACTTGTTGCAGCGCAAACAGAATGCGGGTCTGGAGCTTAGTGTGCTGGATACCTGGCAGGGCGATGCCGAACGGGATATCACCACTCTGTCGGGAGGTGAAAGTTTTCTGGTGAGTCTGGCACTGGCGCTGGCGTTGTCGGATCTGGTCAGCCACAAAACCAGCATCGACTCGCTGTTTCTGGATGAGGGTTTTGGCACGCTGGACAGCGAGACACTGGATATTGCCCTCGATGCGCTGGATAACCTCAATGCCTCCGGCAAAATGATCGGCGTTATCAGCCATGTGGAGGCAATGAAAGAACGGATTCCAACCCAGCTGCAGGTGATCAAAAAAAGCGGCTTGGGGATCAGTGAGCTGGATTCGATATATCGCATGACACAATAAACGGCGTGAGGAAACGGTGTGAGGTCGTTGTGACTCTGGCGATCAGTCAGCATCCGCCAAGGGCAGCAGCCGCTTTTTGTAGGCGGTGGCGTTCATATCCCGAATATCAATGCTGAGGCTGGCGACATCGGGTAACTGCTCGGCCAGCACCTGCCGCAGATTGATTGCCAGCTGTTCTTTTTGCTGGTCAGTGCGACCCTCGAGCAGCGACAAGGTAATATGAAGGAAGGTTTCGTCGTCTCGGCGCAGTAAAAAATGGTCGTACGGCATGGCCCGTACCTTGATGTCTTGCGGTTGGATAATACCGCCCTGGCAGGCGGCTTCGAACAGCTGTTGCATCAAGGGGCGCAACGGGGTTGTTTGCTCGATCACACGAGCGTATTCAATGACCAGGTGAGGCATATTAATCTCTGATATCCGGATAAATGACGGGATGCATGGCTGGGTCGACTGGGTAATCGGCTATGGATCAGGGTCCGTCGTGTGTGCGCTTGAAGGGCCGGCAGACAAGATAAAGAGCCGCGCACACCATGGGCATGCACAGACTCTCACTGCTCTGGGCTGGCACCGTACTAGAACAGGTTAAAGTATTCCCGCTCTTCCCACTCTGAAACTGTGGTCAGGTAACGATTCCACTCGGCTTTTTTCAAGTGCGCATAATAGTCGACAAAGGTGTCGCCAAACTGCTGGCGGTACAGCGCACTGCTTTCGAACAGCTGTACGGCGTCCATCAGACACTGGGGCAGGGTTTCTGCGCCGGTATCGTAGGGTTTGGATACCGGTGCTGGTGGTTCCAGTTCACGGTTGACGCCATCCATACCACTAATGATCTGGGAGGCCAGATACAGGTAAGGGTTGGCAGCGGGTTCGCCGACGCGGTTTTCAATCCGGCTGGCGTTGTCACCGGGGTTGGCCAGACAGCGCACCATGGCACCCCGGTTGTCTTTACCCCACTGGATCCGGTCGGGGGCCAGCGTAAACGGACGATAACGTTTGTAGCCGTTAATGGTGGGTGTCGACAGCACACAGCTGGCTTTGGCATGGGCCAGAATACCGGCGATCCAGTGCTGGCCGAGGCGTGAAATCGGTTCTCCAGCGGCCGGTTCAAAACAGTTGTTGCCGTGCTCCAGCGATACAATCGACTGGTGCAAATGCCAACCGCTGGCCATGGAGTCCTCAAACCGTGGTCGACACATAAAGGTGGCGTGCAGGCCGTTACGCTGACACACCTGTTTGACCATGGAACGGAACAGAATCATGTTGTCGGCTTGTTGCAACGCCGGAGCCGGGTCAAAGGTGACTTCAAACTGGCTGGGGCCAAACTCCACTTCTAACGAGCGTACGGGCAAATCCAGACCTTGGGCGTTCCGGCGAATCAGGTCGAACACCTCTTCCATCTCATCGTAGCGGTCTTCGGTCAGGTACTGATAACCCTGATTCAGTAACTCGGTTGTTGGCGGTGGGCCTGGTTGACCGGCATCGTCGAGGCCACGAGGCTTGTTGATGGTGCGGAAAACATGAAATTCCACTTCCAGCCCGGCAATAAATTCATAACCCTGATCATTCAGTTGTTGCTGGGCTTTTTTCAGCATGGCACGGGTCGACAGTTCAACTGGCGTACCGTCGGTCTGATACAGGTCGGCCAGTATCCAGCCGGTATGGGGCGACCACGGCAGGATTTTAAATGTGGTTGGGTCGGGCAGCATCAGTACGTCGCTGGCGCCGGTCATTTGTCCTTCGCCAAACCCTGCGTCATCTTGCCAGACTGAAAACACCGTCCGATGCGAGGTGTCTTTCAGCAGCATGGTCGAGCTCATGGTGATGCCTTTGTTCAAGGCAGACGCCAGGCCGCTGGCAACGATGGTCTTGCCACGCAGTACGCCGTGCTGGTCAACAAACGACACCCGAATGACTTCGAGGTTGCAGGTTTGCATGGTGTCGAGCAGGGTTTTGCAGGCAGAAATCTGTTCCTGACTCCACAAATTGTATTTACCGGAAAAACTGTTTTCGTCGTCGAATACACCGGTCATGGTTTTCTCCTCGCAGGGCCTGTTACCGCAGTAACACACCCTGACGCTTGATGTTGGTTTAGGCTTACAGTTCAGCGTCCCAGTCGCAGGCGGCACGGCGTTGCTGATCGCTGGTCTGCCAAACGCTTTCCCAGTCCTGGGTTGGTGCGATGGCGTCAATGGCGATAGGGCCTTTGATATCGCGTGCCTGGGCGGCACTAAGCTGTAATGGCAGTTCGCTTAAATCGCCGCCATCGCTGATGATCTTCATGGCTTTACGCAGTTTGCGGCGATGCTGGATGATGGCCTTGTCGGTGGTGCCCAGGTGTTCGTTGGTACGATCCTGGATATTGCCCATGGATTCACAGGCCCACTGGTCGTGGACATTGATGTCCATGCCCATACCGGTCCAGGTCAGGGTTTCCTGTTCTTTCTTGTTATAACCATAGTGGTTGCGCTTGTTCCGGATCGGGGCGTAGTCGGGCAGGGTGTGTTCTTGCAGGCGCTGGGCACGCATGGTGTCCTTGTCGACCGGGTTGCCAAAACTGGTGAACATCGAGAACCAGTAGCAGTTTTCGTCGTCGATCGGTACATGCCACTGGGTGATGGTCATTTCATTCGACATCGGAATGGTAATGGCGCACGGGAATACCTGGTTGGTCAGGCGCACATGGCTGGTGCCGTTTTGCAGATCACGCAGGGCGATGATGCGCATGCCGTAATCGGTGTCCTTGACGATGATTTCCGGGCGATCAAACTCGCGCAAGACCTGGGTCATGGGAATATTGGTATCGGCGGCGGTGTCGCGGAATTGCTTGCCGTAGCTGTCTTCCGGGTCTTCATCGAGCAGGAAGCGGTGCAGGAATGAGGCGTGCGCCGGGTCGATGCCGACTTCCAGTGCTTGCAGCCAATTGCATTCCCACAGGCCTTTAAAAGCAAAGACGTGGGTGTCTGGGGCTTTGAAGCAGTCGAAATCCGGGAAGGCGGGTGGCTCGCCGGTGCCCAGGAAGGCGAAAATAATGCCGTTCACTTCATGCAGCGGGTAGGAGTTGATGCGGATTTTTTCGTGCATCTTTGAGCCTTCCGGCTCTGCGGGCTGGTCAACACATTGACCCTGGGCATCGAATTTCCAACCATGGAAGGGGCAGCGGATACCGCCTTCTTCCTTGCGGCCGAAACACATATCGGCACCCCGGTGCGGACAATGACGATCCATCAGCACCAGTTTATCGTCTTCGTTACGGAAGAGGGCCAGTTCTTCACCCAGCAGGTTGACGGGTACGACCGGGCGGTCGCTGTCCAGCTCTTCGGACAGGGCGGCAGGCATCCAGTATTGGCGTAACAGTTTACCGGCTGGATCGGATGCCTTTACAAGGCTGAGTTCGTTGTTTTTTTCCTGGCTCATCATAGTGGGTATCTCCTGCGATCAAGCAATCATCAGCGAATTAGGTAAAGCTTTTCAGGCGCACAGCGGTATCGGCAGCGGCGTCTTTGGGCAATGGGAAACGTTGGCTAACCAGCTTGCGGGCGGCAAGGTGGTCGGCAGCGGCGTTGACGGAATCGACGCGGATCAGCCGCTCATTCTGGTAGTACAGCAGCGAGAATTTGCCGCTGGCGATGTCGCCACGAACAATCAGGTCGTCGTAATCCATGGCGTCGCCCACCATTTGTAATTTGATGTCTTTCTGGTCAGACCAGAACCAGGGTGCTACTGGCTCCGGCGCTGGCTGGCCGGTGATATTGGCGGCGACCGTTTTGGCCTGTTCCAGAGCGTTTTGTATGGATTCAATATGCGTGGTGCGGCCATCGGCCCGGGTCGTGATGGTGCAATCCCCACAGGCGTACACTGCCGGGTCGGAGGTGCAGCCGCCGGGGTCGACCAGAATGCCGTTCTGACAGGCTAGTCCAGCGTCCTGGGCGAGCTGGTCATTGATGGTGGCACCAATACCGACCACCACCAGATCGGCGGTGAGTGTCTGGCCATTGCTCAGTTGCAAACAGGTCTGGTGAGCGCGGTTATTGGTGTTGTTCTTATGGGTGTCCGGGTTCTGCGTGTTTTGTGGATAAGAGTGGGTGTCCGGGTTCTGTGTCCGGTTCTGTGTGGTCAGGCGCTCAACGGTGGTGTCAAAGCAGAATGCAACGCCGTTCTGTTCATGGGTCTGCTGCATAAAAGCCGACAGCTGTGCCGGAAACAGGCGGCTCAGGATACGGCTGCCGTGTTCGACCACCGTCACCTGTTTGCCGAGGCTGACAGCGGTGGACGCGACTTCCAGACCAATAAAGCCGGAACCGATGACCACGATGGACTGGGCCGCATCAAAATCCGCCTTGAGGGCAATGGCGTCATCCAGATCCCGTAACACCCGCACCCCCGGCATACCAGCGGCGGCCGGTAAGGTCCGGGCACTGGCACCGGTGGCGATGACCAGCTGGTCGTAGTGAAAGGTGACTTCGCGGTTATCGTGCCAGGCACTGACGCTTTGGTGCTGACGATCAATCTGCAAGGCGCGGTGATTCAGGAGCAGAGTGATGTCCTTTTGTTGATAAAAGGCTTCCCCGCGCAAGGCCAGACGCTGGTTGTCGAGGGCTTCTTTCAGGTATGCCTTTGACAGCGGTGGCCGCTGGTACGGCAAATGGGTACCGGCTTCCAGCAGGGTAATCGGCAAGTGATAGCCGTTATCCCGCAGTGAAGCCGCGACCTGTACACCGGCATGAGACGCACCAATAATCAGGGTGCCTGCTGCATGGCTCATGACTGGCATTCCGGTACTTCAAAAATAACACCGGCCATGGCTTCGGTGGCCAGCAGCTGGCAGCTCAAGCGGCTGCCCGGTCGACGTTCGGCAGCGGTTTCTTCGAGCATTTCCAGCTCTTCATCGTTCGCGGGCGTGACGCTGTCGAGCAGGCTGTCGGGCAAGTAAAGGTGACAGGTAGCGCACATACAGCTGCCGCCACATTCGGCTTCGATGCCGTCGATGTTATTGACAATGGCCGCCTGCATGATGTTCTGTCCCAGCGGCGCGTCAATATGCTGGATGTTGCCGTCCGGGAGTTTGAATCCGATGTGAATGGTGGCGTTGCTCATAATGATTATCCCCTTGAAAACGGAGTGTCAGTTCAGTTGCCCAGAAGCTCTGGTAAAAACAGTGAAATAGCAGGAAAAGCGATCAGGATGGCCAGCCGTAAAAAGTCGGCCAGGACGAAGGGAATAACTCCAACCATGACATCGTTGATCTTGAGGTTTTTGGTGGCACCCTGTACCACAAACAGATTCATGCCGACGGGGGGCGAAATCAGCCCGGTTTCGACCGTGACCACGGCAATAATGCCGAACCAGATCGGATCAAAGCCGCTGGCAACAATCACCGGATAAAAAATCGGCACGGTAAGCAGAATCATGGCCAGACTTTCGAGAAAGCAGCCCATCACAATGTAGAACACCACAATCAGCGCCATCACCATCCAGGGGGAGAGCTGATAGGCATCAATCATATCGACCATGGCGAACGAGACCTGGCTGACCGATAACAAGAAGCCAAAGACTTCGGCACCAATCAGAATCACAAAGATGGTTGATGTGACGGCCACGGCTTCGGTAACGGCCTCGCGGAAATCATCCCAGCCCAGGCCACGTACCAGCGCAAAGACCAGCGCCAGTCCAGCGCCTACGCCACCGGCTTCGGTGGGGGAAAACAAACCGCCGTACAAACCGCCCATCACCAGACCAAACAACAGCCCTACAGGAGCAAATTGCAGCAAGGCTTTGCGCAGTGAACTGTTCTCGTCGGGTGCTTGTTCACCGGAGGGTTTCCACTTCCGCACCATCACGGTGACGGTAGCCAGATAGAGCGCATAAGCTAGCAAGCCCGGCAGGAATCCGGCCAGAAACATATCGCCGACCGATTGTTCGGTAATCAGCGCGTACAGCAACAGCGCGACCGACGGCGGAATCATGATGCCCAGGGTGCCCCCGGCGGCCAGCGATCCAGCGGCCAGACGAGGGTGATAACCCTGTTTCATCATTTCCGGGTAAGCCACCCGGGTCATGGTCGACGCTGTTGCCAGGGAAGAACCGGAAATGGCCGAAAATGCCGCGCTGCCACTGACCGCAGCCAGTGCCAGACTGCCATTCCAGCCCTTGGTGAAATAACGGGCAGACTCAAACAGGTCTTTGGAGAATCCGGCCCGAGCGGCCAGACTGCCCATTAACAGAAATAAAGGAATCAGGGTGAATGAGTAGTTGGATGCGGTTTCGAAGGCCGCGGTTTCCAGCACGTTGAGTGCTGGCTCCGGGCCCACGATCAGGGCAAAGCCTGAAGCACCCACCAGAATCATGGCCAGACCAACCGGGCACCCCAGTGCCAACAACATCAGAATGACCACCATGCCACCCAGACCAATTACAAGAGGATCCATCGTATTACCTTTTGGTTAGTCGTCTTGGGAAACAGGGCGTTGCGGATGCCGCGCCAGCCACAGGCCCGTCAGCACAATGGCAACGCAGCACACCGTCAGTGCGCCATAAAACAGATACAGTGGAATGCCGAGGTCCTGGGAACGATCACCACGGTCGATCATTTCAACCATGGTGCCGAAAAACAGCCAGCCAATAACGGCTGCAAACGCGGCCAGCAACAGATGCCAGATACGCTCCAGCACTCGCTTGAGAAGGTCGGGTAATTTATCGAGTAACAACTCGACACTCACCAGCCCATGGGTGGCTGCCCGAGGCAGCGAGGCAAACACCATGATGAGCAGGGAATAACTGGCCAGCTCGACCGAGCCAGGCATGACCAGTTGCAGTTCTCCGCCACTGATGTCGAACACCAGACGTCCCAGAACGCTGGAAACGACCACAAACAACATGCATACCAGGGCCACGAAGGCCACTTTGTCGAAAAATCGAATGATTGTTTCCACCTTGATTCTCCCTGCTCAGATCACTCAGTTCAGTTCGGCTTCGCAGGCGCTGACATAGCCTTTGACGCTGTTATACGTTGTTGTACCGGGCAGACCCTGCTCGTCGAGGCGGGTAATGTAGGATTGCGTTACACCGTCAACAATGGTTTGCCACTGCGCACGTTCTTCTGCAGACAAGGTATTGATGGTGCCTCCTTCTTCCTTGATTTTGGCAATACCGACGAGATCGGCGTCGTCATAGCCCTGACCGGCGTTGACGGCCCAGTCCATGCCAGAGTTGTCGTCGATGACTTTTTTCAGATCGGCAGGCAGCTTGTCGTAAGCGCGTTTGTTCATGGTGGTCACAAAGGCCAGCGAGTAGAAGCCGAAGTCGAGATGCTGATCAGAGACTTCATAAGCACGGAAGCTGTTAACCGCTGACCATGGCAGCATGTAGCCATCAATAACGCCCCGTTGCATGCTCTGGTAAATAGACGGTGCGGGCATACCAATTGGCTCGGCACCCAGTTCGCCGATCAGTTCGCCAATCAGGTCGGTAGGGCGACGGATTTTCAGGCCTTTCAGATCGTCCAGAGAGGTGACGACCTGATCCTTGGTGTGCAAGTGACCGGGGCTATGGGTATGGACGTAAAGCACCTTGGTTTCTTCGTATTCCTTGTCGAGCACGCCGCTGTCATACAGCTTCTGGAAGGCGCAGGAACCAACGGCACCGGTCTTGAACAGGCCAGGCAGTTCCATGATCTGACTGAGTGGGAAGCGTCCGGCGGTATAGCCCTGTACGGTCCAGGCGATATCGGCAATGCCATTTTTGGCGTTGTCATAACCGGCAGGGGCCTTGCCCAATGTCTGGGCCGGGAAGACCGTCACCTTGAGGCGACCTTCGGATTGTTCTTCGACAGCTTTTTTCCAAGACTCGAACATGCGTTCACTCTGCCAGCTGTTTTTCGGCATGAAATGAGCAAAACGCAGGTTGGCTTCGGCGGCCAGAGTTGAGGCCGAACTGAGTGCCAGCAGGCTGGAAAAGGCAAGCGTTGACAGGTTTTTTCTCACGGCTTTCATCGATAGCTCCACAGCGGCTTATAATAATTTGATCGATAATCGAACTTATGTTTCAATATCGATCACTACTTATAGAATGTCAGTTTGATCTGAGTCAAATTTTTTTTAATCCATCGCTTTACAAAGCCAACAAACCAAACGTGCGCACAGCGCCGTTGAAAGCGCCTTCATTAATCGGAAAGGAATAGTCCAAGTGTTTGAAAAATATAATGAAAAAGATATATCCATGACCTTTGCAAAAGGCCTGGAAGTATTGGAGGCGTTTAGTGGCACGGATCGATCCATGACCATTCCCAATATAGCTGAGAAAACCGGCCTGAACCGAACGGTCGCTCGCAGACTGGTGCTGACATTGCAATATCTGGGTTATCTGGAATGCAGCAACCGGGTGTACAAACTGACGCCCAAAATACTGGGTCTGGCGGGGGAGTTCCTGCAGGGCAGGGACATTGGCAAGCATGTCACGCCGATTCTGCGGTCGTATTCACTCAAGCTGGGAGAAGGGATTTCCTTCGCCATGCTGGACGGCACCGAAGCTATTTATGTGGCCCATTCACCCAGCGATCCGGGCATGATTACCCAGGGGTTTACCGTGGGTTACCGGCTACCCCTGCACGCCACCGGGATCGGTCGGGTTCTGGTGGCATTTTCCACGGATGAGATGCAAGAGCAGCTACTGCAGGATGCGCCTCGGACAGCGTATACCGAAGACACCAAAATCGACCTGGAAGACCTTCGTCTGGATCTGAAAAAGGCCCGAATCAACGGTTACGCCCTGGTGGCCAACGAATTCGAACAAGGGGTGACATCGTTGGCAGTACCGGTCATGCGTGGCTCGGCTCTGATCGGTGCGCTGGGTATTGTTGGCCCCACCCCTCGCTTTGAGGATGCCAATGGGCTGTTTGAACGGATATTGGCATTACGGGAATGTGCTGAGGCCATTGCCGTGTTTGCCTAGTCTGTTTACCTGAGACAGCACACAAGCAGTCTCCTAGGGTGGTTGGTGTACACTCTCGGCCACATCGTCAACCAGGTTCAACATCCTTATGAAAATATGGCTGATTTGCCTCGCACTCTCCATGCTGATCTCTGTCTGCGGACTGATTGGCTTTATTTATGTTTCGGCTCAAGACATCTGCCTGGATTCTGGCGGACGCTGGCTTGGTTTGATATCGGGGTGCGATGAGGGCAAGACGTATTCATTGCAGTATTTGAGCTCACCGCTAGCGATCATGGTGTTTTTGGGGATTACCGTAGGAATCAGCAGTGTCTTGGTGCAGATCTACCAGTTATTGGTCCGGCCCCCTGTTTCACGGCGTCCATCCAATGGTCGCCGCTGAGACTGCGAGAGATACCGTGCCATCGGTGAGTTGCCAGCATCAGCTACAAATAAATCCTGCTGTCGTCAATCGAGATTAAGACTGAAACTTCCATGTAAAAAACAGTAATATACCGTCCGCTAGCCGTTTTTAAACTTGATGACAAAACTACAAATTCAGGAGAGAGTATGAAAAGGATCGCAGCAGTTGCTTCAATCGTGATGTTGGCCAGTGGGTGCACCACATTCGACGCTTATACCGGTGAAGAAAAAACATCCAAAACTGCAATAGGCGCAGGCATTGGCGCCAGCGTTGGGGCTGTGGTTGCTTATGCTACCAACAAGGATGAAGACAGCGGCACCCGTAATCGCCGGATTCTGGCGGCGGCTGCAGGTGGTGGTTTGGTTGGTGGCAGCATCGGCTACTACATGGATGCCCAAGAAGCCAAATTACGTAAACAACTGCGCGGCACTGGCGTCAGCGTTGAGCGGGTTGGCGACAATATCAACCTGATCATGCCAGGTAATATTACTTTCTCTTCGGGTCGTTCAGCGATCGCCTCCAGCTTTTATGAAGTGTTGAACTCAGTGGTACTGGTACTGGAAGAATACGACTCCACATTGGTGGTGGTTTCTGGCCATACCGACAGCGACGGCTCTGAAACCTTTAACCAGGCATTGTCGGAACAGCGTGCCAAATCCGTGGCTAACTACCTGCAAACCCAAGGCATCAACTCCGTACGACTGGACCCGGTTGGCTTTGGTGAAAGTCAGCCGATTGCCAGCAACAGTACCGAAGCCGGCAAAGAACTGAACCGTCGTGTTGAAATCACGCTGCTGCCGATTACGCAAGACTGACGGTGACGGCATGACAAAAAAAGCCGCCTGATTCAGGCGGCTTTTTTGATCGTTTTTAAATAGGACACCCATTCTTAAACGTTTTTAAACAGGACACCCGTTTTTAAACAGGACACCCATTCTTAAAAGCGTGCAGACAATCAACAGCAACAGAGCGAAGCCATCAGGGCTGATGTATCTCAGCCATTGCACAATGAATTTCAATTTTAGCGAGCTGGTTTGCCTGTAGGCGATGACAGTGCCTTGAAAATATCGTCGTTTGGCAAATACGCAGGCTCAAGCGTATCGGGCTTCAGGTATATACCCGAAGAATGCTGTTGTTGTTGGTTTGGACACAGAATCTAGCTTGCCACCAGTAGTCTGGCCCGACCAATCCCTGTCGGTCGTTTGTAGCCCAGTTGCTCACACGCTGATCGAACCTTGGCTTCATTGCCTGCAAAGGTCGTAAAGCACTGCTCGAACTGCTGGCTCATGGCTAGCCATTGTTTTTCGTCCAGGCCTATACGGTGGAGAACAGGCGATAACCCTTCACTGATTACACCCTGCTTATCGGAGCGAAGTATGCGCCCGGTTGCATCGACTAACGACAGGTAGCTGGTTAACGGCATCTGGATTCCTGTTGGAGAATCTTGCCGTGGGTTTCCGACGAATGGCAGCAAGTGCGGGCACTGCCGGGTGATGTGATCAGGTGTTGATGTTGTTTGAGCCTGCTTAATACGACGTTTCACCGACGTGTGATGTGATCGGCCTTTTCCGGTGTCTCGGCAATGCCAGCCCTAACCGGGTTTAAATCGACATATGCCATGCAGCTGAGCAGCGCGGCTTCGTCCAGCAGCGCCTGGGATTTAAAGCGACCTTCCCAGAAGCGGCCCGAGCAACCATCTTCACTGTTCGCCTCACGGGCAATGGCTTCATTCAGTACCCGCATAAACCAGCTGATATCTGACAGTCGTGAACGCCACTCGTCGACCAGTATTTTTAGCCGCTGCTGCTCGGCTTCGGCCAGCTGCTCTTCTTGAACAAAACGTTGTGATAATACGTTGCCTTTGAAGAGCTGGTGCCAGCGCTGCACAACGTCCATATCGCTCCAGGCTTGTGCTTGCTTGATATCCACAAACAGTACGACATGGTAGTGATTCGACATCACTGCATAGGCGGCAACTTGAATAGCAAATATTTGTGGTAGGGCAAGAATCCGCTCTTCAAGCCAACTGCGGCGATGTTCATAGCACTGGCCAGACACCGAATCGGTGCCGCACAAAAAGGCGCGTCGAACGCATCGGGACACGCAGTGGTAGAAGGGTGTTGCTTCAACAGAGACTTGTTGTTTCCGTGGCTTTGGCATGATCGTACCCCGTCCTTGAAGTTAACGAAGCATTATTATGGCGCTTGGGTTATGCAATGGAATCAGGCAAAAGTGCTGATTTAAGTGGGTGTCTATGCAGGACCGCGAACCCAGGCCGTATTCAGATGGGTGTCCATATAGAAGGGACCAGAAGGACTAGGATGGACTTAAGTGGGTGTCCATGTAGGAGAGAAAGACCAGGATCTAAAAAAGATGGTGCGGAAGGAGAGACTCGAACTCTCACACCTTGCGGCGCTGGAACCTAAATCCAGTGCGTCTACCAATTTCGCCACTTCCGCAAACAGAGCGCGGATAATACAGAACTCTTTGCTTGCTGCCAAGTCCATGATCATCGCGGTTGTTCACTGGATGCGTCCGAACGCTGGCTGGTGTAAGTTGAGCCTTTCGCCTTCAGGGGTTTCGGGAAGAAATCATGTCGACTAATACTCATGTAACCAGCAACATCTTTGTGACGTTGGCGGCCGCTATTATTGTGATTGCCGGTGTGCGCAGTGCGGCGGATATTCTGGTGCCTTTTCTGTTGTCGGTTTTTATTGCCGTGCTCAGTGCTCCAATGATGCATTGGCTGTCGCGTCGTGGTGTGCCGGATGTGTTGGCGGTACTGCTGATGATGCTGGGTTTTCTGGTCAGTGGTACCGGTTTGACCGTATTTCTGGGTGGTACCGTGAATGCGTTTTATAAAGACATTCCGCTGTACGAAACCAAGCTGCAGAATTTGATGCAGGGAATCGTAGCCTGGCTGAATAACCTGGGTATCGAAGTACCTGCCAACCTGTTGCGGGAATACGTCGATCCGAGTGTGGTCATGAACATGGTGACCAGCGTGTTTAATGGCCTTGGTGGTGTCTTGACCAATGCTTTTCTGATTTTGTTTACCGTGGTGTTTATCTTGCTGGAGGCCTCCGGCATGCCAGAGAAGCTGAAACGTGCTTTTGGTGAGCAAACCAGTGCGTTTGCGCATTTTGAGCGTTTCAGTAATTTGGTACAGCGTTATCTGGCCATCAAGACCTTGATGAGCCTTGGCACCGGGGTCTGTATCGGCGTGGTATTGTGGATAATTGGGGTGGATTATGCGCCGGTGTGGGCGGTGATTGCTTTTCTGCTGAATTATATTCCCAATATCGGCTCTATTATTGCGGCTGTTCCGGCTGTGCTGATTGCTTTGATCCAGTTAGGTCCAGGTTCGGCACTGGCAACGGCTATCACCTATGTGGTTGCCAATATGACGTTTGGTAATGTGCTGGAACCCCGCATGATGGGGCGTACGTTGGGGTTGTCGACACTGGTGGTGTTCCTGTCATTGATTTTTTGGGGCTGGATTCTTGGCCCGGTGGGTATGCTGCTTTCGATACCGCTGACCATGGTGGTCAAGATAGCGCTGGAAACCCGCCAGTCAACTCGCTGGATGGCAACGCTGCTGGACCATTAGTTGCTGGTCATTAGTTGCTGGTCATTAGTTGCTGGTCATTAGTTGCTGGTCATTAGTTGCTGGTCATTAGTTGCTGCCGGGCCATTGACTGTCGCTGGATGATGTCTTGCAACGGCTGGGAATACCCCGGTCTTTAGATACACCGGTTTATGTCAATAATCACGGTCAGTTGCAAAAAACCGTAAACCTGTTAGAGAACAGTCCATCGCCTGATTAGACTTGGGCTGGGAGGAACCGAATGAAATCAATATTACTGATCGACGACGACACCGAGCTGGGCGAATTATTGCAGGAATACCTGGCGATGGAGGGCTTTGAACTCACTCCGGTACACGATGGAGAAAGCGGCCTGGAGCAAGCATTAAAAGGGGATTACGATCTGGTCTTGCTGGACGTTATGTTACCTAAAATTCATGGCTTTGAGGTGTTACGCCGCATTCGGGCTGAATCCCAGGTGCCAGTGATCATGTTGACTGCTCGAGGCGAGAGTGTCGACCGGGTATTAGGGCTGGAACATGGCGCGGATGATTATATTGCCAAACCGTATCACCACCATGAACTGGTAGCGCGGATTCGGGCACTGTTTCGCCGTATCGATATGACGGGTGATTCCAGCGCACCGGTAGCCGAAGGGGCGATACAGGTGGGGTCTTTGGTTCTGACGCCCAGTGATCGGGGAGTGTGTCTGGATGGCGAGAACCTGGTGCTGACCGGTGCCGAGTTTGGCGTCTTGCAGTGCATGATGGAGCACGCCGGAGAGCTGGTCAGTAAAGACACCCTGTCGATGTCGGCATTGGGACGTTCACTGATGGCTTACGATCGTTCGATTGATATGCACGTCAGTAACTTGCGTAAAAAACTCGGCCACCGTGAAGATGGTAGTGATTGGATCAAGACGGTGCGTAGCCGCGGCTATTTGCTGGTTAAGTCCTGACCGATGATCAGACACTTTAGGGGCGTTAAGGTCAGCTGGTACCGATCGCTGTTTTTTAAGGTGTTTGTCTGGTTCTGGCTGGTGATCTTTCTCGCCATGGGGCTGGCGGTTGCTACCAGGAACTGGGTTGATGATGACTTTATGCGACCTGCGGATCTGGCAGACTCGCGCCTGTTACTGAATTTGATGGAGAAACAATTGCCGATTGTGGCAGAAGGCCGGATGCTCTGGCGGCAGCTGCGGCCGGGCTGGAACCTGGTATCGGTACCGGTGGACCGGGTTGAGGAATTACCCCACGACCTGGAAGAGTTTGCCGATCGGGCCGGCTATCTTGGACGGTCTCTGTACGGCCAGAACGATGGCTGGTTGATGCTGGGGCCAGTGCAGAGTGACGGCTATCTTTATATTGGTGTTTCCCGCCAGGTTTGGCAGAACTTTCTGGACGATAAACGCCGCTGGGTGGTGCCGGTCGTGATTGTAGTGGTGGTCACGCTGCTGTGTTTCTTGCTGGTCTGGAATCTGACGCTGCCAATGCGCCGTTTGCAACGGGTCGTGCGGCAAATGGCCGAAGGCAATTTTGATGTCACCGACCTGGCTGCTGATATCAGTCGCAAGGATGAAATTGGCGTATTGGTGGCCGAAGTGGCCAGCATGGCGGACGCTACCCAGCAGTTATTGGCCAGCCATCAACAATTATTACGTGATGTCTCCCACGAATTACGCTCACCGTTAACCCGCTTGCAAATTGCGCTGGGTATCGCCCGTAAAAAAGATCAGCAGCAGCTCGTTGCGGCAGAACATGACCGTATCGAACGGGCCGCGTTTCAGGTGGAAAATCTTATCAGCCAGATTCTGGATCTGGCTCGTTTGTCCCAGTTACGGGCTGGCCAGCTGCAGCTGGAAGAACGCAGTCCTTGTGAGCAAGTGAATGGCTGGTTGCAGGATGCTGAGCTGGAGCTGGAATCCCGGCACATCAAGGTAACTTGCGACTGTTCCAAAGCACCGGCCCAGTGTTCCTGGGATTGGGTGCTGATTGAACGGGCGGTTGATAACCTGCTGCGTAACGCCATTCGGTATTCACCGGACGGTGGCTGTTTGTTGGTAGAAGTGGCTGAAGTGGGAGATCGTGTGGATATTTCGGTCATGGATCAGGGGCCTGGTGTGCCCGACGATATGCTGGAATCCATTTTTGCACCCTTTACCCAGGTTGATCATGCCCGCAGTCCCGGCGCCGGGGATATAGGCTATGGTCTGGGCCTGGCATTGGTCAGGCGAGTGGTGGAATTGCATGGCGGGAAAGTGGTCGCTGAAAACCGTCATCCTGGTCTGTGTGTTGCCCTACAACTACCAGTCGTTAATGTACCTACGACTTTTGTATGAATACTCTGGTCGAATCTTGCGGTAGATCAGGGCAATTCAAATCAGCGCAAAAGAACAGCAGTCGCCTGGAACATTTCAAGGATATAGTGGAAATACCCGGGGCTTTTTGCTATTAAGGGTGCCCCTTTCGCAATTGTTGTCTAATTGGACAACGCGTTATGCGTCGAGCCCAGGGATATTAACACCACAAAAAAAACGACTGGATGAGCACTATGTCAGAAGATCTCAAGCAAGCAGCTCTGGATTATCATCAATTTCCCAAACCGGGCAAAATCAGTGTCGAACTGACCAAACCTGCCGCCACCTCACGCGATTTGTCGCTGGCGTACAGCCCAGGTGTGGCTGAGCCGGTCAAGGAAATTGCTGCCGACCCTGAAAATGCCTACAAATATACCGGCAAAGGGAATCTGGTTGCCGTGATTACTGACGGTACCGCCATTCTGGGGCTGGGAAATCTGGGGCCACTGGCATCCAAACCCGTCATGGAAGGCAAATCTTTGCTATTCAAACGTTTTGCGGGCGTTGACTCTATCGATCTGGAAGTGGAAAGCGAAAGCCCACAAGCCTTTATCGATACCGTGCGTCGCATAGCGATTACTTTTGGTGGCATCAACCTGGAAGACATCAAGGCACCTGAGTGTTTTGAAATCGAACGCACCCTGATCGAACAGTGCGATATTCCGGTATTCCACGATGACCAGCACGGTACTGCAATCGTTACGGTTGCCGGTGCCATGAACGCATTGGAAGTTGTTGGTAAAAAAATCGAAGACGCCAAAATGTGTGTCGTCGGTGCCGGTGCTGCAGCAATCTCATGCTCCAAGCTGATGATTCTGGCCGGTATGAAACCAGAAAACATCTTTATGTGTGACCGCAAGGGCGTGATCCATTCCGGTCGTGATGACCTGAACCAGTACAAAGCCATGTTTGCTGTCGATACCGACAAACGCACCATTGACGATGCACTGGATGGCGCGGACATCTTCCTTGGTCTGTCTGGTCCTAATATGGTGACTGGTGAACAGATCAAGGCCATGGCAGCCGATCCGGTTATCTTTGCTTGCGCCAACCCGGTACCGGAAATCATGCCGGAAATCGTATGGGAAGCGCGTCCTGATGCCATCATGGCAACCGGTCGTTCTGACTATCCGAACCAGGTAAACAACGTACTGGGCTTCCCGTTCATTTTCCGTGGTGCTCTGGACGTACGTGCCAAGCGCATCAACGAAGAAATGAAACTGGCAGCAGCCAAGGCGCTGGCGGGACTGGCGAAAGAGCCAGTGAGCCAGGAAGTGCTGGATGCATACGGTCTGGAGTCTCTGGCTTTTGGTCGCGAATACATCATTCCGAAAGCAGTCGATTCCCGTCTGTTGGGCGCGGTGTCTTTTGCCGTTGCACAAGCTGCGATTGAAACCGGTGTAGCAGCAGGCCCAATGCCTGCCAACTACCCGTTAAAAACGATTGCTGATATCTGATCTGGCGATTGTTTGATACAAAAAAACCGCCCCTCTTGCGAGGGGCGGTTTTTTTTGTGGCCAGCGTTTTTGATGACACGGTTATCAGGCGTTGTGGCCAGCCATTGTTGTGATCTGGTGATCAGACGCTGTAACGCTGACGCAAGGCGTTGATACGATCTGTCAGTGGCGGGTGAGACGCGGCCAGCGCTGCCAGTTTGCCTTCACCAGCAATACCAAAGGCGACCAGCTCGCCATTCAACTCGCTGGGTTGGTCATAACTTTCCTGTAACCGTGCCAGCGCATTGATCATGGCGACCGGGCTGACCAGGTCAGCTCCGGCAATATCGGCACGATACTCACGACGACGACTGAACCAGGCGACAATAAACGACGCCAGGATGCCAAGCACAATTTCGGATACAAATGTGGCGATAAAAAAGCCGATGCCTGGACCGTTTTCGTTTTTCAGAATAGCCTTGTCGACAAAATTACCAATAATACGGGCAAAGAACATCACAAAGGCGTTGATTACCCCCTGAATCAGGGCCAGCGTCACCATATCCCCGTTGGCAACGTGACCAATCTCATGGCCCAGCACGGCTTTTACTTCGTCTTTGCTCATGCGTTGTAGCAGACCGGTTGAAACCGCCACCAGAGCATCGTTACGATTCCAGCCAGTGGCAAAGGCATTGGGTTGATGAGAGTTGAACACCCCCACTTCCGGCATGCCGATCCCAGCCTTGTCGGCCAGCTCTTGCACCGTGCTGACGAGCCATTGCTCGCTGGCGTTATGGGGGGATTCGATTACCTGGACGTTCATGCCGCGCTTGGCCATCCACTTGGACAGCAGCAAGGACACGGCAGAACCCGCCATACCAAACACCAGACAGAATATCAGCAGGTTGCCAAAATCCAGCCCTTGCTGTGAAAAGTAGCTGCCAACGCCGAGAATCGACAAGGTAATACTGGCGACCAGAATCACCGCCAGGTTGGTGGCCAAAAACAGGATAATGCGCAACATGATATTCCTCCTGTGGAATGAATTAGGCGCAAATATGAACTCTCATTATGACCACAAGATTGAGACGATGACGGCGTAATTCAAGTAAAAGAATGCGACAGCAAGAACGAAATCCGGTGCAGGATTGGTATCCGATGGAATATCCGTATAATGGCCGCGTCCCAGGGGGTGGCTGGATCAGCCTGAGACTTGCCAAATGGCATAAACCCCTAGAACCTGATCCGGTTAGTACCGGCGTAGGAATGGGCGAGTGCTGTGAGTTATTCCTGGCATATCGACAGTCTTTTTGTTGCTAAATGGATTAGCGACCTACGCGTTATCCTGTACACCAAACCGGGTCTCCTTTTTGAATTATTTAAGAGGACAGACCCAATGATATGTCGCAAGACACCTTTATTCCTGGCCGTATCCGCGGCTGTATTCACCCTGTCAACGTATGCCGACCAGTCTGCCATGGAAGAAGTGGTCGTGACGGCGGATTTTCGCCAGACCGATGTCCAGTCCATTCCGGAAGCAACGACCGTTGTTGGTGCGGCTGCTATTGAACAGCGCTCGGCGGATCATCTCGAAAGCCTGCTGGCGCTGGCTCCCAACGTCAACTTTACTTCCGGTGCTTCCCGGGGGCGTTTTTTCCAGATTCGCGGTATTGGTGAACGCAGCCAGTATGTGGACCCGGTCAACCCATCGGTGGGTTTGCGGGTTGATGGCATCGACATGACCGGGCTGGGCGGTGGTGCAGGTTTGTTTGATGTGCAGCAGGTCGAGGTCTTGCGCGGCCCACAAGGCACCCGTTTTGGTGCCAATGCCCTGGCCGGTATGATCAATATCGAAAGTAATGATCCAACAGAACAGTTTGAAGGCATGGTGTCGGGCAAACTGGGTAACTACAACACCAAAGCCCTCGGTGCCGTGGTGTCAGGGGAAGTCGGCCCGGGATTGAATATGCGCTTGTCGGCGCATCAGAACAGCTCGGATGGGTATATTCACAACGCTTACCTCGATCGTGATGACACCAACAATATCGATGAACAGCTGGTACGTCTGAAAGGCAATCTGGCGCTGGATGAGCGTAATACCCTGGCACTGACCTGGTTGTATATCGATGTGGATAACGGCTTTGATGCCTTTTCTCTCGATAATAACCGCACCACCTATTCCGATAATCCGGGTGTTGATCGGCAGAATACCCATGCCGCCGCCCTGACCTGGACATCGGAAATGGCCGAGGCGTTTGATCTGCGCGTGCATGCCTCTGGCAGCAACGGCAACACCGAATACAGCTACGACGAAGATTGGGCTTATGGCGAATACGATGGCACCACCGACAACATCTGTGTAACGCCGGGCACTTGTTTGGCCAATCAAGGAGGGTATAGCTCTACTGACCAGTATCTGCGCGACCACCGCCGCCGTGAACTGGACGTGCGCTTGACCTCTACCGAAGCAGGACAATTGTTCTCCGGTTCGACCGACTGGGTTGTGGGTGTATATCGTATGACCCGCTCAGAAGATATGACCCGCTTCTATACCTGGAATACGGAGACCTTTTTCAGTGACCTCAACACCGCTTCCACGGCGGTCTATGGTGAATTGTCCGTTCAAGCCAGCGACGACCTGGTGGTAACGACGGGTGTGCGCAGTGAACAGTGGAACACCGACTATGACGACAGTAACGCCATTAACAATGACCGCACTGAAAGCTTGTGGGGCGGTAAAGTGGCGCTGGAATACCTGCTTAATAGCAACCAGCTGGCTTATGCGTCATTGGCGCGTGGTTATAAAGCCGGTGGGGTGAATACCGACCAAGACATCAGCGAAGACCATCGCACTTTCGATACCGAGTTTAATAATGCGCTGGAAGCCGGATTAAAATCCAGCCTGCTCGACGACACCTTACGCACTCGTGTAGCGGCCTTTTATATTCAGCGTAAAGACCAGCAAGTCAAAAGTTCGTTGGCGGTACAAAACGAAGATAACAGCGGTATCAGCTTCCAGGACTATCTGGCCAACGCCGCCGAAGGGGTTAACTACGGTCTGGAACTGGAAACCGACTGGGCACTCAGTGAACAGCTGAACTGGACTTTCAGTGGTGGCTGGTTACAAACCAAGTTTATCGACTATCAGTACGAAACCGCCGATGGCACCTTCAGCATGAACGGTCGTGAGCAGGCTCAGTCGCCGACGTACAGCTTTGCCAACAGTCTGGCTTATGCGGTTGGCAACGGCCTGACGTTGGTACTGGAAAACGAAGCCAAAGACAGCTTCTACTTTTCCGACAGTCATTATGAAGAATCCACCGCCTATGTCATGTGGCATGCCCGGGTGGCGTATGATGGTAGCAATTACCAGCTGGCCGTGTACGGCCGTAACCTGACCGATGTCGAGCAGGAAGTCCGTGGTTTCCACTTTGGTAATGACCCCCGTGACGGCTACACCAACGAGCGCTGGGTACAGTATGGCGACCCGCGACTGGTTGGCGTGGAAGGCAAATACTATTTCTGACCGGTTGTTTATTCAGGCCAGTCACTGCTGACTGGCCTATGCTTTATTCCCGTAATCCCATCCTAATCTCAGGAGTACCGTATGGAACTTTCCGTTGATATCAGCGCATACCCATTGGCAGACAAATATATCCCCGCGATCAAAGACTTTATCGAGCGTCTGCAAGGGACCGAAGGACTGACCGTGGTGTGCAATACCATGTGCACCCAGGTGTTTGGTGACTACGATCTGGTCATGAATACCATTGCCGCAGAAATGAAACACTCGTTCGAAACCTATGGCAAAGCCATTTTTGTCTATAAGATGATTCCGGGTGTGAATCTGGACCCTGCGCTCAAGCCACACGGCTAGGCTTGGGGATTGGGTTTGAGGGCCAGGTTTAAGGGGTGTCGTGGGAACAGGATTGGATGCCTCGGCGGCGGTGATCAACCGCCGTACTGACATCACGACCAGCACGACCAGCACGACCAGCACGACCAGCACGACCAGCACGACCAGCACGACCAAGACCAGAACCACAGACACCAAATCATCGCCACGACCCTGTAACGCCCATAAGGCGCTGCTCTGGTTGTGCGAGACAACTCCGAGGTAATCCAATCCGATGGATAACATAGTGAGCCAGATGACAGCTGCTCTGGCTGCCCAAAGCCTCCCCGAGGTCATTGCCGTGGTGCTGGGGCTTGCTTATCTGGTACTGGCCATGCGTCAGAGTAACTGGTGCTGGTATGCGGCCTTTGGCAGTACTGCCATTTTCAGCTGGTTGTTCTGGGATGTCAGCTTGCTGATGGAATCGGCGCTGAATGTCTATTATCTGCTGATGGCTCTCTATGGCTGGTGGGCCTGGCAGCATTCCGCTGCGGATGAAACCACCGAAGAACTGCCAATCCAGCGCTGGAACCTGACACAGCATATGCTGACACTGGCGGCCATTGCTGGGCTGACACTGGTGAGTGGTGCCTTGTTACACAGCAATACCAGCGCGGTCATGCCTTATCTGGATTCCTTTACCACCTGGGGCGCGGTGATCACTACCTGGATGGTGACTCGTAAAGTGCTGGAAAACTGGCTTTACTGGATTGTGATCGATGCCGTGGCGATTTATCTGTATATCGACCGTGAGTTGTATCTGACCGCCACCCTGATGGCTATTTATGTGGTGCTGGCTGCCATCGGCTGGTTTGTCTGGCATAAGGATTATCGTGACCAGAGTGTGCGGCACAACCATCGGGATGCACCCGATTGGCAGCAAGTTTGAGCTGGCTGTTTCTCCCCTGCACTGAGCCGCCACACGACGCTCAGTGTCAGCATATTCTGGCGGAATGGCAGAACTGGGACCTGTGTGATCACGCCCCTGGTGTGGATGACATGGTGTTGATGACCGGCGGCCTGACCAATCGTAGCTGGGCACTGACACTGGATTCTGGCGAATACGTGGTACGGCTCAGTGCAGCCAACAGCCAGTCGCTGGATATTTGTCGTGAAACCGAATACCGCATTCAACAGCGGGCCGCCCAGGCTGGTCTGGCACCCCGGATACGTTACCGCAGTGCCGATGACAGTTACTGGATCGTCGACCGGGCCGATGGCCCGGAACTGTCGGAGTGTATGCGCGGTAGCATCAGCACTGAACTGATGACCATACTGGCGCAACAACTGATCCGGCTTCATACCTTGCCCTTCGGTCCAGATTTGCCTGAGCTGCATGTGGCGGTCAAGGCCGAGCACTACTGGCGTGCCATTGAAGCTCGCTGGCCCGGAGACTGGAGCCAGCAGCGATTACCGTTGCAGCACTTGCTGGCCGAGGCGCCAGGGCCAGAACGGGCGCTGTGTCATATGGACCCGAACCCGCTTAACTGGCGCTTACATCAGGGACGCTGGATTCTGATCGATTGGGAATATGCCGCGGTGGGTCATCCTTGTTGGGATATCGCCGGGTTGGCAGTATCAGCCAACATGAAAGCAGAGCAGCAACAGCAGTGGTGCGCTCTGTTTGGCATTGATGTCATGGGGAAGGATTGGCAACGGGCCTTGCTGCAAGAGCACTATTTTGCGGTGCTCTGGTATGGCGTACAGGGCATGATCGACCAGCCCCGGCTGGTGGCCGAGCTCGACGAGCTGCATCGTGCGGCTCGCCAACTGGACTGACCCGCAGCAAGCCGGGTTCCATGGCCCGTCGTATTAAGCGGCGGGCTGGCGTCTGCGGCACAGTTTGTCGCGGTATTCCGCCGGATCCTTGCTGATCGCCATTTGCCCGTCGGCGGCGGTCAGCTGGGCTGACTGCAGCTGTTGGGTCAATATCCGGCTGAGCCAGAATCTCAATGCCGCGCCACGCAAGGCCATTGGCCAAAGCGCCTGTTCGGCTTCAGTGAACGGCCGTACCGACTGATAACCCTCCAGCAAGGCCTCCAGCAAGTTGTACTGCCAGTTACCATGGCTGTCGCAACACCAGTCGTTGGCAGCAATGGCAAGGTCAAAAATCCAGGCGTCCTGACAAGCGTTATACAAATCCAGAATGGCCCCCAGTTTCGGGCCAGCAGCGGTATTTTCAAACAACACGTTATCGTGGAACAGATCACCGTGAATCCAGCCATGGGGTAACGACAGCCAGTCTCCCCGGATCTGTTGCTGCTGCTGGATCTCATCTCGCAACAGGGCCATATCGGCTTCATTCAGGACATGGGTCAGTGTGCCCGCCATATAAGTCCACCAGTCGAGACTGCGACTGTTGGGGCGCTGGACATCAAGGTCTGCTGCCGCCAGATGCAATTGTGCCAGTCCGGCGGCGGCCTGGCGGGCATGACTGGCAGTTGGATGCTCGACATGCTCGCCCGCCAGACGCGGACACAGAATTGCCGGTTTGTGTTCGAGGGAAAACAGCCACTGGCCATCACGATTGGCGATGGGTGCGGGCACAGGTAACGATGACGATTGCCCGGCAGCATTGGCGCGGCCAAGATGATTGGCCAGCGCAACAAATTGCTCGACTTCATCGGCAGCATGGTGCTCAAACAACGTCAGCACAAACTCACCGGCCGTGGTAGTGACAAAGTAATTGGTATTTTCAATACCTCCGGCGATGCCGCGCAAAGACAGCAGCGAGCCGAGCTCGAATTGTTCGAGCCAGACGGCCAGAGTGGATTGTGGGACGGGCGTATAGACAGACATAACGTGATTATATCACCAGCGGAAGATAACCCATTTGGGTACGACGATATCGGGATTGTCTTTGCGGACAAAGTTATCCCCTTGAGATTCTGGTACCAGGTAATACGGCTTGCCTACTTTGGGCTCGACCTTGATTTCAACCAGTTCGCCATTGACCCGGAACTCATAAAAGGTTTTGTCGCCATCATTACGGATGGTAACAGACTCTCCACTTGGGTCGGCCGCAAAGCCAACGCTCGAAAACAGCGCTGAAGCCAGAGTAACACCCAGCATCACGGTGGCACGACGGAGGTTCAGACGAGTCGGGGTCTTCATGTTAGGATGCCTTTCAATTTCAATTCTTCCTTATTGTATGCCGACCCGGACGTGAACCCCAGCGCCAGCGGCCGGATTTTGCCGAGTCTACAGGAATTCTGTTATGCCCAAGTCTGTTGTTCTTATCGACGGATCTTCCTATCTGTTCCGTGCCTTTCATGCCATTCCACTGCTGACCAATTCACGCGGTGTGCACACCAATGCAGTGAAAGGCGTGATCAGCATGATCAAACGACTGCAAAAAGACTATCCCGATGCCCAGATGGTGGCGGTGTTTGATGCCAAAGGCAAAACCTTTCGTAACGATATGTACCCGGAGTACAAAGCCAATCGCCCGCCAATGCCGGACGAGCTGCGCGAACAAATCGCCCCCATCCATGACATCATCCGCGCCATGGGCCTGCCGCTGCTGATTGTCGACGGTGTGGAAGCCGACGACGTTATCGGCACGTTGGCGGCCCAGGCCGAAGCCAGCCAGTGTCAGGTGGTTATTTCCACTGGCGACAAGGACATGGCGCAGCTGGTAGACCCGCACGTTTCGCTGATCAATACCATGACCAGCACCTTTCTGGATGTCGACGGGGTAAAAGAAAAATTTGGCGTACCTCCAGAGCACATCATCGACTACCTGGCGCTGATGGGCGACAAGGTCGATAACATTCCCGGCGTGCCCAAGGTTGGTGAAAAAACCGCCGTCGGGCTGGTGGCTGGATTAGGCTCGCTGGAAACCATCTACGCCAATCTGGATCAGGTCAAGACCCTCAGCTTCCGTGGTGCCAAAACCCTGGCGCCAAAGCTGGAAGAACACAAGGACCAGGCCTTTCTGTCGAAAGAGCTGGCCACCATCAAATGTGATGTCGAGCTGCCGCAATCGCTGGGAGAGTTGCACAGTACGACAACCGACACCGATGCCTTGCTGGCGCTGTATCAGAGCATGGAATTCAAAGCCTGGATCGCCGAGTTATCGGAGGCATCCAGTAACCCGCCCGAAGCCAACAGCTCTGACAGCCGACCCTCAAGTGCCAGCGCTGAACAGCCGTTGGCAACCGCTGCTGACACCGCCACGGAAGTGGATGTCCCGACCGTCAGTGCTGAACCGGGTGAATACGAGCTGGTGCTGACGCAGGCCGACCTCGACCGCTGGGTTGAGCAGCTCAAAGCCAGTGAACTGTTTGCCTTCGATACCGAAACCACCTCGCTTAACTACAAGGACGCCCGCATTGTGGGCGTCTCGTTTGCGGTGGAAGCCGGCCAGGCTGCTTACGTACCATTGGCACATGATTATGACGGCGCACCGGAACAGCTCGACCGCGACACCGTATTGGCACAACTCAAGCCGCTGCTGGAAGATAACAACCACAAAAAAGTCGGCCAACACATGAAGTACGACGCCCACGTACTGGCCAACCACGGTATTCACCTGCAAGGGGTGCAGTTCGATACCCAGCTGGAAAGCTATGTGCTGGATTCCGTCGCGACCCGTCATGATATGGACAGCCTGGCGTCAAAGTATCTGGAATATCAAACCACCTCGTTTGAAGACGTGGCGGGCAAGGGCGTCAAACAAAAAACCTTTAATCAGGTTGAACTCGATATGGCCGGGCCATACGCCGCCGAAGACGCCGATATCACCCTGCGTCTGCATCAGACCCTGTGGCCCCAACTGCAAAATCAGGGCGCATTGGCGAAGGTTTTTACTGACATTGAAATGCCCGTTATGCCGATCCTTACGGCGATGGAATCCCTCGGGGCACTGATTGATGCCGACAAACTGCATGAGCAAAGCGCCGAGCTGGAGCAAAAACTGCAGCAGCTGGAGCAGCAGGCTCACGACGTGGCGGGACAAGTCTTTAACCTTGGGTCGCCCAAGCAGCTGGGCGAAATCCTGTATCAGAAACTCGGCTTGCCCGTGAAAAAGAAAACCCCGAAAGGGGCACCGTCAACGGCGGAAGAAGTGCTGCTGCAGCTGGCGGAAGAAGGCCATGAACTGCCCAAAATCATCCTCGAAAACCGGGGGTTGGCGAAATTAAAAAGCACCTATACCGACAAGTTACCCACCATGATTGCCGGATCGACCGGGCGGGTGCACACCTCCTACCATCAGGCTGTGGCTGCCACCGGGCGCTTGTCGTCCAGTGATCCGAACTTACAGAATATTCCGATCCGCTCTGAGGAAGGTCGCCGTATTCGTCAGGCATTTATCGCGCCGCCAGGCTACCGGCTGGTGGCGGCAGATTACTCCCAGATTGAACTGCGCATCATGGCGCACCTGTCGGGTGATGACGGTTTGTTGAAAGCCTTCAGCGAAGGCCGGGATGTACACCGGGCTACCGCGGCAGAAGTCTTTGGTGTTGATGAAGCCGACGTCACCGACAACCAGCGCCGCAGCGCCAAGGCGATCAACTTTGGTTTGATTTATGGCATGTCGGCGTTTGGGTTGGCAAAGCAGCTGGGCATTGGCCGTGGCGAAGCCCAGGATTACGTCAACCTCTACTTCGAACGTTACCCCGGTGTGCGGGAATATATGGACAACACCCGTGAACACGCCAAAGACCTGGGCTATGTCGAAACCATCTTTGGCCGTCGTCTGTACCTGCCGGAAATAAAATCCCGCAACGGCCAGCGTCGTCAACACGCAGAACGTACCGCGATCAACGCGCCGATGCAGGGCAGCGCCGCCGACATTATCAAGCGCGCCATGATTCGGGTCGCCAACTGGCTACCGGATTCCGGGTTTGATGCCCGCATGGTCATGCAAGTGCACGATGAACTGGTGCTGGAAGTACGCGCAGAAGAAGCGGATGTATTTGCTGAAGCCCTGAAACAGCAAATGCAGGGCGCGGCTGAATTACGGGTACCGCTGCTGGTGGAAGCCGGGATCGGTGACAACTGGGATGAGGCTCACTGAGCCTCGCTGTTCTACGGCGCTTGTGGTCTGAGTCATCAGGAGAGCGGTGATCAGCAGGCGCCATCGTTCTGCACTGGCTTGACGGTATCGACTGCGAAAACCTGTCATGCCAAGGCTCGACCGAACGATACCGAATGGAATCCCGTGCACTCGCCTTTGAACTCGCCTCTCACTCTCTGTGGGCGATTTTGTCTTATCCACGACAATGTCGGGTTTCTCTCCTGCCAAACCTTGCCACCGCCATCCGCAGAGATTGGCTGTTGGAAGTGAGATGGCGCTGCTGACGTGAGGTTCTGACGGTTTTGGATTGACTGGCCCGGTTGGTCTGACTTGTGCTTCGTTATATATAAAATTATATAACGGTAGGAATATTGTATGGTTTCATCGAAATGGACTCACCGCCTGACAGCGACACTGGTTGCCATGCTGATGTTGGGGGGTTCTGCCCGGATATGGGCCGTCGAGCTGAAAGTTTACGCAGGTGCCGGTTTACGACCGGCCATCGATGCTCTGGTACAGGAGTACCAACGTCAAAGCGGTGATCAGGTACGAGTGGAATACGGAGGCTCGGGCGCAATCCTGACGCGTTATCAACTCAGCCATCAGGGAGATGTGTTTATCCCCGGCTCACGAATGTACTTCGATAAACTGGCGGGAGAGGTGCTCTCGGTACACGACATTGTGGCGCACACTCCGGTGATTGGCGTCAGTCTCCGCCGAGGTGCCAATGTCCAGCGCCTGGATGACCTGACCCAGCCCGGCCTTCGAGTGGCATTGGGAGACCCGAAAGCCATGGCACTGGGGCGCACTGCCGAACATATTCTGAATGCTTCCGGACAGGGAGACGCCATTCGTCGTAACACGGTGATGCGGGCAGGGACGGTCAAGCAACTGGCGATGTACTTGGTTCAAGGGGAGGTGGACGCTGCCATCATTGGACGTACCGAAGCCTTTCTGAACGCTGGGCATATCCGCATGGTGGCCATTCCAGAGTATTTGTATCAACCCGAAATCGTTGCTGCCGGGGTGCTGAAAAGCAGCCAACACCCGGATCAGGCCCAGGCCCTGGTGGATTTTCTGACCTCCGCAGAGGGGGTTGCCGGGTTTGAAAAGGTCGGGTTTTTACCCATCCAATCCACCTGGCAAGCTTCGCAGGCAGCAACAAAATGAACTGGCTTGGGCTGCTGTTTGCACTGCCGCTGGTGCTGATGGCGCTGGTAATTATTGGGGTTGTGGGAGCCCTGGTGAGCTATTTGTCACCGGGCGACTTGCAGAGTGCGCTGCTGTCGGAAGAAACCCTGTTTGCCGTCGGGATGAGTCTGCAAACCTCGTTATTATCGCTGGCGCTGGCATTGCTGTTGGCGGTACCGGCGGCTCATTGTTTGGCACGACAGGCATTTCCCGGCAAAGCAATGGTGGAGACCTTACTGGATTTACCCATGGTAACGCCGCCGCTGGTTGCCGGGGTCGGCTTGTTGTTTTTGCTGGGCTACCAAAGCCCGGTCGGAGCTGCGTTGGCGGCGGCGGGTATCAATCTGCTGTTTTCTCCTGCCGGTATTGTGCTGGCGCAAACGTACGTCGCGGCTTCTATTATCGTGCGTACGGCGCGAGCGGCATTTGCCAGCGTGGATCAGGATTACGCGCGTATGGCCTGGACGCTTGGCCTATCACCCGGATGGGCATTTTTACTGGTAGAAATCCCGATGGCAGCCCGAGGCTTGGTGACTGCGGCAGTCTTGGGGTGGGCACGGGCTCTGGGTGAATTTGGAGCCACCTTGATGGTGGCCGGAGCGACACGGATGTATACCGAAACACTGCCGATGGCGGTGTATCTGAATATTGCCAGCGGTGAAACCGGTCTGGCGGTTGCCTGTGCCCTGATTTTGCTGGGGCTGGCGTTTCTGTTGCTTTTGGCAACCCGCCTGGTGGACAGGGATACGCCAAAGGAGGTGGAATATGTCGGCCGTGGCGCTTGAAAAAATCAGCAGCCAGATTCTGCACGAGGTTTCCCTGAATGTGGCCGATGGAGAAGCGGTCGCGATCCAAGGGCCGTCCGGCTCTGGAAAAAGTACCTTGCTGAAAGTGGTGGCCGGTTTGGTTGCCCATCAGGGGCGCGTCTTGTTTGATGATACCGCGGTACATGGCTGGGCACCTCACCGCCGACGGTTGGGGTATCTGAGCCAGGATTTGCATTTGTTCCCGCATCTGACGGTACGGCAGAATGTCTGGCTGTCTCTGGCATTCGGGTTTGACCATCAGGGTTCTCGCGCCGAGCGGATTGAAGAGGCCCTGTGTCTGGCCCGCGCGCAACATTTGCACAACCGTTATCCCGCCCAGCTGTCTGGTGGCGAACGGCAACGGGCTGCTCTGGCCCGTTGTCTCGCCCGGCGACCGGGAGTGCTGTTGCTGGATGAGCCGTTTTCAAGCCTGGATCTGGGGAATCGACACACCATCTGGCGTGACTTGAATGCACTGCGACAGCCGTCGCAAATGACCTTGTTACTGGTCACTCATGATGAAACTGAAGCGCAGGTATTGGCAGATCGTACGGTTTGGCTGCAGCATGGCCAGATTGTGTCGAGGTGATTATTCCATGCTGTGCTCCAGCCTGGCGGCCAGAGGTTCTGGGAGATGGTAAAAAAGACCCGGGCGTTATGGAAATCACGACCGGGTCAACTTCGGATTCTGGAGGAATGACCGAAGACTGGAAACCAGTCGCCTGTTCCAGTATTCCGTGCGGGGAACTGTCCCACTGTACTGCATAAGCACACAGATAGTGCGGTTACTGGCCGCCACCATACTGCGTTTACAGTGAGATGTGACTCAGATCAACCGTTTCCGAGTGCAGCCAGGCTATCTGGATGCTCAGTCATCACCGGAATCAGAATCGTTTGGGGCAGCCGCAGGCAGGTCAGTAATGCCCGGGTCGATATCATCTTCAGGATCAGCGCCAACCGTATCGCCCGGTGGCAAGAACCACTGGTTAAGACGCCGTTTCAATTCCTCCAGTCCATCGCCATTCAGCGATGAAAACATCTGCACGGATACATCTGTTGAGCTGTCACGTACCGCTTGCTGGACCTTTAGCAACGTGCTTTTGGCAGCCCCTCGTTTGAGTTTGTCGGATTTTGTCAGTACCAGATGGAGAGGCATACCGTTATCATTGGCCCATTCCAGCATGCGCTGGTCGTAATCGGTCAGTGGATGACGTATATCCATTAGTAGTACCAGGCCGACCAGCGCTTCGCGTTTTTGCAAATAGTTGCCGAGCTCTTTTTGCCAAGCATTTTTGACGCCAATAGGCACCTTGGCATAGCCATAGCCTGGCAAGTCAACCAGGGCCAGCGGCAGTTCACCAAGCTGAAAATAGTTGATCAGCTGGGTTCGACCGGGTGTTTTACTGGTTCGGGCCAGTTTTTTCTGCCCCGTCAGCCGGTTGAGTGCACTGGATTTCCCTGCATTGGAGCGGCCTGCAAAGGCGACTTCACGCGTGATTTCGCCAGGGCATTGGCTCAATGTGGCGGCGCTACGAAGGTAGTTGGTCTTGGTGTAAGTCAATGAATCCTGATTTGGCATAGGGTAAACGTAATGACCGTCCGGTTTTTGATGATATATAATGCTGGGCCTTTGAATGGCGCAGCCAGTCTAGCACAGGGTGTAACATTCCGGGCGGAGTCTCTGATGCACGCCGAGCAGAGTAAAAAATTAGCCTGATATTATAACGACTGATGAGAGAGAACGTCACAATGACCAAACTTCTGACCCTGCTTGCGGTATCAGCTGCCGCCATGTCTGCCAACGTTAACGCATTTGATGCGGAAGCCAAATACAATACCTCTTGTGGAGCGTGCCATGCTCCACAAGTTGCGCCAATGATCGGCTCACCTACCGCTTTTGATGCGGCAGCCTGGGCTCCTCGATTGGAAAAAGGTATGGATACACTGGTAAGCCACGTAACCAACGGTTTTAATGCCATGCCTCCACGCGGACTTTGCATGGATTGTTCCGCAGAAGACTATAAAGCGCTGATTACTTACATGTCGACGCCCAAATAAAGCAGCAGTGACAAACGTCGACTGCGACGACAAGAATTAACTTACTAACTGGATCTGACGATGAAAAACCTGTTGATTAGCCTGATTGTTTCAGCCGGACTGATGTCCGCGGCCCAAGCTGGTGAAGCGGCCTCCGCCTACCAGGGCGATGCCGATGCCGGCAAAGCAAAATCTGCTACCTGTGCTGCTTGCCACGGGGCAGACGGTAACAGCATGGTGCCAACATTCCCCAAACTGGCTGGGCAGGGCAAGGTGTACCTTGCCAAGCAGCTCCAGGATATTCGTGATGGACGTCGTCAGGTGCTTGAAATGACAGCCTTTGTTGCCGGACTGAGCGACAACGACATTGCCGACCTGGCCGCTTACTTCAACTCCCAGGCACCTAGCGGTGGCGGAGCCAAAGAAGAACTGGTTGAACTGGGCGAAAAAATCTACCGCGCCGGCATCGAAGAAAAAGGCGTACCAGCCTGTATGGCGTGCCACGGCCCAAGCGGCAAGGGCATCGAACTGGCAGCCTTCCCCATGCTGTCAGGTCAGCATGAGGCCTATATCTCCAAACAGCTGCATGATTTCAGCTCCGGTGCCCGTACCAACGACGGTGACAGCCGTATGATGCGAGCTACCTCATACCGATTGCACGATTCTGAAATCGAAGCGGTCTCGTCCTATATTCAGGGCCTGCGTTAAGCATGCTAACGAAAAAAAGCGGCTTCGGCCGCTTTTTTTCTGCGCCTGGGTTGGGGAACCACAGCAGGCCATCTGAGCAAAAAACGCCAACGGCGGAATGAATATCCTGCTTTGCCAGACAGTAGTTGAACCTTTGTTCAAAATCGCACCTAATTGGCAAATCTGAATCGCGACTTTAACCCTGACTGGAGATTTCTATGCTTTCGCTGATCAAACAATGGATAGCAGTACCCCTGCTGTTGATTAGCTCACTCACTTTGGCGGCAGAATACGAAGCCGGAGTGCATTACGACGTTTTGGCCGAGCCTGTGCCGGTTATGGCCGATGGCAAAGTCCACGTGGAAGAAGCCTTCTGGTATGGCTGCCCACACTGCTTCCACCTGGACAGCTTTCTGGGCAAATGGGAAAGCACCTTGCCTGCAGATGTTGAATTTACCCGCGTTCCTGCCATGTTCGGTCGTGCCTGGGTTGCACACGCGCAGTTGTTCTATGTAGCCGATGTGCTGGGTATTCTCGACCAGGTACACACGCCGATTTTCCGAGCCATCAATCTGGAAAAACAACGCCTGCTGGATAAAGACGACCAACGCGATTTTCTGGTCAAAAACGGCGGCATTACCGCAGCCCAGTTTGACAAGGCGTACGACAACTTTGCCGTCAAATCCCGCATGAGCCAGGGTGACAAACGTATCCGCTCATTCAACATCAGCGGTGTACCGGCATTGATTGTACAAGGTAAATACGTTGTGTCTGCCAGTACTGCCGGTGGCCAGGATAAAATGACATCCGTTGTGGATTATCTGGTCGAAAAAGAACGCAGCGCCAAATAACCGTAACTGATAACAACCCGCGCACCGGCAGAATAGCCGCTGGTGCGCGGTGCTCCCCGATCAACCACCATCACCATGCTTTCTCCTCTTCTTCGCGTGGCCCTCACGCACCAGAACCAGCGCCCGGATACTGGTATTCCAGACGAACCTGACACAGCGAATATAGCGGAGTGTGGTAATCTTTCGCCTTCCAGTTCAGCGCGTCGGATTATCTTCAGGAGTATATGGTATGTGTGGCATTGTCGGAGCAGTAGCCCAGCGGGATGTAGTCGAAATATTGCTGGAAGGCCTGCGTCGTCTCGAATACCGGGGCTATGACTCTGCTGGCGTCGCCATTCTCGACGCCACCCAACCGGCACCGGCACTGACCCGGGTGCGACGACTGGGCAAGGTGCAGGAACTGGCCAATGCCATCGCGGCAACCGGCTTGCCCGGAGGACTGGGCATTGCCCATACACGCTGGGCCACCCACGGCGAACCCTCCGAAGCCAACGCCCATCCCCATATCTCCGGGGATATTGCCGTCGTTCATAACGGCATTATTGAAAACCACGCCAGTCTGCGCCGGGAATTACAAGCCGACGGCTACCACTTTGAGTCCCAGACCGATACCGAAGTGATCGCCCACCTGATCGCCCGAGCAGTAACCTCCGGCGAGTCTTTGCTGGCCGCCGTCAAACAGGTACGCCAACGCCTGGAAGGCGCTTACGGCATGGTCGCCGTGAACCGCGCCACTCCCGACCGCATGGTCGTTGCCCGTTCCGGCAGCCCGCTGGTGATTGGTTTCGGGATTGGCGAACACTTCGTCGCCTCCGACCAGCTCGCACTGCTACCAGTAACCCGCAAATTTGCCTTTCTCGAAGAAGGCGACGTGGCCGAGATCACCCGCCAGAGTGTGCAGATATTCAACATCGACAACGAAGCCGTTGAACGAGAGACCCGCGAAACCTCAGTCGAACACGACGCCGGCGACAAAGGCGAATATCGCCACTACATGCTCAAGGAAATCCACGAGCAGCCCCAAGCCATCGCCAACACCCTCGAAGGACGCCTGCACAACGGCCAGCTCAACCTTGAAGCCCTGGGTGACCTCAGTGACATCGACAACGTCCAGATCATCGCCTGCGGCACCAGCTACCACGCTGGCGTAACTGCCCGCTACTGGATCGAAGCCCTGGCCGGACTCAGCTGCAACGTCGAAATCGCCTCCGAATTCCGCTATCGCCAGCCCGTCGTCAGACCCAACACCTTGCTGGTAACCATCTCCCAGAGCGGTGAAACAGCAGATACTCTGGCAGCACTGAAACTGGCCAAACAACTGGGGTTTCGCAAAACCCTCTCCATTTGCAACGTACCCGGCTCCTCGCTGGTGCGTGAATCCGATATGGCACTGATGACCCGCGCCGGTGCCGAAATTGGCGTTGCCTCCACCAAAGCCTTTACCACCCAGCTCACCGCATTGTTACTGCTCACCGCCGGGCTGGCACAACAACACCCCGATGCCGATGCCATTCAGCAGCGCATCGCCACCGCCCTGGCCCAACTGCCAGGACTGATCCAGCAAGCACTGAAAATGAACGACCAGATCGAACAACTGGCCGAACGCTTCGCCGACAAACACAACGCCCTGTTCCTTGGCCGTGGCGACCAATACCCCATTGCCATGGAAGGCGCGCTCAAACTCAAGGAAATTTCCTACATCCACGCCGAAGCCTACGCCGCCGGAGAACTCAAACACGGCCCGTTGGCACTGATCGACGCCGAAATGCCCATTGTGGTGGTAGCGCCCCATAACGACCTGGTCGAAAAACTCAAATCCAACATCGAAGAAGTCCGCGCCCGGGGCGGCGAACTCTACGTCTTTGCCGGACAAGCCACCGAAATCACCCCCGCCGACAACATGATCGTACTGTCGATGCCCGCCTGCGACGACCTGATCGCCCCGATTGTCTACACCCTGCCACTGCAACTGCTCAGCTACCACGTCGCCATTATCAAAGGCACCGACGTCGACCAGCCGAGGAACCTGGCCAAAAGCGTGACGGTGGAGTGATAGGGGTGGTGTAGAGGGCACCAACCCGGTACGACAGTCAGCCCTTCGCTACTTTTCGGAAAATCCCGGGTGCCGAGTGGTTAACGGACAAGCGGTGGGTAAAAACCCAGTAACAGGGAGACGGATTACACATGAACGAATTTACTGCTGAAGAGTTACTGGAGCAGCTGCAACTGCTGGATGAATGCACGCGTATTGAAGCCAAGCGCGGCTCGGACATTGGCAGTTCCGTGATGCAAACTATCTGCGCCTTTGCTAACGAGCCGGGCCTGGGTGGAGGTTACCTGCTGTTAGGGGTATCGGAGCCAGACCAACAGCACGACCGGTTTTATGTGTGCGGTGTCAGCAATACCGATCAGCTGTTAGGGCAGTTGCAAAACAACTGCCGTGAACAGTTTGAGCAGAGTATCCCGGTGTCTGCAGAAGCTGTTCAGCTTGAAGGAAAAACCTTGATTCTGGTCTTTGTGCCCGAGTTGGAGCCAGCAGCCAAACCCAGTACTTTCAAGGGTAAATTCGATAGCAAGAACAAGCGCAAAACCGGTGTCTGGCGGCGCGGTCTGAACGGCGATTACGAATGTACCCAGTCCGAGCTGGAACCTTTACTGCTGGCCAAAAGTGGCTTGGGTTTTGAGCAGGTAATTCTGCCTGATGCCGAATGGGATGACCTCGATCCGGATGTAATTGCACTGTATCGCCAGTTGCGTGCGCGTGTGCGTCCTTATGCTGAGGAGTTACAGGCTAACGATCAAGAGATGCTGCGGGCACTGAATCTGGTCAAGAAACAAAACGGCGAGTGGCTGCCGAATGTGGCAGGTTTGTTAATGATGGGAAAACCGTTGGCACTGCGCCGCTTGTTGCCGTCGGTGCGGGTTGATTACGTTCGCAGCAGTGGCGTTCAATGGGTTGAAGACCCGGAACAGCGGTTTCAGACTACACTGGATCTGCGTGAACCCTTGCTGCGTCTGATTCCCAAACTGGAAGCCGCCATTCTGGATGATCTGCCCAAACACTTTCGTCTACCGGAAGGCAGTACCCAGCGCAGTGATCAGCCACTGTTACCGCAAAAGGTTGTTCGGGAAGCCGTAGTAAACGCCCTGATGCATCGGGATTATCAGGTGCAGCAGCCCATTCTGGTGGTGCGCTACAGTAACCGTATCGACATCCGTAACGCAGGATATTCACTCAAACCAGAAGCCATGTTAGGTGAAATGGGTTCAAAGCTGAGAAACCCTGTGATTGCTGCCGTGTTATACGATCTGAGTTTTGCGGAGACCAAAGGCTCCGGGATTCGTACCATGCGTAATCTGCTGCAGCAGGTTGGATTGACAGCTCCGGTATTCTCCAGCCATGTGATTGCCAATGAGTTTCAGGCTACATACCTGCTGCATCACCTGTTGGGTGAAGACCAGCTGGCGTGGCTTAGCCAGTTCAAACAGCTGCAACTGACGAATGATGAAGCCAGAGCCCTGATTCTGGCGAAGGAAACCGGTGCGGTCGATAACGCTGGTCTGCGTGCTGTAACCGGGCTGGATACATTGGCGGCCAGTCAGGTGCTAGGTAGGTTGCATCATCAGCATTGCTTGTTGGTGAAGGGAGGCGCAGGACCAGCAACCTATTATCAGCTGGCTGATTGGACATCTGATGCTGATGAATTGTCTCTATTTGGAAGTCAGGAAGCGGCAAATACAAGTGACCTCGAGGCAAATACAAGTGACCTCGAGGCAAATACAAGTGACCTCGAGGCAAATACAAGTGAGTTGGATCTGGCTGAAGCACTTCAGGGGAAAATCAAACAACTTTCTCCAAAAGCAAGAAAAGACAAACTTTGGCTTATTCTTGTCTGGCTATGTGGCTTGCGTCCCTATAAAGCAGACGAACTGGCTCAGCTACTGAGTCGTGAAGAACGGTCTCTCAAACATAATCACCTGAGAGAACTCAGGGAAAAAGAAGGACTGATTGATTACCGATTCCCCGAGGTAGTGAACCACCCAGAGCAGGCCTATCAGACCACGGCAAAAGGCATTCAGTGGTTAAGGGATCAGGGTATTTCCCTGACAACAGACAATGTTGATGACGGATATTAATCCATTGCTCACTGGAAAGCCCGGATGCAGCCGCTGACTCTGGTAATCGGCGGGTAACATTTACGCAACATTGGGCAGCTTCGAGCTGCTGGATATTCCGTTAGCCCCGACAGAAAAACGGTCGTCCAACGTGATGGTTCTGGTTGGTAACAATGGTGCTGGTAAAATCACCATGCTGAATGCGCTGGCTTATGCATTGAGCTGGCTGGTTGCGCGCGCTGGTATCTATCTATATGGATGCTATTCAGGAAGGTGAACTGACACAGGAGTTGGTTTCTGCAGGTCAGTCACCGTGCCGAAGCCACGCTCAAGGCCGTTAATCTGGGGTTGGTGAACCCATCAGATAGGCTGTGATGCGTGGCAGGCCTTGATGGCGGTTAGCCCTGCAGCCACTGGGTGGCCTGGTCTTGAGTGGGTACGCCACCTTTGTGTACGACTGTTTCGTCGATAACGACCGCAGGGGTCGACATAACGCCATAAGCCATAATCTGTGGCAGGTCTTCAATTTTCTCAATCTTGACCTCTATTCCCAGCGCCTGGGCGCTGTCTGCCAGCACTTGTACGGTGTTTTTGCATTTGGCACAGCCGGTGCCCAGTACTTTGATGTTTTTCATCGACAACCTCTTTTATAAAAGAAATAACACACTGTTAAAAATCCAGCCAATGACAGTAAAAGACACCAGCAACATAGCGAACAGAATCGCCAGCAAGCGCCACTGCATGACCTGTTTGAGTAATACAAATTCGGGGAAACTGGCAGCCACGGTGCTCATGCAAAACGCCAGGGTTGTGCCAATCGGCAAGCCGTTGGTGATCAGGCTTTCCATCACCGGAATGACGCCGGTGGCGTTGGAATATAATGGAATGCCAACCAGCACGGCGGCAGGCACTGTCCACCATTGGCCAGCGCCGAGGTGCTGTTCGATCCAGCCATCGGGGACAAAACCGTGCAGCGCAGCGCCCAGACCGACACCGATAATCACCCATTTCCAGACTCGGGCAAAAATCTCCAGGGTCTCGGTTTTGGCGAACAGGTGGCGGTCATGGAATGACATGACTTGAACTTCAGCTGAGTTGTCGTTGCCGGTTTGCTGGGCGCGGCCATTTGCCAGCGCTTTGGCAGCAAAGGACTGCAGCCAGCGTTCGGCGCGGATGCTGTCGAGAAACAGCCCGCCGAGCATACCCACAATCATGCCAACCACGACGTAAAGGACGGTGAATTTCCAGCCCAGCAGGCTGAGCAGTAACAGAACCGCGACTTCGTTGATCAGCGGGGAGGTAATCAGAAACGACATGGTAATCCCGACCGGAATACCGGCGGAGGTAAAGCCGAGAAACACGGGAATACTGGAACAGGAGCAGAACGGGGTAATCGCTCCAAAGCCGGAACCCAGCAGATAGCCAATGCCGCGATTTTTGCCCGCCAGATAATCACGCACTTGCTCGACATTCAGCGAGGCGCGTAACAGGGCGATGATGTAAATCAGCACCAGCAAGAGTGCAAAGATCTTGCTGACGTCTTCGACAAAGAAATGTAACGCATCCCCGAGTTTGGTCTCGGGCAGGAAGCCCAGCAGGTCGTAGATCAACCAGCTGGCGAAATCGGTGAATATCTGGAACATCGTGCGCTCTCTTGCGTGTGTCTGTTACTGAAGACGCATGGGCCAGCAAAAGGATGCAGGTTTTTTTTATAACTGTTTATGGTTGATATCTTATGGATCATGCCGCGGTCAGATTGTGGCTTCTGGCTCAAGCCGGATGCCGTCAGTTGGAGGACGACGGCCGACGATGGCTGCAAACCTTGCCCTGTTCATCAAACTGGACATGACAGTGTTCAACCAGCGAGTGACGCAGTCGCTGGCGTGCGCGTAACAGGCGGGCCTTGGCTGCCGACAGGCTGATCCCTGCGCTGGTGGCGTAGGATTTCACCGTCTGGTTATTGAGGTCGCAATATTCCAGTATCTCCCTGTCTGTGGTATTCAGACGGGCGAGATTACGGCTCAGACATTCCGAGAGCAGATCGATATCATCCAGCTCCGGGGTCGAGTCCGGCTGTGGTATATCTTCCGGCAACTCGCTCAGTGGATGTTGTCGGCGATGATTATCAATAATGACGTTGCGGGCAACACGAAACATCCAGGCACGGGGCTGTTGTACGGCGCAGAACCTGGCACCTTGTTGCAGTGTACGCAGCAGTACTTCTTGCAGCAGGTCATCTGCGATCGTTTTGTCGGTGACTCGTTGCTGTAAAAAAGCCCTGAGTTCTGCTTCGTGCTGCCGTATTGCCTGTAAAAGACATTCCAATGATGGTTACCCTGTGCAATAAGCCGTGTCAGCGGGGGGTGCGGGCGCTGGCGCGTGTTGTTCCGGGACGGGATATGCTACCACTCGACGATCGTTGGCGTCATCATCCTGCACCCCGTGGGTTGTCTTGTCACCTGGGCAGGGACTCTGTGTCTGGGCTGGCTGTTTTGCTTGTTATTTTGTTTGAGAGGTTGTTATGGCACTGGATATTTGGCTAACGTTTTTTACTGCCTGTTGGGTGATCAGTTTTTCTCCTGGCGCCGGGGCAGTGGCGTCGATGTCGAGCGGCTTGCAGTATGGGTTTCGTTACGGTTACTGGAATGTGATTGGGTTACAGCTGGCGCTGGTTGTACAAATCGGGGTGGTAGTGGCTGGCGTTGGTGCGGTGCTGGCGACGTCTGCCTGGGCCTTTGAGTTCATCAAGTGGTTTGGGGTGGGCTATCTGGTCTATCTGGGCTGGCTGCAATGGCACGCCACTCCGGCAAATCTGGATGACGAGGTGGAGCATGCCCGGGACACCCGGCGTGAATCACCAGCCAGACTGGTTCTGAAAGGTTTTTTGGTGAATATGAGTAACCCCAAAGCCATCGTATTTATACTGGCGGTGTTGCCGCAGTTCCTGAATACAGAGGCGGCTTTACCACTTCAGTATGGCGTTATGCTGATCACCATGGTGGCGGTAGATCTGGTGGTGATGGCTATTTACACCGGCCTGGCTGCGAAAGTATTACGTTACTTGCAATCACCGCGTCAGCAGCGTTTGTTAAATCGCAGCTTTGCGGTGATGTTTGTGGGTGCTGCGTCGTTATTATCGACCGTGCATCGGGCCAGTTAATCGTCAGTCCGCGGTATCCAGTGTCGGGTAATCGGTATAACCGGCACTGCCGGGGCTGTAATAGGTGTTGTGGTCCCCTTCGTTCAAGGCGCTGCCGTTGCGTAACCGCTCCACCAGATCCGGGGTAGCAATGTAGTCACGGCCAAAGGCGACAGCATCAACCGTGTTGTCGGCCAGTAATTGGCTGGCGCTATCCGGGCTGAGGTTCATATTGCCAATCCAGGTGCCGTTGAAGCGTTTGCGTAGTTGGGGAGTCAGAGCATCGGTCTGGTTGAGGTCTTCGCGGCTGAAAATAAAAGCAATATCCCGCTGGTTGAGGGCATCAACCAGATAACCAAAAGTGGCTGCCGGGTCGTCATCGCCCATATCCTGGGTGTCGCATCCGGGCGACAAGTGAACCCCTACGCGGCTGGCTCCCCATACCGAAATCAGGGCATCGGTGGCTTCGAGCATAAAGCGGGCGCGGTGCTCAATCGAGCCGCCATAGGCATCGGTGCGCTGGTTGGTGCTGGACTGCAGGAACTGATCCGGCAGATAGCCGTTGGCTCCATGTAATTCGACACCATCAAACCCGGCGGCTTTGGCGTTTTGGGCGGCTGTCCGGTAGGCCTCGATAATGGCGGGAATTTCATTGATTTCCAGTGCCCGCGGTACCGGGTAATCGACCTGGGGCCGCAGTAATCGCACGTGGCTGCGCAAGGCGACGGCGCTGGAAGATACCGGCGTTTCACCATTCAAATAATGCGGGTGCGATACCCGTCCGACATGCCACAGCTGGCAAACTATTTTACCGCCTGCCTGATGTACGGCCTCGGTAATGGGTTGCCAGGCCTTGACCTGCTCATCCGACCAGATCCCCGGGGTGTCCGGATAGCCGACCCCCATGGGCAAAATGGCGGTGGCTTCGCTGATGATCAGCCCGGCGCTGGCCCGCTGGCGGTAGTACTCGACCATCAGGGCGTTGGCGATACGGCCTGGTGCTCGACAGCGGGTCAGGGGTGACATAACGATACGGTTGTTGAGTGCCAGATCACCCATCTGGATGGTGTCGAACAGGCTGGACATGGTGTGATGCTCCTGCAAAGTGGAGATGAACAAGCGGTAAATAATAACCGGATAGGACTATGCAATAACCGCCCACAAGAAAACAGGACGGCAGGGGTACTGCGGCAAAAAGGTGTATTCCATTCGGTCAGATGCCGCTTTGTGGCAAATAGTGTGTTCTGTCGTGCTCCGTATCATTCTGCGGTTCATGACCGTGGTGCCGGATTTTCTGCGGTGAAGGCTGCGGTTAATGCGGCTGCAGTGTCGATATCGTGAACCACCCCGGGGTCTGCTACGACAACCCGGCGAACCTGCTGTTGATGGTGCTGCAGCACCTGCCGAGCGCCATTGTCTGCGGATAACTGCTGCAGCGCTGGCCAATAGTCACGACCAAACACCACCGGGTGACCCGGCTGGCCCTGATAGATCGGCCGCACAATCTGTTTCTCGCTGGCATACGGCAGCAACTGGCGCACCGAGGCGGGTTGCAGCGTCGGCATATCCCCCAGCATCAGGGCGAGGCTGTGTGATTGCTGCCATTGGCCGGATCTCTGAATGACGTCCAGCGCATCGGCGATACTGGCCCCCAGACCTTGTGCGGCATGGGGGGCATGGATGATCTGACAAGCGCCAGGAATCCCCAGCGCTTGGGGTGAGTCTTCCGGCCGAATCACCACCACCAGGTTGGCTAATGCCTGTTGCAGCTGGTGGAGGGTCTCGCCCAGCAAGGTTCTGCCGGTGATGGGCCAGTAGGCCATGCGTTTGTCTTCCGCGCCAAAGCGGCGGGAGTAACCAGCAGCCATGACCACTCCGAGCACGGCCGCTGGGTCAGAGCTGGTCACGGGACTGGCCTTTTTGCACTCGCACCACATCGGCCATCACCGCCAGGGCGATTTCAGCCGGAGTTTTGCTGCCCAGCGCCAAGCCGATGGGCATATGCAAGCGTTCCACCTGTTGGCTGCTCAAGCCACCTGAGCGCATCAGCCGGGCGGCGCGGGCATCAGAGGTGCGGCGGGAACCCATTACCCCAATATAAAAAGCCGGGGTTTTGACCGCCGCCATCATGGCGAGGTCATCAATACGAGGGTCGTGTGTCATCGCCACCACCGCAGTGGCGGCATGACACTGCCCGGCCTGGCGGATAAACGCCGATGGCATACGGGTGTCTAGGATAACCCCCGGCAGCTGAAAACCGAGGCGTTCTTCTTCCCGTGGTTCACAGACAATCACTTCATAACCCAGTGCGACCGCAAATTCAGCGCAGCAATGGGCGACGCTGGATAACCCGGCAATAATCAGGCGCGAGCTTGGGCCGATGTGGAGGCGTATGAGCTGGTCGAGCTGTTGCACCCGGCCGACCATTGCTGGCGGCGGCGTGATACAGCGATGGGTGTCCATAGTTAGGAGGGGAGTTAAGTGGGTATCCGGAGTTGATTGGGTGTCCGGAATAGGCGTCAGAGCGGGTGGTCGGGCAGCGTCCAGGCACACTTCACGAATGGCTTGATGGCTACCAGACAAACACGCCAGCATCGCCTGAGCATGGGCCAGAGTATGGGGGTTATCGGGTTGCCAGTGTTCGACCAGTACCAGCAGGGTGCCACCACAGGGCAACTGGACTTTGGCTTCGGTTCCAGCACTGGCATTAGTCGCGTTGGTATTCGTAGCGCTGGCATGAGCCTGAGCACCGGCACCGTAGGTCAGTACAGTCGCCGGTTGCGTAAACTCACCATCGAACAAACGTTCAAGAAAGTCCTCTTCAACACAACCACCCGATAACGAACCGAGATGCTCGGTCCGTTGGGTGGTATTGATACGGGCTGTCATCATCGCCCCTGGCTCTCGTGGCGACGAGCCAAAGGTTGATAACACGGTACAGAGCCAGACAGGTTCACCGCTGTGTAACCAGTCCAGCGCCTGCGCCACTACCTGTTGATCAAGATACGGCATCACCATGGTATTAAGCGCCGCCTCAGCTGTTGCCGGTACGCAGCTGGCCAGCAATTGGCAAGGTGCGAATACGTTGGCCTGTTGCGGCAAAAATGGCGTTACACAAGGCCGGAGCAATCGGTGGTACGCCAGGTTCACCGGCACCGCCAATAGGCACATCGAGGCGGTCATTCACCGCATGGATGTGAATCTCTTTCGGCACCTGACTGTGGCGAGGCACCAGATAATTGTGGAAATTATCCTGTTGTACCTTGCCGTCACCGGCGGTGATTTGCGTCATCATGGCAATGCCGACCCCCATGGCACAGGCGCCTTCCAGCTGCGAACGAATCCGCTCCGGATTGACCTGTGGGCCACAGTCAAAGGCGATATCGACGCGGTGAATGATGACTTCACCCTGTTCGCTGACCTCAACATCCATCACGACCGCCGCGTACGACATAAAGCTGTGGTGCACCGCCAGCCCCAAGGCGCGGCGTGCCGCAATACGGGTGCCACCAGGCCAGTTGGCTTTACGGGTTGCGGTTTTGATGACATCGCGGTAGCGGGCAGTATCGATCGGGTAGCGTATCGGGTCTTCACGGTAGTTCCAGGGTTCATTCTGATTGCGCGGGTCAATCTGACGGTCTGGCCCTAACAACTCCAGCAAAAAGTCACGGTGATCCTTACCGGCTTTATGAGCCAGCTCGGCAACAAAGCTCTGGATCGCAAAAGCATGGGGGATGTTATACACCGAGCGGAACCAGCCAATACGCACGTGGGCCATGGCTTCGCCGGTTTCTTGCTGGATCGCCGGAATATCAAACGGCATATTGCGCACACCCATGGCCAGCTCAATATCGGACATGTGGCCGCTATCGGGGCCAAACAGTGACTTGATGCTGGGTGACAACGAGCGATGTAACCAGCCAGTGACCTCGCTCTCTTTGTTAAATGAGGCTTCGAGTCGGTCGACCGATACCGTATGGAAAAAGCTGTGGTGCAAGTCGTCTTCCCGGCTCCACTGCACCCGGACTGGACGGCCGTCCATGATTTGCGACAGGTCGGCGGCTTCAAAAACGAAATCCGGCTTGGCTTTGCGGCCAAAGCCCCCACCCAGCAAGGTGGCGTGTACGGTGACGTTGTCAGCTTCCAGAGACAAACGTTTGGCAAGGCCATCACGGGCCGCTTGCGGGTTTTGAACCGGCCCCCAGGCTTCGACCCGACCGTCCTTGATGTGGGCAATGGCAACAGGTGGTTCCATCGGAGCTTGCGCCATATGCGGCGAATAATAGCTGGCTTCAAAGCGCTGGTCGGCACTGTTCAGTGCTTGCTGGATATCTCCTTGGGTACGGACGACTTTGCCGGGTTTTAATGACTCGGCTTCCATCGCTGCTTTGAAGGCAACGGAGTCGTAAGCGGCATTATCACCGGCGCTGCTGTTGTCCCAGGTGATCGTCAGCGCCTTGCGGCCACTGAGTGCCGCCCAGGTGCTGTTTGCGATGACGGCCACACCACCCAATGGCGAAAAGGCCGAAGCGATGCTGGCGGTGGGTAGCTGCACGACTTTGACCACGCCGGGCACCTGTAAGGCGGCGCTATCGTCGACTGATTGGATACTGGCACCGTATACCGGTGGTCGGGCAATCACCGCAAACAGCATGTTGTCGAGGATAACATCGGCACCGTAAATGGCTTTGCCAGAGACAATATCGCGGCCATCAATGGCCATTGGCTGACCGGCTTTTTCCGTAGTGCCCGGTGGCAACTGATCGGGTTGTTTGTTGATGTAGCGCCACTGCTCCCGGGTTTTCAAGCGCAGGAACTGGCGCTCCGGAACCGGCAGCTCAGAGGCCGTGGTTGCCAGCTCACCAAACGACAATGCTCGGCCGCTCGGGGTATGAATTACCTGATGGACGGTGGTCGTGCAGTCGCTGACCGGGACTTGCCAATGTTGTGCGGCGGCCTGTTCCAGCATGGTACGGGCGGCAGCACCACAGAGGCGCAGCGGCTCAAAAAAGTGGCGCATGGAGCGTGAGCCATCGGTATTCTGGTTGCCGTAACGGGCTTCGTCGGCATCGGCTTGCATAACTTTGACAGAGGACCAGTCAGCGCCCATTTCATCTGCAATTACCATCACCAGACTGGTGCGGATACCCTGACCCATTTCGGCCCGGTGGTTAATGATAGTGACTGAGCCGTCCACAGCGATGCTGATAAACACATTGGGGTTGTCGACCCAGCCATGAGGCATGGCATCGGCACCGTATTTTGGGGCCTCGTCCTCGGCTGCAACGGCCAGATCCCAGCGGGCAGCGAGTACCAGTGCACCAGCGGCTCCCAGACCTTTGAGTAAACCTCGACGACTGACATTGGCGAGCAATAACGGGTCGGTTGTGGTTGAGGTGCTCATGCCTTTACCTCCGTGTATAACGCTGCACGGTGAATGGCCTTGCGAATACGCGGGTAAGTGCCGCAGCGGCAGATATTGCCGTTCATGGCATTGGTGATGTCCTTGTCGGTGGGCTTGGGGTTGGACTTCAGCAAGGCTACCGCACTCATGATCTGACCACACTGGCAGTAGCCACACTGGGCAACGGCTTCGTCCATCCAGGCATCCTGCACTCGTTGGCCAACGGCATCATTTTCCATCGCTTCGATGGTAGTGATGTGTTTGCCCGCCGCGTAGCTGACCGGCGTTGCGCAGGATCGAATCGGGTTACCATCGAGATGGACGGTGCAAGCGCCACACAGCGCCATGCCACAACCAAACCGTGTGCCTGTCATTTGTAATGTATCGCGCAACACCCAGAGAATCGGCGTATCGGCCGCTACCTCCAGCTGTTGTGGTGTGCCATTGATGGTCAGAGAGATCATGCTGGGTCCCTATACAAGTTCATTAAAAACAGTGAGCTTTACACGCTGGTCAGGCGCCATGGCGAGTCGGACAGAAATGGCATGGAGCAGCTGCGATCGGTATGACGAAGATAGTGATCAAGTGTTCAAAAATGGCCACATATGTCATTTATTGATCTATGTTCGTATAAAACCGTGTGGTTTTTATTGCATGGAGGACGGTTTGATGAACTGATCGTTCGATCACTTTGATTGCAAACCGGGCTATCTGTTAAGAGGATCGAGAGGACTGTGCCTGTATCAAGCATAAGGGCCGGGATACCTGGTGATTGACCAGTACCCCGTCAGTTCACAGGGGTTCAGGCTTCGCTACATTCACCGCAAATGGCAACCGCGATGTGAGCTCGAATGGTGTCGGCACTGCAACCGCTTGCCAGCAGCCAGTGTAATTTGGCAAAGGCCGCTTCCAGCGTCAGATCGGCACCACTGATCACCCCAATGCGATTGAGTGTTGCCCCGGTGGCGTAGGTGCCCTGGATCACTCGACCATGCTGGCACTGACTCAGGTTCAGAATCACCACACCGCGCTGGCTGGCGTCTGCCAGTGCATCGATCAGAGCCTGATTATTGTCGGGGGGATTTCCCATGCCGTAACTGCGTAAGATCACGGCTTTTACCGCCGGACAATCCACAACGGCCTGAACCATCCCGGCGCTGATTCCGGGGTACAGCGTCAGCACCGTAACAGCGTCGGGCTGAAATTCTGGCAAGGACTGTGCTGTTGGCCCTGTTGGTTTGTGGAGCGGTAACGGGGTGGCTGAGGGTGTTATGCCAGAGGTTGATAGCGGTGCTGATACAAGTGCTGATGCCGGAGAAAATTGACAGCCGGTGCTGGTACCCTGGTTCTCGTTATCGCTACAAGAGACGGTGCCCAGCCAGGGATAATTGGGGGAATCAAAGGCCGCCATGGCGGTGGCGCTGACCTTTACACTGCGGTTGCCCCGTAAAATCCGGCCATGGAAACAAATATAAACCTCCGGCAAGGCATCCGAGGCGGCCAGTAACAGACTGTGGCAGAGGTTATCCACGCCGTCGCTATCGGTTTCAACCAAAGGAATCTGAGAGCCGGTAATAACCACCGGTTTGTTGATGGCATCCAGCATAAACGACAGGGCAGAGGCGGTATAAGCCATGGTGTCGGTGCCGTGCAAGATTACAAAACCGTCGTATTGCTGCCAGTGTTGTTGCAGCGGCCGAGCGATCCGGAGCCAGTCGGCCGGCGTCAGATTGGCGCTGTCGATCAGGGTGTCCAGTTCCAGTACGTCATAGAGTGGTAATGCCGGATAACAATGGGCAGGCAGGTATTGCCCCAGTTGGTCGCCAAAGCCTGTGACCGGGTGGTAACCCTGTTCCCCCAGCGCCATGCCAATGGTGCCGCCGGTATATATAATGAGCAGGCGTTTGTTCATCGTGAACTCTCGTCAGTGGTGATCTGGCGGCTCTGGTGTTGCTGTTGTGCTGCGGTAATTTGCGACATATTCACTTCGATCCAGTCGGCCAGCGTGGCCACCAGGCGTGCGATTTCTTCGCCGCTGGTTGTCAGGCTGTATTCTACATGAGGCGGTACCACCGGATAGGCAATCCGTTCAATAAAGCCATCCTGCTCCAGTGCCTGCAGGCTCTGGGCCAGCATTTTTTCACTGACGCCCCCGATGCGTTTGCGGAGTTCACTGAACCGGTGTGTTCCATCGCGCAGGGAGATCAGTATCAACACCCCCCAGCGGCTACACACGTGTTTGAGTACATCCCTTGACGGGCAAGGGCTGGCGAACAGGTTGCCGGTTCTTAACTGTTCGGTAAGGGGGAGATCCTGGTCGATAGAGGTGCTCGGTTCTGTATTTGTCATGATGTATTTCCATACTTACCTTTTTGTTGGTACTTACTTAAAGTTAGCATTGGGGCTAGCCTGTTGTCACTCGATGAATAATCGCCAACCAAAAAAGAGGAATAATCATGATTGTTGTAACAGGTGCATCTGGCCAGCTGGGCCGTCTGGTGATCGACGCATTGCTGCAAACACTGCCTGCGGCAGAGATTGTGGCGGCGGTACGCAACCCTGAAAAAGTGGCCGACCTGGCAGCTCTGGGGGTGGTCGTGAAAGCGGCAGATTATAGCCAGCCAGCGGCACTGACAGCGGCGTTTGAAGGTGCTGACAAGGTACTGCTGATTTCTTCCAGCGAAGTGGGGCAGCGTTTCCCCCAGCACCAGAATGTGATTGCTGCTGCACAGGCGGCAGGGGTTGGATTACTGGCGTACACCAGTATTCTGCATGCTGCCGAGTCACCGTTACCGCTGGCTCTGGAGCACCAGCAGACCGAGCAGGCGTTGGCCGAGTCCAATGTGCCGTATGTGTTACTGCGTAATGGCTGGTACACCGAAAACTATACCGCCAGCGTGCCGACGGCACTGGAGCACGGCGCAGTCTTCGGGTGTGCCGGGGAGGGGCGTATTGCCTCGGCAGCACGAGCGGATTACGCCGCTGCTGCCGCTGCTGTGTTGACATCCGCTGCGTCGCAGGCAGGCAAGGTCTATGAATTGGCGGGTGATAATGCCTACACGCTGACCGCGCTGGCGAGTGAGATTGCAACCCAGACTGGTAAGACCATTGTGTATCAGAATATGCCCGAAGCAGACTACGCTGCGGCCCTGATGGGGGCTGGTCTGCCCGATTATATCGCGACCCTGCTGGCGGAGTCGGATACTGGCGCATCAAAAGGCGGGTTGTTTGATGACAGCAAAACCCTGAGTCAACTGATTGGACGTCCGACCACACCGTTGGCAGAGATGGTCAAGGTAGCATTGGCTGTGTAGTCGGCCTTGCGTTGCCACGTTCTGGCGTGGCAACGCGGGCTGTACCTGGGGTTACTGGAATACCGCAACAGCCATAAAGCCTGCCAACCGCCAACCGCCAACCGCCAACCGCCAACCGCCAACCGCCAACCGCCAACCGCAGAGGACAGGGCCTCTGCGGTTGCGCTGCTCTCACGGGAGCGTGAGGGATCGCTGACGGGCCGGGCTGCTGCTGCGTTGCAGCAAGGTGGATGCCGAGCTGGTGCTGTCGGTGCTGGTACTGTCGGTGCTGGTGCTGGTCACGGTCGGAGCCTGAATCGATACCGTCATGGCCAGTCCGCTCACCGGGCTATCACTCACGGTCACGGTTTCCGGGTTGTTGAGGGTTGGATAGGCACCACAGGTTTCGCCATCGGTACAAATAACGTAGTCGACATCCACATCCGAACCGGCGTACAGCAGATAATCCCCTGCGCTGACGTTGGCCGAGAAACTGCCATCGCTGTTGGTGATGGCTTCTTCGATCACCTCGCCGCTGCTGTCGAGAAACAGCACGTATTGAATGGTCAGCTCGCCATCCCCGGTGACGGTACCAACGGTCATATTGGCCGTTAACGTCGTACTGCTGCCGGTATCGCTGGTGATGGTGATCTTGTCGGTGTAGTAGCCGTCGGCGAGGTCTGTGCGCGTTACGCTCACCAGGTAACTGCCAAAGCCCTGATCATCAACACTGTCCGGAGTCACGGTCAGCCAGCTGCTGGTGGCGCTGACGCTGGTGATATTGGGTTCGCCACCACCAACATTGGACAGGGTAAAGCTGGCGCTGTCGTCCGTACCAATCACCAGTACTGACGGGCTGGTCTGCAGCAAGGCCGGGAGCGAGACGACGCCATTGTTGGCCAGTTCCCAGGCGGCGTTGACGGCTTTCAGGGCATTGATGCGGCCATAACCAAAGTAGTTGTCGTGGCCACTGTCACCAAGGTCATCACTGATACTGCCGCTGCTGATCAGGGTATCGAGCGTGTCAGGGCTCAAATCCGGATAAACAGCTTTCATCAGGGCGATCACACCTGCAACGTGTGGGGTCGCCATGGAAGTACCGTTGTAATAACCGTAGCTGCTTCGGCGGCTGCCAGTGCTGTCGTTGACCAGAGTGCTGAGGATACCGTCCTGGTAGCCGTCGTTGTTGAGGTCCTGATTAATGTTACCGCCAGGTGCCGCGAGGTCGAGGTGGCTGCCATAATTGGAATAATAGGTAATGTCATCGTCGGCATTGGTGGCACCGACAGCGATCACATTGTCGTAACCGGCGGGGTAGCTCACGCTGGAGCTGCCATCATTGCCCGAGGCGGCCACAATAATAACGCCAGCATCATGAATGGTAGTGATGGCGCTTTGCTCTGCCACTGAATAACTGCTGCCACCAAGGCTGAGATTGATAATATCGGCGGTCTGGTCTGGCACGGTGCCGCTGTCGTTACTGAGCCCGGCGGCGTAATACATCCCTTGCAGAATATCGTAGCTGGTACCGCCTTCAAGGCCCAGTGCCCGGATCGGCATGACCTTGGCATCCCAGGCAATACCGGCGACACCGAGGTCGTTATTGGTCGCTGCGGCCAGCGTACCGGCGACATGAGTGCCGTGCCAGGAGCTGAACCCGGTGGTGGTGCTATCGCCGGGATCATCCGGGTCGTTGTCGATGCCATCGCCGTCGTTCGAATTGCTGCTTGAGGAAATAAAATCGTAGCCGTCGCTGGTCAGCTGATCGCTCAGATCGCTGTGACTGAGATAGACGCCGGTATCCACGACGGCAACAATCACATCGATGCCATCGCTGCGTTCGCCAGTGGTCAGCTCCCATGCCAGCGGCAGGTCGATGGCGGTGTAGTGCCATTGTTCGTTGTAGCGAGGGTCGGTTGGCGTCGCGAAGGCGGTGCGCCAGTAGTTTGGCTCGGCCAGTAAGACATCATCCTGTTCAGCGACCTGTTTGACCGCCATCAGAGTGGCAAATTTTTCCTGGTAGTTGCCACTTTCGGCCGGGTGCTGCGAAGCGTTGGCTGCGAGCGTCATAACGCTGCTGTCGGAAGCATCAAAATTCATCAGCGCCGGACGTTGCTTGCCCTCGGTGCTGGTCGACAAGGTCTTGAGGCCACTGCTGGGCAGTTTGTTGCTGATCAGGTTACTGGCGGAAAGCTGGCTGTCTGGCTGCATCTGGATCAGCATCTGGCCACTGACAAAATCATTACCGATGGCGGTGCTGGCTCCGGTCGACGTCGACGAAGTGGCTATCGACATCACATATTTACTGGTGCCGGAATAGGCATACACACGAATATAGTAGTCGCCGCTTTCGGGTACCGTCAGGGTCTCGTAGGTTGATGTTGTGATGGAGGAGGCAACGTTATCGCCGTTTTCATCAATCAGCTGGAGGTCCACATCCCCGTTGTAGTAGGCACTGTCGTTGCTGTTGTCATCGACCACATGGACAACAATACGCTGGCCGGCTTGCAGGCTGACGCTGTAATAGTCGTTCTGGTCGCCGCTGTTACTGAAACGCTCCAGTGAAGACTCTCCCGATACCGCGCCACGGGTCCCATAACGGGTAACAAAGCCATGGACTGTCACCAGGTTGGTGATGGCCTGTGCAGTCTCGAGCGAATTATTGCTGCTGTAATCGGCGTAGATATCGTTGATGTCACTATCGACCGCCGTATTGCTGGCAGCACTGACGGTACCACTGACCGCATAGGTGGCTGTATCTGTTCCTGTGTCAGTACTCGTTGTGCTGTCTTCACTGATACCGCAGCCCGGCAGGGAAGCGATGGCAGCGACCAGCGTGATCAAATAAAGGGATAAACGTCGGGGCTGCATAACTTTCTCCGGGGTGGTGCGTTGGCTGGTGATTGGGCAACAGGTCGGGCGTGAACGCTGGGATCGGGATATCAAGTCATCAAGCATAGTGCTGGATGGATAAACCTGCACACCAGGCACGGTTCATCAGGCACGGTTGATAATATCGAATTTATACCGTTCATTGTCATCCTGCCTGTACTGTTCTATACGGTTGTTGATTTAAGCTTGGCTGTTTGCTGTCAATGCCGGTCAGACCATGGCATTTTTTGACGTCCGAGGTTGTTCCCCTGGTTGCACTCGCGCTAGTCTTTGACGTCTCTATCTGACAGGCAAGGAACGCGTATGTCATTTGCGTCGGTATTTACCCGCGCCCAGTTGGGCGTAGAGTCTCCCGAAGTTCGGGTCGAAGTGCACCTGTCGGGTGGACTGCCATCACTCAGTCTTGTTGGTATGCCGGAAGCGGCGGTAAGAGAAAGCAAGGACAGGGTCCGCAGTGCCCTGCTCACCTGCGATTACGAATTTCCCTCCAAACGTATCACGATTAATCTGGCACCCGCCGATTTACCCAAAGACGGCGGGCGGTTTGATCTGGCCATTGCGCTGGGCATTCTGGCGGCATCCGGGCAGATTCCTGCGGCCGCACTGGCCAACCATGAATTTCTGGGCGAACTGGCACTGAACGGTGAATTGCGACCGATCAGTGGCGCTTTGCCCAGTGCGGTGCAATGCGGACAGGCACAAAGAACGCTGGTGCTCAGTGACGGCAATGTCGGTGAAGTGGCGCTGACTCATACCGGCCGGGCGCTGACGGCTCGCTCGTTAACAGAGGTGGTTAATTATCTGCTTGGCAAGGGAGTCCTGACGGACGTCTTGCCGACGCCAGGAGGTAGCGGAGGGCTGCTGGATGTTCCGGATCTGGCTGATGTCCGGGGACAGCCGCAAGCCCGCCGGGCACTGGAAATCGCCGCCGCCGGGCAACACAACCTGTTGTTTATCGGCCCGCCGGGCACCGGCAAAACCATGCTGGCCAGCCGTTTGCCCGGCATTCTGCCACCAATGAACGAGGAAGATGCGCTGGTATCGGCCTCGGTTTACTCCATCTCAACGTCGGGAGAAGACTGGCTGGAACGCTGGCGTCAACGGCCGTTCCGGGCACCGCACCATACGGCGTCCGGGGTGGCGCTGGTCGGCGGTGGCGGCAACCCGCGACCGGGTGAAATCTCACTGGCCCACGGCGGCGTTTTGTTCCTCGACGAGTTGCCTGAATACAGCCGCAAGGTGCTGGATGTATTACGCGAGCCGCTGGAAAGTGGCCGAATTGTGATCAGCCGTGCCCAGCGCAGCGTTACCTTTCCGGCCCGGTTTCAGCTGGTGGCGGCAATGAATCCCTGTCCGTGTGGCTATTTTGGTGATCCGTCTGGCCGCTGCCGCTGCAACGAAGAACAGGTACGGCGTTATCAGGGCCAGGCATCCGGCCCCTTGCTCGACCGTATTGATCTGCATGTCGAGGTGCCCGCGATTCCGGCAGCGCTGCTGCACCAGTCGGCACCGGGGGAAAGCAGCGCCGAGGTACAACAACGGGTACTGGCAGCCCGACAACGACAGTTACAACGGCAGGGTTGCTGCAATGGAGAATTGAGTGGCAACGAGCGTGACCGGGTTTGCCAACTGACGGAGACCGACAGCGCCTGGTTTCTGGCGGCGGTGGAAAAACTCAATCTCAGCGCCCGTGGTTATCACCGAATGCTCAAGCTGGCGCGCACCATTGCCGACCTGGATGGGGCCGAATTGATAGGGCGGCCGCATTTGCTGGAAGCGGTCGGTTATCGCAGTCTGGATCGGTTTATCCGGGCCTCGGATTCGTCGGGATAATTCGTCGGGACACCTGATTCGTTGAGACACCCACCAAGCGCTATCAAACGGCCAAGGACGGGTGAATGGCTCATAATGCAACTTTTACCCTCTCGCCCATGACGGCTTCCATCGCCATACTGGCCAGTCCGTTGCGCTGGCTGTCGCTGCGGGCGGTTTCCACCATCGGGGTGATGCCGTTATCTTGCTGGTCATCAAGGCGGAGGCTCCGTGCAATCATCGGATCATGAAACACCACTTACCACCGACGCAGAACGATACCGGGTTGTTTTTGCGGGGGTGTGTGCATTGATTCTCAGTGTCGGCCTGGCGCGTTTCGCCTATACCCCGATGTTACCTGTGATGCAGCAAGAAGCGGGCATGTCGCCCTTGATCGGCGGCTGGCTGGCGACCTTTATTTATATCGGCTACACCACGGGCACGCTGATGGCGATGCTGATCAAAGACCCGTTGCGCCGCTATCGCCTCTACCGGCTGTGCCTGATACTGGCGCTGGCCAGTACTCTGGCCATGGGGTTTGTCACCAACGCCATCGTCTGGATGCTGTTGCGGTTTATTGGCGGGCTGTCGGGTATTGCCGGGATGTTGCTGGCCTCCGGGCTGGTGCTGAACTGGCTGATTCGGCATCGTCACCGGCCACGACTGGGGTTGCATTTTACCGGTGCCGGGCTGGGTATTATCGTCTCCGGGATCAGCGTCAGCCTGATGGGCAACTGGTTAAGCTGGGAGCAACAATGGATCGGTCTGGGGCTGTTGGGGCTGCTGTTTTTTATACCGGCCTGGTGCTGGATGCCACGTCCGGAAGTATTGCCGATTGGCCAGACCGCCAGTCATGCCCCTGTAGCTGCCAGCTCCCGGCGTTGGCTGGTATTGATGGCGGCGGCTTATTTTTGTGCCGGTTGTGGTTATGTGGTCGGCGCGACCTTTATTGTCGATATTCTGGAAGCCTTGCCCTTGTTGTCGGGTAACGGTGCCTGGGTCTGGGTGATTGTGGGATTGGCGGCGACGCCTTCAACGTTTTTGTGGGACAACGTCGCTCACCGGATCGGGCAAATTCCCGCGCTGTTACTGGCGTATGGTTTACAAATGCTGTCGATGTTGCTGCCAGCCATCAGCGACAACCTGGTGGTTAATCTGATCAGCGCCGCCCTCTGGGGAGGCACCTTTGTCGGGATCGTTAACCTGACACTGACCTTGATTGGTCGCCGTTTTCCGCACAACCCGTCCGGTGCCATGGCTGGGCTGACCTTGAGCTACAGCGTCTCGCAAATGGTGGCCCCGGCCATGACCGGTTACGTGATGATGCTTACCGGCCAATATCAGTCCGCGTTGCTGACGACCACCGCCGTTATGGCGATGGGCATCGCGCTGTTACTGCTGACGCACTGGCTGGAGCCAGAACAGCAGTCGGTGCCTGCCCAGGCATAAAAAAGTTTGCCCGGCGGTCATCGCCGGTAGCGGTGGGCGCAACCCCGCCTCCCGCGAGCGGTACGCAAAGCCGACAGCGAAGCCTGATTTTGTCGTGTCTCTGAGCTAGAATGCAGGCCTGATTCAGAGGACATGTCGTGGTCGATTTAACCCAACTCAATCCCCGCCAACGCGAAGCCGCCAAATACATCGACGGCCCGCTACTGGTACTCGCAGGCGCCGGTTCCGGCAAAACCAGTGTGATCACCCGCAAGATCGCCTACCTGATCGATGCCTGTGGCATCAAGTCTCACCATATTGCCGCCGTGACCTTTACCAACAAGGCCGCCCGCGAAATGAAAGAGCGGGTCACCGCCCTGACCGGCAAAGGTGGCGCGCGCGGATTAACGGTCTCGACCTTCCACAACCTGGGCCTCAATATTATCCGCCAGGAGCTGGCCGCTTCGGGCTACAAGGCTGGCTTTTCCATCCTCGACCAGGACGACTGCAGGGGTATTATCCGTGACGTGATGCAACGCGAACACGGTGATGACGGCGATATGGTCGAGCTGGTGCAAAGCACCATTTCCAACCTCAAGAACGACCTGATCGCTCCGGCCGACGCCATCCAGCAGGCACAAAGCCAGCAAGAAATGCTGATTGCCCAGACCTACTCGATTTACCAGCGCATGCTGAAAGCCTACAACGCGGTGGATTTTGACGACCTGATCATGGTGCCAACGCTGCTGTTCCGCGATTTTCCTGATGTACTAACGCGCTGGCAGAAAAAAATCCGCTACCTGCTGGTGGACGAATACCAGGACACCAACACCTCCCAGTACGAAATGGTCAAGTCGCTGGTGGGGCATCGCACCGGGCTGACCGTGGTTGGCGACGACGACCAATCGATTTATGCCTGGCGTGGTGCACGGCCGGAAAACCTGTCGTTGCTGAAACAGGATTTTCCGACCCTGAAGGTCGTCAAGCTGGAGCAAAACTACCGCTCCACCGGCCTGATTCTGAACGCCGCCAACCGCGTGATCGACAATAACCCCCACGAGTTCCAGAAGCGGCTCTGGTCCGATATGGGCTACGGCGACCCGATCCGTATTCTCAAATGCCGCAACGACGAAATCGAAGCCGAGCGTATTGCTTCTGAAATTGTCGAACGGCGGCTGCGGTACGGCGCAGGCTACAAAGACTTCGCCATTCTCTATCGCGGCAACCACCAAAGCCGGATGATGGAAATGAAACTGCAAGGGTTTCAGGTGCCGTACAAGATCAGTGGTGGCCAGTCGTTTTTTGGTCGCAACGAAATCAAAGACATCATGGGCTATCTGCGGCTGCTGATTAACCCCAGCGATGACGCCGCCTTCCTGCGCATCATCAACACCCCGCGCCGGGAAATCGGCCCGACCACTATCGAAAAGCTCAGCGAATACGCCATGAAGCGTGGCACCAGCATGCTGTCGGCCACCACTGAAATGGGCCTTGAGCAACTGCTGACTCCCAAAGCCGTGGATCGGTTGCGCCGTTTTGGTCATTGGCTGGCAGGCATCACCCGTAATGCCTACAGTGACGACGCCATTGCTGCCATCAAGGAAATGATCGAAGACATCGATTACGAAGGCCATCTGGCGCAAAGCTCCGCAACGCCAAACCAGGCAGAACGGCGGATGAAAAACGTCTGGTTTCTGGTGGACTCCATCCAGAAAATGATCGACAAAGCCGAAGAAGTCGGTGACGAAGTCACCATCGAAGACGCCGTTGGCAAACTGATCTTGCGTGACATGCTGGAACAGCAGGAAAACGACGACGACTCCGATCAGGTGCAGCTGATGACCCTGCACGCTTCCAAAGGTCTGGAGTACCCCCACGTTTACATCGTCGGCATGGAAGAAGAACTGATGCCGCACCGCAACGCCATCGAAGCCGACACCATCGAAGAAGAACGCCGCCTGATGTACGTAGGCATCACCCGCGCCAAACGTTCGTTAACCCTCACCTACGCCGGTAAGCGCCGCCAGTATGGCGATGTCTCCGATACCACCCACTCCCGTTTCCTCGACGAACTGCCGCCGGACGATATTGAATGGGAAGGCAAAACCGAAACCACCCCGGAACAGCAAAAACAGCGCGGCCAAGAAACCCTGGCCGGGCTGAAAAACCTGTTTGGGGATTTGTAGGCGGGGATTTGTAGGAGCCAACGCGGACACCCACCATACGGCCGGAGCCGGGCCTTACGCAATTATCCGCAATAAAACCCGGTATCCATGGCGGCTAATGCAATTTCATCTTCGGCTTGATCACCCGGGTCAGCCAGTCCAGAACCACAATAATGGCTCCCCGGAATTTGCCGTGAATCGCCAGCTGGTGCATGCGATATAACGACACATAAAACAGGCGGGCGAGGTTACCCTCAACAAACATGGACTTGCTGCTGAGGTTGCCCATCAAATTACCGACGGCGCTGTAACGGCTGAGGCTCACCAAGGAACCATGGTCGTGGTATTTGAACCCCTTCAGCGGCTTGTTCTCGCGTTCGTTAAGAATATTTTTATAGACGCAGCTGGCCATCTGATGGGCAGACTGGGCGCGGGGTGGCACCTGACTGCCGTCTTCCATGGTGAACGCACAGCAGTCGCCGATCACCCAAACATCCTTGAGTGGTTCGCCATCCGGATTATTGGCCTGCAAAAAATCGTTCACAATAATCTGATTGGCGCGGTTCAGCCCAAGTCCTTCAATCTGACGGATAAAATCTGGTGCCTTCACGCCCGCGGCCCAGACCATCAGGTCGGCATCGATACGGCTGCCGTCCTTGGTTTGCAGCCCCTGTTCATCGGCGGCACTGACCATCACCGCAGTCTGGATAGACACCCCCAGCTCGCGCAACTCCCGAGTGACGGCGGTGGATATACGCTCCGGCAGAGCAGGCAGTACCCGTGGCCCGGCCTCGACCAGCGTTACCTCCAGCTGATGCCGCGACATGCCCGCCATTCCGTAAGAGCGCAATAACTCAGTTACCCGATGCAACTCGGCAGACAACTCAACACCCGTTGCTCCGGCACCGACGATGGCAATGCGCAAACTGTCTCCCGGACGGTTCTGGTGAATATCGGTGAACTGATCGATCAGCGCGGTATGAAAGCGTCCCGCCTGCTTGTGGGAATCGAGCATATAACAGTGGGTCTGAATGCCCGGTGTACCGAAATCGTTGCTGATACTGCCAACCGCCAACACCAGCGTATCGTACTCAAGGCTGCGCGGTGGCATCAGGGTTTCTCCCTCCGCGTTACGACGAGGTGCCAGCGTCAGCGTCTTGCTGGCCAGATTCACATTGGTCAACTCGCCCAGTTCAAACTGATAGCCGTGACGCGCGCCATGGGCGTGGTACGACACGCTCTCGGTGCCGGTATCCAGCGTGCCTGTGGCCACCTCGTGTAACAGAGGTTTCCAGATATGGATGCGATTGCGGTCGAGCAGGGTAATACGGGCCTTGCCCTTGCGCCCGAGGGTGTGGCCCAGTTGCGTGGCCAGTTCCAGCCCTCCGGCACCCCCGCCAACGATGACGATATGCTGCAAGCTGTTGCTGGGGGGGTGGGTGTTGTTTGTGTTCATGTCCGCTCCTGTGAAAAGGTAAAAAGGTGAAAAACGGGTCGGGAAAAGGTGGAGCCTAACGGACGTACCATAGTCTGTTGTTGTTCATGTGGGCAATGATCCCGATGTCTCAGAATAGGACCGCAGGCCTTGTACCAGAGGTGGTCGCCTTGTCTACGAATAAAACGCTACGATGAATGTACGACGATATGTGTACGACAGATGATGGATACAGGCGGAGGCGACGAGGCATCTGACTATAATGAGAGGCGAAAATTCATCGTGCCTGGCTGGTGTGGTGGGGTCGGCTTCAAATAACACCGTTGCAGGGAGATTATCTTTGGCGTGATATTGACCGTTACTCTATTTATTCAGTGGATAAAGTCTCTGCTGTTCGGGAGCGAAAAAATGGCGTGTTTTTCCGTCGGCGATCAGGGACTCTTTGGCCCTTTCAAAATCAGCGAGCAGTATTTGGCCTCTCAACAGGAACAGAAAGGCTGACCATGATCCTGATGACCATTTGTAATGGATCAGGATCAAGGCGTCTATCCGCAGCGGCAGCGGGTACGAGGCGTTGAAAAACCAAACGGAATGGGCTTTATAGAGGATCGGCGGCTAGCCTGGATTCGGTACGAGCCGCCTGACGAGCGTTCAGTCATGTGAGACCTGTACTGACAACACTCGCGTCACGATTTGCCAAGGCTTATGGCTGGTACGTTCGTTCTGGGATCGGGAAGCTGAAATCCCGGCCGTCAGTCACCCGCACATCGTTTTCCCAAGGCAGTTGGTAACGGTGGTTAACCATGTCTTGCATAAAGGTATAAGGGCAATCCTGTGCGCCCCCTTTGACCGCGACGTAACCCCGGTGGCCAAACTGGTAGATGTTATTTTCGACACCCCAGTGAATGCGGGCTTCGTCGACCAGATCAGGACGTACTTCTGCGCTGATAATCTCGTCCGTCAGGCCGTTGCCTTCCACTATGGGAACTCCATCAAAATTCACGAACATACCTTCGCCCATGGAGTTGAAGGTGCCTTCACTGCCAGCCAGACAAACACTTGCCGTTACCATCAGGTTACAGAAGGCGTTGGCCTGGTTGGTGATTTTCCAGGAATGGCGAATCGGTGCCGTATAGCCTGCTGTCCGTAGCATGATGTTGGCACCTTTGTAGGCACATTCTCGGGCCACCTCAGGGAACATGCCGTCGTGGCAGATCGCCAGTGACAGTGTACTGCCGTTGGGTCCTGCACACACAGGGATACCCAGATTGCCCGGTTCCCAAGGTTCGACCGGCACCCAGGGATGCAGCTTGCGATAGAAGAGTTTGATTTCACCTTCGTTGTCAATAATCACGCCGGTATTGTACGGATTACCTTCGGGGTTGAATTCCATAATGGAGAAGCAGCCCCAGATATCATGCTCCCGGCAGGCTGTCCGGAAGGCGGCCATTTCTGGCCCGTCCCGATTGCACATGATCTCGGGGTTGGTATCCATCGACAGTCCGTGCAGACAGTATTCCGGGAACACGACCAAGTCCATTACGGCCGACTGGCGCCGAGCCTTGCCGACCAGTTCACACACTCGCTGGGTCTGTTTTGCCAGTTGCGCTGGCGTCGACACGTCTGGCAACTGCAGTTGCACCAAACCAATAACCACTCCTGACGGTGATTTGTTCAAGCCACCAAGTCCACTCATGTTTTTCTCCGAGTCATATCGCCCGTGGCACTATCATTACGACGGGCGTAAAAAAACAGGGCACGTGTTGAGACACGGCCACTCAATATTGTCAGATTGCTGGCGCGAGCAACCGCTGTGCATGCCAATCTTCATGAGCCCAGTCGCGTCGCGCAGATGGTTGTGGCGCTGATTCAGCGCCTTTGTTGGATCGTTGATCCAGGTCAGGTACGACCTAGACGATCAGTGCTAGTCCGATTAAAAGAGAGCCAGCGGCGGTGCGATAGTTTGCGGCGATGGTGGCAAGGCGATCGCCTGCCAGATGCTTCAGGCCGAAGACAATACCCAGTATCAGAGCTGCCTGAATCAGGCAGTAACCCACCAGATAAGAGAGCACCGGCGTGGCTTCGGCACCGACAATCGCTTCACCGTAGGCGTAGCCATGCAACAGCCCGGCAACGGTCGCCAAAGCCCATAGCAATTGGGTGCGGTCCAGTTTCTGCACGATCATAAACACTCCGACCAGTGCACTGGTGGCAACAATGCCAATTTCAAAAAAGTGGATTTCAGGCACTGCCATCCGGCTCAGGGTGCCGATAATCGCCAACCCCAGGAACAGACTCACCTGAGAAAATACATGGCGGCTACAAAACGCCAGCAGCGCGGCAAAGCCGACCACAAACAGGAAATGATCCAGCTCGATGATTGGGTGCCCGATCCCGGATAACAGCCCCTGTACGGCCGTTTCCGGGGTCTGTCCTCCCATGGGGTGGTGAGCTTGCGCAGATAATGGCAATACTAGCAACATCAGTTTGAGCGGTAGATATTTCATTTTGGCATCTCCGAAAGTAGAGTGTTCTGAGTGTTCACTTGGGTAGCTATTGACGTGATAGTTGTCAGAAATTGCGCAGCATCAGAGATCGTCGACAGATAACCACCCTCGATCTTCAGCAGCTCAATGGCAATGTCATGAGTGTGCTTGTCCGGCTCGGCGCAACAATCTTCCAGTACCAGTACGTTATAGCCCCGATCGGCAGCTTCTCGTACGGTGGAGCTAACGCAAACGCCCGTAGTTACGCCGGTGATGACCAGGTTCTCAATTTTTTTGTGGCGAAGAATGTCGTGCAGGTCGGTGCCATGAAATGCGCCGGTTCCTGCTTTGTCTATGATGACTTCGTCGGCACCGGGTTGCAGTTCGTCGATAAAATCCCAACCGTGCTCGCCGCGTACCAATAGCCGTCCCAGCGGGCCGTCACTGCCTATTTCGGCACCCGCCAGGGCGGTTTTCATTCGCTTGCAACGGGGTAAGTCAGACAGGTTGGGGCGGTGCCCTTCGCGGGTGTAAACCACTTCGATGCCGATCTGTTGGCAAGCTTTACGGACTGCCTGGATGTGAGGAATAACCGCCCGAGCAGGTCGCAGGTCGCCGCCGCGAGTATCCATGTAGCCGGAAGGGGCGCAGAAATCCCGCTGCATATCGATAATTATCAAGGCGGTTTTGCCTGGCAGTAACGGCCCTTCAATCGGGAAATCGTATGGATCACCTGGAATCATCATTGCACCACCTCCGGCCGAACGGATGTGTGGGAGTGGGTATGGGAGTGGGCCTGACGTTGCAGTTCCTGTCGATGTTCACCGGCTTCGAAGACTTCAACTTCTCGCGCACTGAGCTGCTCTGGCTGCCATAAATTGCGCGCTTCCAGCAGGCTTTGCAGAGCTTCCAGCCAGCAGCTGTAGTAGTCGTCATCGGTGGTTATGCAACCGCCTTTCTCTTGCCGTTGGATACGTTCGATTAATGACTGCTGGAATTGTGGAAGGGTGAACAGTTGTTTTTTACTGGCCGCCAGCGTCATGCCAAACAGACGTGCGGACCAAGGGGTGTTAAAGGTCAGGTTTTCAAAACCAGACTGGCGCAGGGCCGTTACCAGAGAGTCTGATTGCATCTTAATTGTCCTGGCTGTTGGGTGAAATGGCGATGGTGCGGGAAACCCCGATCATATGATCACGGCTGATCAGCTCGATCAGTTCCTCTTCACTCAGGTGTTCTGTCTCGGCCGGGCGTTCGGGCATGACCAGATAACGAATTTCAGACACGCTATCCCAAACCCGGACTTCGATATCGTCGGTCAGCGTGACCCCCATTTCGGTCAGCACCTTGCGTGGCTCGCGCACCAAGCGGGAACGGTAAGCGCTTGATTTGTACCACACCGGCGGTAATCCCAGAATCGGCCAGGGGTAGCAGGAGCAGAGCGTACATACCACCACGTTATGTACTGTGGGTGTGTTTTCCACCACATGCAGCATCTCGGTCTCCGGGCCACCGATGCCCAGTTCATTACAGGCATCCAGACCATTGGCCAGCAGTCGCTGTTTGAAGGCGGGATCGACCCAGGCGCGAGCAATGACGCTGGCCCCGGTTTTGGGGCCAACATTTTCTTCGTAGTGCTTGACTACCTGGTCCACGTCGTCTGACGACAGCACGTTGATTTCATTCAACAGGCTCTCGATCGCTTCAGTCCGAATGGCCTGCCAGGCTTTTTTCGGATGTTCGTGGTTATGGCTCATTGTTGCTTCTCCTGCTCTGGTTCCAGATGGTCTTCACTGAGGTCGATATAAACGTATGAATTGGGTTCGGCATGGGCTTCTCCCCAGAGCACTTGTGCTTCAAACCGCACCGTATAGACCGCCTGCAGGTTCTCACCCTGATGATGCGCGCGGGTATCTGGTAACACCCAGGCCTGATCATTTACTCGGAACACCTGCCCTGACTTGCCTCGGGTGTACCCCGTCACCCGGGTATGGCCGGGTGGATGGATATTGCGCACCCGTACCCATTGCCCTTCCGCAAAAATCGGTTCAACGGTGACTTCTTTGCGCCAGGCGCCCCAGGGGATTTTGTCGGCTTCCGCCAGCGGCCAGTTGCGGCCTTCGGAATGGAGTGGTGCAAACTCGCGCTTGTCGGCAGCGATTTCGGCGACTCGCTGTTCCACTTCGTTCAAACTCAGAATATTACGCCGATAGAGAATCCGCTCCATGGCAAACATCCAGCGCCCATAGTAGGTGTGGCTGATGTAGTCTTCCGGTTGCATCAGCTCGATTTCGTGCCGATGCTCATCCAGATTCCAGACGCCTAGCCCGTCAATCACCTGTACCATGCAGAAAATACGACTGCCCCATTCGGTGGTGAATACCGGTTCGTTAGGGTCAACGTTCACCAGACCAAAGCCATGTAAACCGCCCATATCATGAATGCCGTTCATCAAGTGCTCCTGTTAGTAAATGACGCGCTCGACCTTTTTTTGCAGTTCGAGGTAGTCGTATGAATAACGGTCGAGCATGGCCGACGCTGTTGTGTTTGCATCAATCAGAAAATCGGCCGGATTGCCGCCCAGAACCAGTACCCGGTCTCCCACGGTAATGGCTTCTTCCACATCGTGAGTCACCATCACCATAGAGGTGCCAGTGTCTGCTTGCAGTTCTCGGATCAGGGTGTGCATATGGCGTTTGAGGCTGATATCCAGAGCACTGAAGGGCTCATCAAGCAGCAGCACTTTGGGCCGAGTAATCAGCGCCCGAGCGATGGCTGTGCGTTGCTTCATGCCGCCAGAAAGCTCGTGTGGATACTGTTTTGCAGCGTCAGTCAGTCCGACGCTGGCTAGAATTTCCTTCACGGCTGTTACCTGGTCGCGGGTGTCATCCTTGCGAAACCGCAGGCCAAACTTGACGTTGCCTTCAACCGTCAGCCAGGGGAACAGGTTGTTCTCCTGAAAGATCATGACGATCTCTGGCGTCGGGCCATTCATAAAGCGCTGCTTGTACAACACACCGCCGGTATCCTCGGGTTGGATAAACCCGCCCAGCGTTCTCAGTAATGTACTTTTGCCACAACCGGAACGACCCAGAATCGTGGTAATACGCCCGGCATCGATCTTCAGGTTCATGTTTTGCAGGGGGCTGGGGACAGAACCCTTTCGGGTTGGAAAATTCACCGTCAAATTGTCCAGCGAAAACACCTGACGAGGCTCAGTATTGAAGCTGTTCATTACACTCTCCACCACAAGATACGCTTGCCAATAAAGGCCAGAATGCGGTCAACCAGAAATCCGGATACGCCGATAATCAACATGCCGAACATGATCAGTTCGTTGTTGAACAGGTTACGTCCCATCATGATGATTGCCCCGAGGCCATCTCGCATGCCAACCATCTCTGCAACCAGGACTGCCATCCAGGCGGCAATAAAGTTGGTGCGCAGTAAGGTAAATACCCCCGGTAGAATGGCGGGAAAAACAACCCAGACCCAGCGCTGCCACTTGCTGGCTCCAAGGTTGCCAGACACGGTGATGTATTCTTCCGGCACCCGGCGAATCTCTGCCAGCGTACCAATGGTGAGGATGAAATAGACCCCCATAAAGACGATGAATACCGCGGTGCCGTTGTTGATCCCAAAGACGACAATAGCCAAAGGGATCCAGGCGATCGGTGCAATCGGTGCCAGCACATACAGCAGCGGTGAGATGCACCAGGTAACGAAGCGAGACAGGCCAATCAGCATGCCGGTAATCAGTGCCGCGACAAACGCCAGCGCCATACCCGCAAACACACGCCCGAAGGTAGCCAGAATCGCTTCATCCAGAGAGGCAGCCTGGGAACCCAGGCCAATCCGGAAACCACTTTCCACAACCATTGAGAGAAACTCGCTGGGGGGCGGCATAACGGTGGTGAACGTGAGTTCGTTATGGCCAGCCACTTCCCAGAGCACAATGATCAGGCAGAAAAACAGAGTGCCAACCCCCCAAGGGGCCACTCGTTCCCAGGCAATGGACTTCATGCTCACTGCTCCAGAGATTCAATCATGCCTGTGCGGAAAATATCGGTTGCGGCAATCTTGCCGTCGATATAACCCAGCTTGGACATTTCATCGACAACGTACTGTATGGACTCAACATCCGGCGAGAACGAAATAGGTGACGGCGCGCTGTTAAAGGCTGTTTTCAGTACTGCATCTGGCACGCGATAGTAATTGCCGCCCTGCAGTAGAGACATGGCTTTGTCGACGTCGGTGTTGATGATATCGGCTGCGCAGATCATTCCTTTGAGCAAGGCTTCCACGACTTCAGGTTTTTCATCCAGGGTCGATTGCAGCACGCTGACTACAGTATTCGGAGCTCTCTCAGCCCAGGCGGTGGCGTTGTCAGTCAGGCGGGTCGCAGTGCCCTTTTCGATCATCTCGGAGGTGTATGGTTTGATGTGACTGAGAATATCGACGCCGCTGCGGAAGGCTTGCACCATGGCTAGCAGGTCATCGAAGTAAATGAACTCGACATCGTCGGCCGACAAGCCGACACGTTGTAGCTCGGTAATCATGATCAGCTCCAGGGTATCGCCCTGCAGCACGGCAATTTTCAGTTTCTTGCCGCCGGAATCCACATGTTTTTTCAGATCTTCCATTGAGTTCAGATCAAGCCCGCTCTGGGCGATGACTTCCATCACACCCCAACCGCCAGCGGCAGCCACCACTCGGATCGGTACACCACTGCTGGCGGCAAAGAATGGCAACGTGAAAGGGTTGATATTGAAATCCAGAGAGCCACCAGCCAGCGCGGCATTGTTATCGCCAGGGTTGGCAAAAAAACGGGTATCGACCGCCAGACCTTGCTGCTCAAAACAACCACTCTCAACACCGACAAACAACGGAGCCATATCCAGAGCCACCAAATGTCCGACCGTTACGGGAGTCAGGTTCGACTCTGCGTTGGCTGGTAACGCGGTGCTTAATGCAATGGCAGTGGCCAGCGCGGTAATAGTGCTTCGAATAACCATAATATTTCTCCGGTTTACTAAGTATGAATCGGGTTGAAGTTACCAATTAAGACTAGTCCACCGGATAGGGTCTAAAAATAGTCGTGAATCCATGTTTACTTTCACGAACTGGAGGGTATAGGCGGGATTTAAATACTTACGCCTCAATCGAGAGCGAGTCTGTAATCAAGCGCTCTTTATTAGTGCGGTCGGCCAGCATTCTAGCCGCCGATTTTTGTTCGAGGTTATCTTTTCGGTAGGCCATGAACACCTGAGAATAATGCACAAAATGCTCTGGCATCAGCGCAACCAGTCGTCCTTCCTCCAGCCAGGGGCGGGCATAGTGCTCGGGAAGGAAGCCAATAAACGGCCCGTGCAGGATCATCATCGCGGATTCTTCCACATTGCAGACCGTCGCAATCACACTCTCATGATCTTGGGCAATAAAGGCGAATTCGCGCTTCTGCATAAAATGGCGCACCACTTTTTTCTCATTAACAATCGTGTTGGCAAGTTCCCGACGATCTTTCACTCCTGCCAGTCGGTGATCTGGCCGACATACCAGCACATCCCGCTCGAAATACAGCGGTTCATAAGTGAGATCACTGTGGTGTTGATCAAAGATACCAATGCCAATATCCAGACTATTGTTGATCAAGCCTTTTTCGATGGCTTCGGGCGAAAGCACTTCGATTGTCAAATTGGTGGGCTTGTCTGGCTGGTAGGTACTGTAAAACCAGGATAATGCCCGGTGTAATGGGCAGGTGTCATCCGTTGCCAGGTTATCGATAATGCCAAGATGAATGGCATCCTTCTGGCTGTTGCGCAGCTGCTGCGTTTTGGCTTGAAAACTTTTTACGGCGGCGAAAAACTCCACCATGGTCTGATGAAAAACTTCACCTTTTTGCGTCAAGCGAAAGCCACTACGGCCACGCTGGCAGAGGCGGAATCCAACCCGTGCTTCCAATTGGTTCATATGGTTGCTAATGGTGGATGTACTGATGTTCAGCTCTTCCTGAGCGCTGTGAAATCCTTTGGTTTCTACAACGGCTTGAAATACTCGTAGTAGTCGAAGGTCAATATCAGAAAGGTTCATGCTCAGCTCTCGGTAAACAGAATCGCAAGAGGACGAAGCAATATCGCGACCACAAGCCTGGAAAAGACTGGGAAATGAAAGTGACTATAAGAAAAATACTGTCTTAGTGGGCATGAGTGTAGATGGTCATTCCGTTTGTGCCAGCTTCCCTGGCGGGTCATCGCGCAACCCGCCAAGGGAGATACCTCGGAGCTTCTGGCTTCCGATCTCTGGTCAGACGAACAAGGACATTACAGGCCGCGTGATGTATACAACGTTTGCAGCAAACCCCGAACCCGCTCAGCCAGCTCAGGCACTGGGCCTTCGACCGGAATGAATGGAGAGATAGCGTTGATTGGCATTGGATTTACCGTAGGAGTAGGAACCCCCATTTCGATCAGCCATTTGCCGTATTGCTCTGCAGAGCTGGCGTAGACAATCCGTCCCAGACCAACCAGGCCATGAGCGGCAGCACACATCGGGCAATGTTCGCCAGAGGTATACACGGTTGCTGTTGCACGCTCGCTTTCTGTCATGTTGCTGGCCGCCCAGCGGGCAACTGCAAACTCAGGGTGCAGAGTATCGTCACCGGTGCCGATGTGGTTGTGATCTTCAAACAGCACTTCACCTGTTTCCGATACTAATACAGAGCCGAAAGGCTCATTGCCTTTGCTCAAGGCCGTTTCTGCCAGTACGACAGTGCGCTCAAGATGAGTCTTGTCGATATCAGTAATCATGGGGGCATCCTGTATAAATTGATTGGGTTAACGTGACCCGGCAAAGACTAGCCTGTCGAATTGATGCCAAAAATAGTCGCGACTCCATGTTTACTTTCACCAACAGCGAGGTATCGGTGCCGCCCTCGGAGAATATAGAGAGGGTTGTTGGTATATCAGCGCTGATGTGATCTGGTGTGCGGAAGGGTGAAAGGCACTTCATCCGTGCGCGTGCGATGTCAGAGACGACCGGGCTGGCAATACGACTTCCCCCCTGTTCAGGGCATATTCCCCAATCCAAGTGCCCAGCCCACTGATTGTGCTGTTTTCCAACTACCGGCTATCCATTAAGCTGTTTATCAAACCGAAGTTTGAGAGACATCCACTGACAGCGATCAAGCTCTATATATGAAAACCCCTTTTCAGCTCCGCCCCTACCAGCAGGAAGCCGTCGATGCCACCTTGAGACACTTCCGAAAAACCGACGATTCGGCGGTTATTGTGTTGCCCACTGGTGCCGGGAAGAGTCTGGTCATTGCCGAGCTGACCCGCCTGGCTCGGCGCAAGATTCTGGTGCTGGCCCACGTCAAAGAGCTGGTTGAGCAGAACCACGCCAAATACCAGAGCTACGGGGTGACGGCTGGCATTTTCTCCGCCGGGTTAAAACGCAAGGAGAATCGGCACCAGGTCACTTTCGCCAGCGTGCAGTCCGTCTCCGCCAACCTTGATCAGTTCGGGGATGAATATTCCCTGCTGATTATCGACGAATGTCACCGGGTCAGTGGTGAGGAAACCAGTCAGTATCAAAAAATCATCGATCAGCTACGGCAACGGAACCGCGCTCTCAAGGTACTTGGGCTGACCGCCACGCCCTACCGTTTAGGCATGGGCTGGATCTACCGTTATCACTACCGGGGCTTTGTTCGCAGCGAGCAGAACAAACCCTTTGTCCACTGCATTTATGAGCTGCCGTTAAGGTACATGATTAACAACGGCTACCTCACCCGCCCGGAACTGGTGGACGCCGCTGTGGCGCAATACGATTTCTCCGCCTTGACGCAAAACCGCTTTGGTGAATACGCCGAAAAAGACGTAAACCAGCTGTTAGGCAAGCACCCGCGTGTGACCCGGGCCATTATCGAACAGGTGATGGAACTGGCTGCTGAGCGCCAGGCGGTGATGATCTTTGCTGCCACGGTCGATCATGCCAAAGAGATCACCGGCTATCTGCCGGAACAGCAAACTGCCTTGATTACCGGCGCTACCGAGCAGAATGAGCGGGACTCCTTGATCCTGCGCTTCAAGCAGCGGCAGCTGAAGTATCTGGTGAATGTATCCGTACTCACCACTGGCTTTGACGCACCTCATGTGGACGTTATTGCCATTCTGCGTCCGACCCAGTCGGTGAGCCTGTATCAGCAGATTGTGGGCCGGGGTCTGCGGCTGGATGAAGGCAAGCAGGATTGCCTGGTGATTGATTACGCTGGCAACCGGGTCAATCTGTACCACCCGGAAGTGGGGGAGAAGAAACCCAATCCGGATAGTGAGCCGGTGCAGGTGTTCTGCCCGGCCTGTGGGTTTGCCAATATTTTCTGGGGCAAAACCGATGGTCACGGCCATGTGATTGAACACTACGGGCGTCGTTGTCAGGGGTTGCTGGAACCTGAGGAAGAGGATGGGCCGGGAGCGCAGTACGAGCGTCCGCAGCAGTGTGATTACCGCTTCCGCTTCAAGGAGTGCCCTCATTGCGGTAGCGAGAATGACATCGCCGCCCGTAACTGCCACCAGTGTAAACAAGCCATTATCGACCCGGATGATCAGCTCAGGGACGCCCTGAAACTGAAAAATGCCATGGTGATCCGCTGTGCCGGGATCACCCTGAGCAGCCACAGAGACAAACCCGATAGCAAGCTGAAGATCACCTACCACGGTGAAGACGGGGAGGAGTTGGGCGAGTCCTTCGATTTCAGCAAGCCAGCACAACGCCACGTCTTTAACCGATTGTTTGGTCGGCGTTGCGGCAATAGTCAGACCCCGAAAGAGTTCAGCCGGATCGAAGAAGTGCTTGAGGTGCAGGCCCAGCTACCGGCACCGGACTTTGTTATAGCCCGCAAACAAAAACACTACTGGCAGGTGCAGGAGCGGATCTTTGATTATCAGGGGAATTACCGCAAGGCAAACGAAGTGTAGGGACGCCCTCTGTGGCGGTTTGTAACGCAGGGATACGGACAGCGCCGTGGCAATATCCTGGAACAGATAAAAGCGCAAGGATGCCGGTGTCTGGCTATATAATTCAAGAAGCTCGCTGCAGATTGAAGATGGTGATTGGTTACTTGCCCAGGTCTTTGCGGCAGCGTTGATCTAACTGTCGAATCAAATCAAGCGCTTGTTGCAGCTCTTGTGCCGTCAGGTTGTCGGATAAGGCCTCAACCCAGTGGTGTTGCCGTACACCCGCCAGCCGGTATTTTTCGCTACCTGCTTCTGTCATGACAATCAGTTTTGCTCTTTTGTGATCCGGGTTGTCTTTGCATATTAAAAGACCCTCTTTGACCAGATCGTTTACGACCCGTTGTACGGACTGTCTTGCCAGACCCATTCGGCGAGCAATGCTGGCAACAGTGGGGTTGTGTTCTTCCATTGTGATTGCGCCAAGCACTTGCCACCGAGCGCTTGTTAATTCCAAACCGCGTACCAGGTTGTCACCTGTTTCGCGCAATGTGCCATTAAATCGGAAGATTTCAAGAATAAGATCGGTAAGTACTTCACTACGCTTCACGCGCTGAGTCATTGGTTGATTTCCTTTACGATTTTGTAATGCCACTGTATTCGGAGCGCCGCGGATAGTACTGACGCCAGGTTCTCTGTACCAGTACACCGCTCTTATTCTACTTGAGGATGGGCACTGATACTGATCGGTTGGTGAATTGCGATGGTTTCGTGGGAGATCCCTTGGTCTAGCATGATAAAAAACTTCTGCCTTAAGCCTCGATTTTTTGGGGAGGCATACAATTTGACGTTGTTCTTGAGACTAATAATAGTCACAATGACAGCATGCTGTCATCTTTCTGCTGTAGATTAACTTACTCTGCAAAAGGGAATTCGAGTGAGTTGTAATCCAGGCTGGACAGCCCTGGTTGCTGTGACGCCTGCCCAAACTGCTTGCTGAGGAAATATTAATGAATCGTTTTTTTACTATTCTGATAACCACTTATGTTTTGTCTGGGTGCTCACAGTCTACCGAGAGCACGGTCGAGGCAGCCTCTGATGCTGCTCGCTGGGTAAAAATAGAAAACCTGGTCGAGGCTACAAAACCCGGCCATGAGTTGACCGGGACAGTCAAAGCGCGCCACGAGGTCGAGTTGGCTTTTCAGGTTGGAGGCAAGGTTGATCAGCGGCTGGTCGATGCTGGGCAGTCTGTTAAAAAAGGGGAGGTGCTGTTCACTCTCGATCTGCGAGACCTGCGCGAGTCTGTTGTGACTGCACGTGCCAACCTGAGGGCAGCAGAAGCAACGCTGAAACTTGCTGAAAAAGATCTGGAGCGTGACTATCAATTGGTAGATCAGGGCTATACCAGTCGGCAGGAATACGAGAGGGCGTTACTGACCCAGGAAGAGACGCAAGCGCGTCGTGATGTTGCTGAGGCCCAGCTGTCCCAGGCCTTGAATATGTTGGAATATGGGGTACTCAGAGCAGAGAGCGACGGCATTATACTGGATGTGTTTATCGAACCGGGAGAGGTGGTCAGTGTGGGGCGGCCAGTTGCAAAACTGGCTAAATCGGGAGAGCGGGAAGTTGAGGTGGATTACCCTTCTGGCGCATATCCTCCAGAGCAAGGAGGGTTACTGCATGACGGAGAGGCCATAGCACTGACGCGGAGAGAGATGGCCGGGGCGGCCGACCCGGAAAGCCGTACCTGGAAAACACGCTACACGATAGATCAACCACTGTCAGACCTAAGGTATGGCCAGCTTGTCAGAACACGGTTCCTGGTCAGCAACGATTCAATACCACTTTATAAAATGGCCATTTCTGCCCTGGATGAACGTGGTGAGACCCCCTTTATCTGGACAATAGTGGATGGCGAAGCAGTGCCGCTCAACGTTGATATCCAGCGTATCGACAAAGATCATGCCTGGGTCACTGGTTCAACTCTGGAAGAGGGGCTGATTGTTATTTCTAGCGGTACACACCTGCTCAAGCCCGGCATGGCAGTGCAATCACTTGATGCCAGGGGGGCGTGATGGCTTTTCCCAATCTCTCCAGAATCGCTGTGCGAGAAAGCTCGGTTACGCTCTTTTTTATTACGCTTTCCTTGGTTGCAGGCCTTTACGCCTTTACGTCTTTGGGTCGGGCCGAAGATCCTGATTTTACGGTAAGAGTCATGATGGTGACTGTTCTGTGGCCGGGTGCTGCCGCTGATGAATTACAAGATAGTGTGGTTGATCGGTTGGAAAAACGCATTCAGGAAGTGGAGGATTTGTACAAAATTGAGACAACGGTGCGGGCGGGGCGGGCCGACTTGCAGGTTGAGTTCCAGGATTACACCGACGCCAAGCATGTCCCCGATCGCTTTTATCAGGTCCGGCGTCGCATGCAGGATGAAGCATCCCAGTTACCGGACGGGGTTATCGGGCCTATCGTAAATGAAGACTTCGGTGATGTGTATTTCACCCTGGTTGCGCTGACGGCATCAGGTGTCGCGCAGCGAGAATTGATCCAGGATGCCGAGGCGATTCGGGACAGGGTACAGCGCGTTCAGGGAGTTGAAAAAGCCGAGATTTTAGGTGAGCGATCAGAACAGGTATTTGTTGATTTCGACATGACGAAGTTACAAGGGTTAGGAGTGTCTCTTACCGATATTATCGAGGCTATTCAAGCCAATAACCGACTCTTGCCTGCGGGCCATATTTCCACGGCAGGCCCTAAAGTCTACCTCCGCCTGGACGATGATTTATCGAACCTGGAGGCTTTGCAAGAGGTACCTGTCCGAATTGATGAACATCTGATCAGACTGGGTGATATTGCCACTATATCCAGAGGGTACGAAGATCCTCCCAGCTATCTCATTCGCTCATCCGGAGAGGACGCTCTACTGATTGGTGTGGTCATGCGGCGTGGAGAGAATGGCCTGGCGTTTGGTAAACGGTTGAGAGCATTCTGGGAAAACGAAAGAGTAATGCTGCCTCTGGGAATGGAGCTTGACCTGCTGACAAACCAGGAAGAAGCCATTATCGGTGCGGTCAACCTTTTCCAGGTTAAGTTTCTGGTTGCCGTGCTCGTGGTGATGGCCGTTACAATGCTGGCGGTTGGCCTGCGGGCCGGGATCGTGGTGGGAATTGCTATTCCAGTCACTCTTGGACTCTCATTTATTGTGATGCTCGCAATGGGCATTAATCTTGATCGTATTACACTCGGGGCGCTCATTATTGCACTGGGGCTGTTGGTTGATGATGCCATCATTGCCATCGAGATGATGATTGTGAAACTGGAAGAAGGATGGGACAAGCTACTGGCGGCGTCTCATGCCTGGAATGTGACCGCCGCTCCAATGCTCTACGGGACTCTGGTAACGGTTGCCGGTTTTGTACCTATAGGATTTGCCCGCTCCAGTGTCGGTGAGTACGCAGGCAACATTTTCTGGGTATTGGCCATTGCGTTGTTACTTTCCTGGGTGGTTGCCGTTGTGTTTACTCCTTATCTGGGGGTGAAAATCTTGCCAGATAACCTGTATCACAGCTCTCATAGCAACAAGGAAGCCTATTCCTCACGTCCCTACCGTATGCTCAGGAAGCTTATTATCGGCACCCTGGCGCATCGAAAAATCGTTGTTCTGAGTACGTTTGCATTATTGTTTATATCTATAGTGGGCATGATTGGTCCGGTCCAGAAGCAGTTTTTCCCCGTCTCTGATCGTCTTGAGGTGCTGGTCAGCATTTATCATCCACAAGGCACTTCGATTGAAGCCACCGACGCTACCGTCCAAAAAATAGAACGACTGATGGAGGGCACCAGCGGCATCAAGTCCATGTCGGCTTATATTGGAGCAGGGGCTCCCCGGTTTTTTATCTCTGCCAGCCCGGAGCAGCCGAACAGTGCTTTCGCCAAGCTGGTTATCGTGGCAGAAGACATCGCAGCCCGAGACGGCTTGATCCGATTGATTCGTAACCGGGTAGCGGCCGGTGATTTTCCGGAGTCACGAGTCAGAGCTGAAACACTCCTTTACGGCCCACCGGTTGACTGGCCAGTCAGTATTCGAGTGATGGGGCCAGAGGCCAATCAGCTGCGTACTATTGGTAAAAAGGTGAGGGATATTATCGCGAGCCATGCCAACACTGAAAACAGTCATCTGGAATGGGATGAACGCACACCTGGTATCGATATTCGCTTCGACAAAGACCGGCTCCGGTTGTTTGGCTTGACGCCAGAAGAAGTTGCTTATCAGCTGCAATTTCAACTATCCGGGTTGGCCATTACAACGTTAAGGGATGGTATTCGATTGACCCCGGTGGTTGGTCGGGCCAAGGCAGAAGATATTACACAGATTCAGAATCTTGAAATTGTCAGTGAAGAGGGGCGACGCATTTCATTTAACCAGGTTGGCAAAGCGGAGGTCGTCTACGAAGAACCCGTCATCCGGCGTTATAACCGGGAACCGTTTGTGGCGGTTAATGCTGATGTTCGAGGAGCACAGGCCAAAGATGTTACGGCCGACGTATGGGCAGCGCTAGCGGAGCTGCGCGCACAAATGCCCGTTGGCTATTCTTTGCAAATCGGTGGTTCAGTTGAGCAATCCTCGAAAGGCGAGCACTCCATTCAAGTGCTACAACCCCTTATGATCGTGTTGATGCTTGTTTTTGTGATGCTGCAGATGCGCTCCTTCAAAGGTACGCTGGTGGTGATATTGACGGCCCCACTGGGTTTGATTGGTGCTGTGGCCGCGCTGCTGATCTTTAACCAGCCATTTGGCTTTGTGGCAACGTTGGGGATTATTGGTCTCGCCGGTATTCTGATGCGTAACACCCTAATCCTGACCCAGCAAATTTCAGATAATATGAAAGAGGGCATGCTGATTCGAAGTGCCGTCATTGAAGCGGGTGTGCAGAGATCCCGGCCCGTTATTCTGACCGCTCTGGCTGCGGTGTTGGCGTTTGTACCACTGACCATCGATAGCTTCTGGGGCCCCCTGGCTTACGTTCTTATTGGTGGCGTTTCACTGGGCACCGTGGCCACGCTGGTATTTGTACCGGCGCTTTATGCCATATTCTACCGAATACCTGATAGCGATTATTCGTAGGGGAGACCTTGGCCAGCTATCCCATTGCCTCAAGGTTGATCGGCACCGGACCTTGTTATAGCCCGCAAACAAAAACACTGCTGGCAGGTGCAGATCTTTGATTATCAGGGGAATTACCGCAAGGCAACCGAAGTGTAGAAGTGTAGTAGGGACGCCCTCTGTGGCGGTTTGTAACACAGGGATACGGACAGCGCCGTTCCCTGTGAACGATACGGCAAACATGACGTTCTTTTTCTCGAAACCCAGCAGAAAGCGGAAGCTCCCGCTGTCTGCTGCATCCGTTCCGTTGGGTTATTCTAATAACTCGCTTGCAGCGAAACATGCAGGCGGCCATGGTCGCCGGAGTCGTTACTGCCGCTGTCGCGCAGTTGCCAGCCATAACTGATCTGGGCGTTGAGGTTGGGAAATAATGGGTAGCGCAGGCCGGTTCCCATGCCGTGCAGCACAAAGTGCTTTTCTCCTGCCAATGGGTCGGTATGTAATCCCCCCAGAATATATCTCACAGTCGCTGATAGACTGGGCCAACAGAAACCGGATTACTCTGATCTACATTCAGCCGGGCAAGCCCACTCAGAATGCGTACACCTCCAGCCAGGCTACGAAAGGTAGCTTAACCCTCTACTCAAACGAGCGATTAAAAATGGGGGGATTACATCACCTCATCATCGCTCGGTGCCGGAAGTCTCCCGAGAAGAAGGCATCTCTGATGCCGACGTTATCCGTAGGTGCGCACTTTAACTTTAAGCCAAGGGAGTGAACTTTAGCGCTTTGTTATGTGACGTTTTAAGAACTCAGGTGCTAAATCGGCACCATTCGGCCAAACTACTGTCTCTAATTCTGGGTCTACTGCAACTTTAGAAAAAAACGAAGAGTCCTTGAGAGGTTCAAAGACACTGCCAGATAGCTTGTTTTCTAGATTGACTTCTCCAGCTGTACCGTCGTCAAATGTTACCCACAGTTTAAAGCCGTCCAGATATTTTGCGTTTCTAACGTGAAGCATGGTTTTACTCCAATGGGGCAATGTAGTTTAGTGGTTCGCCATTCTGAGCCTTATGCCAATTTTCCTCTAGTTCGGCGCGATGCTCTGAAAGCCATTCCTGAACGAATTTCGTGGCTCTATTAGGAAGCTCCCCTTCAAGTATTGAGCCGTCAAAGGCAAAAAGTGCCTCGTAACCAGAATATTTAGCATGAAAGTGAGGAGGATTATGATCGTTAAAATACATTGCGATAATAACTCCATAGAATCGACTAATGACAGGCATTGACTGATTGACTCCTTTAAACGGCTTAGATTCCATTCTATACGGTTTATCGCGGAATGAAAAAGTGAGCGACATAACGCCTTGCTCGCAGGAAAACTGGGAGTGCAGCGAGTAGTTTTTCCGCGTGCAGCAACTTGTTAGCTTAATTATTTAAAGTACCGTCTTTTCTAGTTGGCTTAACTCTAGCAGAGCTTGATAACTTTAGGTTTTCATTAATGGATATAATTCTTAAAACTGCCATTTTCTTGTGAAACTCATCAAATTTTTCTGTAAGAGCAGGGTCAGAAAAAACTCCCATTGAGTTTTCAAATGCGTAATCAATACTAGAAACATCTAAGTCATTAGCTGCTATAAATGCCTTAACAATAACTGAAAAAGTCAGTGGTGCTTTATGGTCTACTTGGCATTCCTCCCACTCAACAATATTACCTGACACCGCACATTGAACAGGTCTGTTTTTAAACTGTTCAATTTTAAAATTCCTAGTTCTTTTACGTACAGAAAATCTACAAACACTGGAAAAATAACGTAAATCTGAAGGCACACCACTAATTGCCATCCTATAACTGAAAAGTTGTTCATGTTTTTCCCCATCAAGCTGACCAACAAAACAAAAGCATTTTGTAGTTCTGAACTCTGGGTGACGAACTACCATTACATTTAAAATTTTATTTTCATTTAATTCATCAGGAAAAATACCAAGGCCTGATACAACACCCTCTGCAAACTCATCTACTTCATCTGACGATCCTGTATCTTTAAATGCTAAAGAAATTATATGCTTAGCATCCTCATCATTAAGGCTTTCGCCAAAACTATACTTGTCAAATATTTGTTTGTAGAACTTTAAAGCAGCTGTCTTTGATGGAAACACATTATTCCCAATAGTTATAGAGAACCTGCTCATTTACTAGGCTATCCCTTTGAAAAGCTAACAGTTTATTTATGCGCATGCGCGTTTTTCTGTTTTAACGTACGCATTAATTCTACGCCAAAAGCGCAAAACCATTGAACGTCATAAGGTTACGCTAACAGCAACCGAAAAAATGCGCAACTTCTCTGGAGATACGAGCATGGATTTTATCTTCGATTTTATTGTGCTGTTTATCCATACAGTCATTTCGCGAGAAGTAGGACCATGGGTAAAAGTCCGTTTTTGAACCAGATCTCTCGTTTCATGCGGCTGAATGGATACAGCCTTCGAACAGAAAAAACTTACCTCTATTGGATCAAAGCCTACATACGCTTTCAGCAATGCCAACAGCCGGATCTGAGGGCCTGTTGAGGTCATGGGTTTTCTGGAATACCTGGCATCTGGCCAGCATGTGTCATCGCCAGCATGCGTCATAGAATAGCCAGCGAGCTCTGGTATTTTTGTATGACAAGTTTCTTCAGCGTCCTCTGGGCGAGCTGGATTTCAATTGTTGTTAACAGACACCCACCTGTCTTGCCTGAATATCTGTTGTCATCCCGTCCTGTAGGGGACATCCATTTAATCCGGTGCTCACTCTGGGCTACCGGATGGTTTCGAATCACGAAGCCGACTTGCAGGCCTG